>NZ_JBQTGJ010000020.1:0-68777 GCF_052400685.1 Geofilum sp. OHC36d9
GCTATTTGTTAACATGGCAATTCCTTTTTTTTTCATTTTACTTGACTTTTTACGTCAAGCTATTTCAGAATATGACAAAATGTCACAATTAATGGCCTTTACAGAACAGATGCAAAAATTTTTTAGGCGTGGGCGACTGAAAATTCATGGACTGATGTGTTACGGGATGCACAAACGACAAGCGTTTGGCATGAAGCCCCAGACGCCCCAAAGGATTGCCTTTGGCACCATATTTTTTATCGCCAACCACGCTGTGTCCTAAATCCTGCATGTGCACCCTGATTTGGTTTTTACGACCGGTATCCAGTTGCAGCTCCAGCATTGAAAAATCTTTCGACCGCCGGATGACTTTGTAATTGGTAACGGCTCGTTTTCCCTTCTCCGGATTCGTACCCGAATGAACCACCAACGACTTCGATTCAAACAAATACGACTCAACAACGCCTTCATCCTTAAGCACCACCCCCTCAGTGATGGCCACATAAATGCGATCGGTTACAACCTGCTTCCAGTCATCCTGAAACAGGTGTTGCACCTTTTCACTTTTAGCAAAAACCACCAGCCCCGAGGTCTCGCGATCGAGTCTGTGAACAATAAATATTTTTCCGCCCGGATGTGTCGATTTCATATAATGGCTCAGGCCATGATAAACCGTGTGTATCTTCTCATCGGCCGATGCCATGGTAAGAATCCCGGCGCGCTTATCCACCACAATGAGATAATCGTCCTCAAAAACAATGGAAAAATCATCGTGTTGCTTATCGGGTTTCGCTATGGCAACTTTACCGGCCCCTATATGAACTTCATCGCCGGCCTTTAACAAATGATTAAACTGACTAACCATGCTACCATTAACAAAAACCTTATGATGCGCCAGCCACCCTTTGGCACAACTACGACTGTTATTGGGAAACGATGCCAAAAGATATTTCAACAACTCAACAGACTCAGTTACTTTCAGACAAGAGGACTGCGATGTGGCCAATGAATTAGACGTCCCCTTCATAAAGACGCCGAAATAATTTCTTTAACCCGCCCCACGGCACCGTCTTGAAGCCGCACTTTAATACCATGCGGATGTGTTGACGAATTGGTCAGAATATCTTTTACCACGCCCTCGGTGAGAGCGCCTGTACGCTGATCTTTTTTTAAAACAATACGAACCCTTATCCCGGGTTTTATATGACTTCGATTGGTACCTTCCATTCTTAAAAAATAAAAACCTTGAAACTCTGACCCAAAAATCAGGTGAAAAAATAAACCATCATAAAATGGCAAATAGCTGCTGCCAAAACAAAAAAATGAAATATGGCATGATTATATGGTAGCTGTTTAAGCTGATACAATACAGCTCCAATAACATATATTACGCCACCCAAAGCCAGCAGCAGTAATCCAGGCAAAGCCATCAGATCTATCAACGATTTTATAGCCAACACAATAACACCTCCCATAACCACATAACTAATGGTTGATAGCAAGCTAAAGCGACCGGTAAAAAACAATTTCAAGACGATACCCACCAGTGCCATACTCCAAACAACAAAAAATACCGACCAACCCCACACCCCCGGAATAACAAGCAAAGTTATGGGCGTATAAGTTCCGGCAATTGATAAATAAATGGCCGAATGATCAAAAATATTTAAACGATGACGCCGTGTTTCATCCTTTGCTGCATGGTAAAAAGTGGATGCCGAAAAAACAGCGATCTGCGATAAACCATAAACAATATAAGCCACCCAATACAATATCTGATCCTGCTGAGCCGCCTTATTCAACAAAAAAAATAAAGCTACCACACTCAGCAATAAACCGACCGCATGGCTCCAAATATTCAGCGTCTCCTCTAAATGGGAATAATATTTTACACGGGATGTTGTATTCAAAGCAAGGCTGTATTAATAAGCCACAAATGTAATTCAAACAAAGCTTTTTATGACAAAAGAAGAATTATTTAACATTACTATCTTTCGTTCCTAATCGACCATTTCAATATGATAGTGCAAACTAAAAAGTCCAAGCTTCTGTGTTTGACAAAAAGCAACAATATTGTTTCCCAATCTCATCATAGACTTGTGGTTTGAAACAATTACCCCATATTCGCTGAGGACTCCATCCCCAAAAAAGGGAACAAGAAGTCTCTCAAATTTTATCTATTTTTACCTCACACAAGTAACACAAGAAAATGGATTATCGTGATCAGGTTTTTATGGCTGTAGCCGGGCACTTGAGTTTTTCAAAGGCTGCCGAAAGTCTGTTTATCAGTCAGCCCGCAGTTACCAAACACATCCGAGAGCTCGAACGTAAGCTGAACCTCCCCTTATTCGATCGAAAGGGCAACAAAATTTATCTTACACGAGCCGGACAACTTGTTTACAACCAGCTCAAGCAAATCAAACAAAAATACGATGACCTTAACTTTGAAATCGGCCGACTGACCGATAGTTACCAGGGTCAGTTACGTATAGGTGCCAGCTCAACCATAGCGCAATACCTCTTGCCACAACATCTGGGCACCTTTCACCTAAAATATCCACATATTGAACTGTTTCTGCTCAATGGCAATTCAGCAGAAATGGAACAGAAACTCATTAACAAAAAAATCGACTTAGCCCTGGTTGAAAATATCAGTTCCCATCCCGACATCAAATATACGCTGTTTAAAGAAGATGAAATTGTTCCCATAGTAGGACAAAACAGTGCCTTTTTTAAACGCAACGTCATAACACTAAACGACCTGCTACAACTACCATTGGTTGTGCGCGAAAAAGGATCGGGAACGCTCGAAGCCATTTTCAAAGCTCTTAGCCGAAAAAATATAAACCCCTCACAATTAAATATTTTTATGCATCTGGGAAGTACCGAAAGCATCAAAAACTTACTCTCCAATTTTGATGGCATCGGATTGGTCTCAAAAATCGCCATCCAAAAAGAACTACAATACAACCAACTAACTCAATTAAAGATAGAAGACCTGACCATCACCCGCTCATTTAGAACCGCTGTGCTGCACGGCTACGAAACGTCGATACCCGAGCTGTTTCTAAATCACTTAAACAATCTGAAATAAACCCGTCGCCTGCCAACGCAACGCACACGAACAACAACCCTGCCCCTTACCACCAAAAAATTGATTAGTACGGATTGAAAAGGAAGTCGTCACATAACCAAAAGTTATAAGACATAACTATTCAGTATTTTATACAGTTATATCTAAACACTATTTTTGCGCCATTCAATACTCATTAACTGACGCAAAAATGAACCAGACAACCACACGCATCATTTACAGCCTTTGCCTTATATTATGCTTAATGCCTATAACATCACCGGCACTGGCACTAACAGCCGGCATTTTACTATCGGCCTTTCGCATTAAGGATAAATTTTTCACCCGATTCAGAACCCAAATTCTTCAGTGGTCCATTGTAATGATGGGTTTTGGGATGAATTTATCGCAGGTACTAACCACCTCCAAAACCGGTGTCATGCTGACCGTTATTTCAGTTTTGGGAACATTAACAACCGGGTTCATTTTGGGTCGTATTTTTAAAGTAGAACGAAATACCTCATTACTTATTTCTTCGGGCACAGCCATTTGTGGAGGCAGTGCTATCGCAGCCGTTGCGCCGGTAATTGATGCCAAAGACCACGAAACCTCATTTTCGCTTATCGTGGTATTTGTGCTTAATGCCGTAGCCCTGTTTTTGTTTCCTGTGATAGGTCATTTCTTCAATCTCAGTCAGGAAACATTTGGATATTGGGCTGCCATAGCGATTCATGACACCAGCTCGGTGGTAGGCGCCGGCGCGGCTTACGGTGAAGTGGCGCTCCAAACAGCCACCATTGTTAAACTGACACGCGCCTTATGGATTATCCCGGTCTCGCTGGCCTTTGCTTTATTCAACCGGAAAAACGGTAAAAAAATAAAAATACCATGGTTCATCGTTCTGTTTGTGGTGGCAATACTGATCGCTCACTTTATTCCACAATTATCGGTCGGGTACCACTTTTTGAGTCTGGCAGGCAAACGTTGCCTGGTAGCCGCCATCTTTCTTATCGGCAGCAACTTGTCGCTTACCGACATAAAAAAAGCAGGTAAAGGCAGCTTTTTACAAGGTATTGCGCTATGGATTATTGTTTCTACCTCGTCATTAATATATCTGTCGTATCAATAATATAAAGTCAACTACTTCGTTATGCTTGTCATAAAAAAATAGGTGAATCTTTTTGGCTGTAGCCCTTTCAGGGCAATGAAACGCCTGGATATAATAGCACAGGGCAATGCTGTGCTTATGCTACAAGGCTTTCAGCCTTGATTAATAATCGATATAAAGTCCAATTTGCTGCGTTACGCTTGCTCTCAAAACAGCGATACGGGAGTAAACTCAAATAAAAAACTCACTCAATAGCCCTTTAAAAGACTTTGAATGAGTTCTTTTATTTAAAAAATCATTATTCGACACCCCAAAAGAGTCATCCCACTACAAAACTAAAAGCCAGAACGAACATTTATGGATGTAACAATTTGCGATTGAGTATAATCATCGTATTTGTTTCCAGGGGTATACACGCCATCAGTAACCAAGCCATCGACCTGTTCACCCGTGGCACTACCACCATAATAAATTGAGTAAGAAGTCCCTTTTACCAACAATGGAGAAGAATAAGTCACCAATTGATATCTTTTTGATGGCTCAAAAGTAACTACTTCATCACCACCGGCTGTCTCAAGATGAAACAAAGTCCCTGCTGACAGACTGCTATCAAATGCGATCGTCAACGAACACTGTGTTGAAGCAGAGCCAGGCGTTTGCGGCATATCAGCAATTCCGGCAGCGATCAATGTGCCCCCCGTAAGCTTAAAGTCGTCATTATAATCGAGAACGCCATTACCGCTCGAAGTGGGCCCATTAACAATAACCGTACCGCCGCTCATTTCTATGGTGCCATTGGCATCCAGTCCATCTCCTCCTGCATTAACCACCAGATAACCGCCTTTGATATACAAATAATAATCACCCGAAGAAGAAAAATTACCAGCACCAGGTCTTCCCTGCGAAGAGTTATCACTACCACCTGCGGCATTAACCCCATCATCGCTGGCAACCAGATGAACAGACCCGCTGTTGAACGTTATTACGGCACTTTCCAATCCCTCATAAGATTTTGTGATGATCATATCGCCACCATTAATACCCAGTGCCACATCGGCATGAACGCCGTCGTCGCCCGAGGCGATATCATAAGTTCCGCCATTTATGGCTACCGTTCCATTGCTGTGAATGGCATCATCAGCCGTCTGAATTGTAAAAATGCCGCCGTCAATTATTATACCGGTTCCACCCTTAATACCTTTCATTGAATTATCAGAATTATAACTGTAACTGCTTCCCCCTCCTGTTACAATATTAAAAGATCCATCCGCAACAATTACATCCGTTTCAGCCGCAAGCCCATCACCGCCCGCATTAATATTAAAATCTCCGGATTCTATTAAAATATAGCCACAGGCAGAGTCCGCGTCGTTATCAGATTTAAAACCATCGCCAGTACTGTTTACCACAATTGAGCTTTCTTTAACGATCAGATAATCCTTGCCACGAATACCATCATCTACAGCATTTACAGTAATTGTGGCCCCATTAATCACCAACCCATCCTTACAATTAATCGCATCATTATAATTACCGGTAACAGTCAGACTTCCGGAACCAGCCACCGACATATTCTCTTTACTGAAAAACGCAGCGTTAGGCTCGTCATCATCCGCTTCGAAGACATAAGAAGCACCATCGGTCAACTGATTATTGGTACCCTCGGCCAACATGAAAATGGCTTTTTTACAATCATCCACAAAAACAGCCGCACTATTGCTACAGGTAATATCAGTGCCATTCAAAATAATCCTGACCACATCGTCATCCCCGGCATCAATCACCAACTGACCGTTGGTCAGAGTTCCGGTAACGCGATAAACGCCTGCACTCTCAATAGTCACTATCGAACCGGAGACCGACACGCCAGCGCCATCCGCAAGAGCAGATGTACCCTCCAGAGCGATATCCACGATATCGGAATCGGTGTAAACATAATCACTCGCTTCCTCATGGCTTTCGCTATTACTTACCAGCGCGTCGTCGGCAGTATCTTCGCTGCCCTCTGGATCAACAGTGGTTTCAGTACCCGAAGTATCATCCTCGTAATTATCGCCATCGTCCGTACAGGCCCAAAAACCTGCCGAAATAAACAATCCGGCTACCAGCCAAAAATAAAGTGTTGCTTTCATATGTTTATAATTTATCTTTCAATGGTCATATGGAACTCTCAATGAATTTTAATCATTCGACTGTGTGTATTTTAGAATGCTAAAATTCATGTTCGTTTCATATGTTTATAATTTGTCTTTAAGTTGCCATATGGAACTCGCCAGGATAATCATACTCCTGTGTGTGAAACAATTCTCATGGCTCGTTTCATCTGTTTTAATAAATAGGTTCGTTGCGTACTAAAATTCAAATTTGAGGCTGGTCCCCAAAACCCAACCTGCTTCCGGCTCTTTTACATTAACGACCTTATCATATTGACAATAAAAATCTGCCGAAACCGTTTTACTGATTTCATAATCAGTACCAAAAGCCCAACGGAAATTATCGATCTCATTACCATCAGGATTGTTAAGCTGATAACGGAATTGGCCAGATATATAAGGCTTTATATGCAACAATTTTATCTTATAGCACACCTCCAACTTCGATCGCAAGGCATTTTTAGGATCGTACTTTTTATTATCATTATCTGCGTCGTAATAAGTTGATTGAAATTTTTCGCGTAATGACATGGACCAATTACCAAAAACCCGCTTATGTCTGACAAATAAGCTGTAACGATTTCGGTTAGCATACTCATCATCGTCGATATCATGATCGTGAATCCAAGTATATCCGACACCAAACTTCCATTTTTTATTAAAAGCATAATCGACATTCAACGAAGTTGAAAAACGGTCTGTCTCGTCTTCGTCCAATAAATAACGCCATTCAGGCTCCAGCTCCAGACTAATCTCCTTGGTCAATTCCTTTTCAATAGCGAAACCCGACCACCAGGCCGGATACCGATCCTGCCCCATGGTGGAAAACATTGGGACAAGCACCAAAAGTACCGTGATAAATAATCTCAAGTTAGAAATCATTATGTGGGCTCTTTAAAAAATTAATATCCGTACTGTTCACCTCTTTACTATTGTAGTACACTTTTATAACAGCCGTATCTTTTAAAAAATCAATTCCCCCAACTTCGGCTTTATTTATAGGAATACCGGTACGTTCGCGTAAATCATCTAACAATTCAGGATAGCGATCAGGCCTTACCAGATCAATTTTTTCATAAACAATTAGTTTACTGGTTACATGACGTAACACCTTACTGCTTTCCATTAACCATGTAACACCTATAAAAATAAAATTTGTGGCAAAAAGATCTGGATAGCTCACATGCTTTTCAAGCGCATTAATCACCGAAATACCTATTATCATAAACAGATACGTCATTTCACGTATAGGTAAAGTATCGGTTCGATAACGCAAAATACCAAAGATGGCAAACAAACCGAGGGCAAACCCAACCTGAATTTTCACATTATCGAGCATAAACAGCAGCATAAAAATGGTGGTACTGGTAATTATAAACGAAAAAAAATAGTCGCGTCGTTGCGACCGCGGGTAATACAAAAAACGAATAATACCGGCGGTCACCAACAGGTTAACTCCAAAACGAAACAACATCAACCCCACACTTCCGGTATCAAACGACCACATATCAATAGGTTCCTGTACTTTAGCCAAAAATAGATTCGTCATGTAACTGCTTTTTTAAAAATTGGACTTTAGATTTATAAATATTGTATTTCACATTCTCATACAGCTGACTTACGCCCAAGCAATATTTACTTAAACCGGTAGCTTTAACCCGATTTTCCAACAAAATGGAAGCTATGGGAGAATTAACATTTTTATCCTGCTTCAATTCAATGATTACTAGAGGGGACACCTTCAAATCTTTGAGACCATCAGGTCTGGAAAACGAAAGATTAAAATCAATGGTTAACCGTTCATCCATAGCACAACTCACCAGGGTAATTCTGAAAAACTGATTATTCAAAACGGGTTGTAGAGTACCGACGGGAAAATCAGGCATTTGCTGGTGCAAAAAACAAAAATCCGAAGCCTCAAGCGCCAACGCGATTTCTACCGGGATCCGTATTTTATTCGTTCTCCCCTTATTGGATTTTGATTTCACCTCCAAAAAATGCTGAAAGGTATCGACATAAGTCCGTACCCTCACTTTACAACGGTTAAGCTTTCCATTGATATGAGCATAATAAAGTCGAAAATCAGGGGTATCCCAGTAGGTTGTATGGTAATTAGCAATCCGTCGCTGCTGAATCTCCTGCACGAAATAAAACAGACTTGCCTGCTCAAGAATATCAGGCACTAAAAAAAATGGCACCACAAATTTGCTGTCTACACGGTTCATCAGCTTAACGGCGGCCACATCATCGAGACCTATCGGATTAAAATCCTGAAGCACCAAATCTAATTGGTCAGCCATTGCCTTTGGTCTTTTGCGTCCCTCCTCCTTTAACAACATCGTCTCAAGCGTCGAACTTTGATCATTTCTGACAAACATTCTTTCTATATTTTAGCGATTAATACCTGTGCGTTGCGACAAACACTCAGTGCTTGCAAAAAAATCCAACTGCTGCGTTATGCTTATTCTCAAAATAGTCGTTCACCATAGTAAACCCATATTTTTCGGACTTCACAAGCCTTGAATTTGAACTTTATATTTCAAACCCTTAGTTTATGGACAGACTCTACTTAACGACTTGCCGATATCGAAATTATCTAAAAAGAAAAGGTCTGCTCCAAAAAAAGGGTAAACAACCCGATTGACTTGGCGAACAGCCTCAGAGAATAATAATCAATAAGTTACCTTTGTATTATTATCGCATCAATAAGAAACCAATGAAACGTAACACCATTAATACCCTGTCGCACATCATGATATGGAGCACATTTTTTGTCCTCCTAATGTTATTTATGCCGTTTTATGATATGAAACCGTGGCTGTTTTTTGGGATGTTTGGTTTCCTGATGGGATACTATTACCTAAACAACCTGATTCTGGTACCCCGGTTTCTAGCTCAAAAATGTTTCTGGCAATTTTTTGGCATTACCTTCGTTATACTCTTGATTTATCTCTATTTTTCGGACTTAGGCGACTGGCTTCGTCCTCCTTTTGAAACCATAATGCCCGAAAGAATGCCGCTTCATCGCCCCGATTTTGGGCCCGATTCCAGAATGTTGCTTCCCAAAAGTGATGACATTCCGATGTTTAAACCGCTCCTGATACACATTCCATTTAACTCATTACTAACCTTTCTGCTGGTATTTATGGTAAGTACCGGTACTAAAATCATCGGCTCCTGGTTCGACACCGAACAACGCCGTAATCAAGCCGAACAGGAGAAATCACAGGCAGAACTCTCTGCTCTCAAAGCCCAGATAAACCCACATTTTCTATTCAACACCCTTAACAACCTGTATCACATGTCGATGCAAAAGTCGGAAGAGACACCCGACACGATACTTAAACTGGCCGATCTGATGCGTTTTGTACTCACAGAAACACAGTTAGACACCATTCCGCTCAACAAGGAGATTGATGTTATTAACCAATATATCCATCTTCAAAAAATCAGGCTAACCGAAAAAACGACCATTGATTTTCGAATTAAAGGCGATAGCAAACAACACAATATAGCGCCTCTACTGCTATTACCATTTGTCGAAAATGCTTTTAAATATGGTGTAAGCACCCACACAGCATCTACCATAAGCATCATTTTGACAATTGAAAACAATGGAATTATTTTTAATGTGAAAAACAAAAAGATGAATACTAACACGACAAACACAGGTACCGGCTTACAAAACGTAAAACGCAGGCTTCAACTCACCTACCCTAACCAGCACATACTTAAGACACGAATAACTCAGGACGACTACACTATTCATCTTACAATTAAGGAGCTATGATAAAATGTGTGATCGTTGACGATGAGCCTCGTGCCCTGGAAATTGTAAAAGACTTTGCCGGAAGAATCCCATTCCTGCAAGTTGAAGCCGCTTGCACCGATCCGGTAGAAGCGGCCTCTATCATCAAAAGCAAACAACCTCAATTGTTATTTCTAGATATTGAGATGCCGGATATTTCGGGAATACAGTTAGCTAGAACCGTTGGCAAGCCCCCTTATATTATATTTATTACAGCTTATGGTCAATATGCCGTCGAAGGCTTCAACCTCGATGCTATTGATTATCTTCTAAAGCCATATAGCTTCGACAGATTTCTTAAAGCCGTTAACAAAGCACGTGAAATAATTGAACGGGTATGGCAGACACCCCCTGCGCCCATACAAAACGACTTCATCATTGTTAAATCTGAATATCAGAATATCCTCGTAAACATTAATGATATTCTGTTTATTGAAGCGATGGACAATTATATAAAAATCCACACACCAAAAAAAACGATCACAACCCTGATGTCACTAAAAAATATTCAGGAAGCATTGCCCGAAAATATTTTCATCCGCATTCATAAATCATTCGTTGTAGCAACCAGCCAAATAACGGCATTCACCAAAAACCAGGTAACAATTAACAGCAAGACCCTGCCAGTGGGCAGGGCCTATGCCGAATGCTTTCTAAAATATATGCAAAACAAAAAATCCTAAATAGTGCTTACAAAAAATTTTAAGCGGCATTACGCCTGCTCTCAAAATGGTCATTTACGGGAGTAAACTCACATTTTGCGTACTTCGTAAGCCTTGAATCTGAACATTTATTATCAGACACGTAAGTTTTCTTGCTAATACTAAATATCGACTCCCAGCAGACTCCTTAACAAATAACCCACAAAGAAAGAAAATGCTGCTACGCCCAAACTAATCAACGTCATTTCCCAGAAACGATGTTTAAAATTGAGGTCTTTGGCAATTGCGAGATAATAATTAAAACAGAAAATAATAAGAACAGCGGTGAGCAAGACAATGGCCAATGCAATAAATTGGTTATCGAGAAGAAGAAATGGCAATATCAATAACGTCACGGTAATAAGGTACGAAATACCTGTGTAGATAGCCGATTTCCCCGCGGTTTCATCCCCCTCTGCTTTGGATGACAAAAATTCGGAAGCTGCCATAGATAGAGCCGCCGAAATACCGGTAACCAACCCAACCAAAGAAATAATCCGTGAATCGGCCAAAGCCAGGGTGAAACCGGCCAGAGCACCAGTCAGCTCAACCAGGGCATCGTTAAGACCCAACACAATGGACCCCACATATTGCAAATGGCTTTCTTCCAGCATATTCAAAACCGACTTTTCATGTTCGGCTTCCTCCTTGGCCAGCTGTTCTGCTTCGGGGTAATACTGCGACAGAATCTGATAATTGCCGGAACCTGTACCCTCTTTTTTCTCCATTAACTTTAACACAAAAGTTAACCCTAAAACACGAACCAAAAAAAGCGTGCGGAAGATACGCCATTTGTCGGGTTGAAGCTTAACGCCGGTTTTAGTTTCCCAAAAACGGGCATGCCCCAGTTCCTGGTCTCCAATACGATTCAAAACAGACTTATTAGTCTCATTTTTACTTCGTTTAGCCAGCGCCTTGTAAATATGATATTCAGTGATCTCAGTCTTCTGTGACTTAAGAGCATATTTTATAGCTTTCGGATCCATAAAGAATAATTTAAATGAGTAAATATAAAGGTTAAAATTACAGTTAATTTTAAGACGTTGTAACTCCAGACACCAGAATTTGTAAAGGAAACTATCAAATAGTATTTGTCTATAAAGTCAACAACTTCGTTATGCTTGTACTATAAACTGTCATTTACGAAAAGGAAACGCCTTGATTTTTATGCCTTCGCAAGCCTTGTATTTGAAGTTTATATTTCAAACACTTAGGTTTATGGACATGCGCTAAATATTTGACCTGCCTTTTCAAGGCGAAATTTATTATTCAATATGGGCTCCCAAGGCGTTGCCGTTGGGCTGAAGTAATTTGCACTTTCAGTGCGGAAAGCCACAAAAAGCATAATTTTACGGATGTAGAAAGTGATTGTCTAAAAACTCTTGGGCAAAAAAAATAACATTATTATAGACAAACACATTAGCCCTAAGGGAGAAAGTCAAACAGCTATACAAGCTATTTCAAGGCTATTTATGACATATGGGATTAGAATAAAATCATCGGGTAAACAGGCAAATAAAAAATCTGCTTGTCGGAATATTATATCGATTGCGAGGTAAAATATGGTTGCATTTATCTTTTGGCTGGTGCCCTTTCAGGGCGATAAAACAACGGATAATCACACCACAGGACGAGGTCCTGTGCTAATGACTACAAGGCTTTCAGCCTTGATTTGTGCTTGTCTATAAAGTCTACGAC
This sequence comes from Geofilum sp. OHC36d9, assembly GCF_052400685.1. Classification (NCBI taxonomy): domain Bacteria; kingdom Pseudomonadati; phylum Bacteroidota; class Bacteroidia; order Marinilabiliales; family Marinilabiliaceae; genus Geofilum; species Geofilum sp. OHC36d9. The sequence goes on from NZ_JBQTGJ010000020.1 coordinate 12,521, forward strand.
TGCGTTATACTTGTACTTAAAATAGGTATTTACAAGTGTATGCTCACATTTTTCGGACGGAGGGAGCCGTAAATTTGAAAGTTTACAACTCAAACACCTGACTTTATGGACAGGTACGACATCATCCACAAAATAAATATCCCGATTCATTGCGAAGCTATCATCTTTTATATAAATTACAATCATCTCAAAGATTACATTATAATCAATATGACAACTAACACGGACTTAGAACCAGACAACCGACAGATTGTCCACATGGATATGGACACTTTTTTCGTATCGGTAGAACGCCTTCAGAACAGCCGTCTGAACCACCGGCCCATCATCATAGGGGGCCTGTCTGATCGCGGTGTTGTAGCCGGATGCAGCTACGAAGCGCGCTCGTTTGGCGTTCACTCGGCCATGCCCATGCGTCTGGCACGACAGCTGTGTCCGGAAGCCGTTTTTATACGTGGCGACATGGATAGCTACAGCCGTTACTCAAACATGATAACCGACATCATCGCCGAAAAGGTGCCTGTATACGAAAAAGCATCTATTGATGAACATTACATTGACCTTACCGGGATGGATCGTTTTTTCGGCACGCTAAAATTCAGCCATGAATTACGGCAAACCATCATTCGCGAAACAGGGCTCCCCATCTCCTTTGGTTTGTCAGTGAACAAAACGGTGTCAAAAATAGCCACCGGAGAAGCCAAGAGCGGCACCTCCCGTGAACTGTTTGTGGCGCGCCACCAGGTACAACCCTTCCTCAACCCCCTATCCATCAAAAAAATCCCCATGCTGGGACCAAAAACCTTCAGGCTGCTACGTTCCATGGGCATCGAAAATATACAAACACTCGGGCAGGTTCCCCCCGATATGATGGAACGGGTACTGGGCAAAAACGGCATTGACTTATGGCAAAAAGCCCATGGCGTTGATCCCTCACCCGTGGAACGCTACTATGAGCGAAAATCTATCGGCTCAGAAGAAACCTTCGAAAAAGATACCACCGACCTTCGTTTTTTAAACGAATGGCTGGTTCGCATCACCGAGAAACTGGCCTTTGAGCTACGCGCTTCCAACAAACTAACAGCCTGTATCACGGTAAAAATAAGATATGCCGACTTTAACACGCACACCATTCAAAAACGCATTCCCTACACCTCCTTCGATCACATACTCATACGTGAAGCCAAGGAACTGTTGCTCCGCCTTTATACCCGGCGTGTGCTGGTGCGCCTCATCGGCGTCCGGCTCAGCCATTTAGTGTCGGGAACGCAACAGCTCAACCTGTTTGAAGACACTCCTGAGCAGGTACATCTCTATCAAGCCATGGACCGGATACGTAAAAAATTTGGCGTTGATGCTGTGGGACGGGCAGCAGGACGCTAAAGTTTGAGCTATAAAGTCCAACTCCGTCGTTATGCTGGCTCTCTAAACGGTCATTTACATTTGCTCATGGATGAACAAACCGTTATATTTGCTCATTCGTGTTACGAATTTACAAAAACGTATTATTATGAGCGTTGTTCGATTTGGGGTTTCACTTGAACAGGAACTGCTTGAAGCGCTGGATGACTTTGTTGTTAAGAACAAATTCACCAACCGCTCACAGGCCATTCGTCAGCTGATAGCCGACCATACTGCACGCACCAAATGGATGTGTAACAACCAGGTGGCAGGTTCCATCACTCTCATTTACAACTTTCACAAACGAAATATAACGGAACAGATATTTCAAATACAGCATGCCAACCAGTCCTTGATTTTGGGGTCTCAGCATTTTAATCTCGGTAATGATAATTGCATGCAAATGATAGCTATAAAAGGCGAAGCCTGCCAACTCACCAATCTGTCCGATCAACTCATTGCGATAAAAGGCATTCATCACGGCAAGCTCACCATGAGTCGCACCGAACAAATACACAACTCAGAAAAATAATGACAGCTATCCACCCAATAGCAATGAAGCTACGTCAACGCACTTCCTTAACAGGTTTCATAAAAAGTATCGGAATCATCTTCTTTATGCTGTTGTTGAGTTGTAAAACCGGTTCCCCCTCCCCGTCCACCCAAAACATCACCATTGACGATCTGCTTGGGCGGACGGTTTCGGTTCCGCAAAACATAAAAAGAATAGTGGGGCTAAATCCCGGGGCACTGCGTTTATTAGTTTATATGAATGCCGTTTCGCTGGTGTCGGGCGTTGAAGATGTAGAACAACGCTACGGTCGTCCCTACGCCATGGCGTATCCACAGCTGGCCGAAAAACCGGTCATAGGCCCCATGAAGGGCGGCGATGCCGAACTGTTGACGGTCAATCATCCGGATGTCATTTTCATCACTTACGCCACAGCAGGTCAAGCCGATGCGTTACAGCAAAAGACAGGCATCCCCGTCATCGTACTCAATCCAGGCAATTTATCGACGCAACGCCCCCTTTTCGATCAGTCATTGCGCCTTATCGGACAAGTACTTGACCGCACAACGCGAGCCAATTCACTTATCCGTTTTATAGACAGACAAACCAAAAGGCTAAAAAAGCTGGGAGCAACAGCCCCCTGTCAGCCCGCAGTTTATCTTGGAGGCGCCTCCTACAGCGGGGCGCGCGGTATCACCTCCACGGTTCCACAATTCGAAGCATTCTCATTTCTCAACGCCCACAATGTGGCCAACGGCATAGCATTACCGCCGGCTTCGGGCAGCATACGGGGATACACCATCGATGCAGAACAACTTATCAACTGGAACCCCGACCATCTGTTTATCGATGCCGCCGGATTAGCCCTCGTAGCCCCGCAAATAGCCCCCGGCACGCCACTTCATGACACCCTTGATGCCATTCAAAACAATAATGTACATACCCTCATGCCCTATAATTGGTACGGCACCAACTACGAATCGGTGTTAGCCAACGGCTGGTTTGTGGCGTCGGTGCTATATCCCGGTATGAATATCGATTTTGAGGCCGAAAGCCGTGCTGTTTACAAGCAGTTTTTAGGCGTTGATATTTTTGATAAGATGACAGCAACGTACCAGGGCTGGCTAAAACATGCGTTTCATGATTGAACAACAACTAACACAACAGCGCCTCAAACGCAACCTGCTACTAACAGGCTCATTAATCGTTCTGCTACTGCTAACACTTGTTGGTTTATCGGTTGGCAGCTCCAACCTGCCCATGGGCGAAATCCCGGCTATGCTTTTAGGTCATACCAATCATACCGCCGCACAGGTATTGTTTCATATCCGTATACCACGGGTATTAGCCGCCATCCTGTCGGGCGTTGCGTTGGCCATCTCCGGCTCCGTTATTCAAACCGTTATACGTAACCCCCTGGGCTCGCCCTACACATTGGGTTTAAGTGCCGCCTCGATGTTTGGCGCGGCCCTGGTCATTGTTGTATCCGGTTATTTGATGCCCCTGTCAGGCACCAGTCCATATCTCATCACCATCTCAGCCTTTCTCATGGGTTTGCTGTGCGCTTTATTTATTACCGCCCTGGCACGCTGGCGGGGGGCATCGCCCGAAACACTTATCATAGCAGGTATTATCCTGTCATCGTTATTTAATTCGGGCACTTCGTTGCTTCAATACTTTTCCAATGACACCGAACTGACCGCCATCGTTTCATGGATGTTTGGGGATCTGGGAAAAGCCGATGGCAATAATGTCAAACTGTTACTGATAGTGGTGATACCATCAATGGTCTATTTTATCTACAATGGTTTTTCACTCGCCGCCCTCAATGCCGGCGATGAAGTGGCGCAAAGCCTGGGGGTTAAAGTTAACCGGTTACGTATTATCAACATCCTGGTGGCCTCGCTTTGCACTGCGGTTACGGTGGCTTTTTTCGGCATCATCGCGTTTGTAGGACTCATCATACCCCATATAACGAGGCGTCTGATAGGTTCCAACGAGCCGACCGTCATTATCGGCTCAGCCATCCTTGGGGCGATATTTCTGTTACTAAGCGATATTATAGCCCGCACCGTAGCGGCACCCATTGTTATACCAGTGGGCATTATCACTTCATTTGTCGGCGCCCCATTCTTTCTGTATCTGCTCATCATCCACATCAACCATAAAAGGAACAAACAATGACGTCGTCCGACCTGCTATTTAAGGATCTGAGCTTTTCGTACCGCCAGAAGCACGTGCTAAAAAATATCTCCGGACAATTTTTATCCGGCGGTTTTTACGCCCTCATAGGTCCCAATGGAAGCGGTAAAAGCACCCTGCTAAAGACGCTTAACGGAATTTTAGCACCTCAGTCGGGTCACATCTTCATTAATGATAAAGAACTGACTGACATACCCCTCAGGGAAATGGCACGGACCATAAGCTATGTGGCTCAATCGTCACAATCAATCTATCCGGGAACGGTTTACGACACGGTGATGCTGGGACGCCGGCCGCATGTAAGCTGGCATCCCTCAGCCGCCGACCGCGATGTGGTATTTCAAACAATGAGACAGCTTAAAATAGATCATCTGGCATTCAGGAATATCAATGAGTTGAGTGGCGGAGAGCAACAACGGGTTCAAATAGCACGTTCGTTAGCCCAGCAGCCACGCATCATGCTTCTTGATGAACCCACGTCGAGCCTCGACCTTAAACATCAGATAGAGGTCATGGAAACACTCTCTGACATCTCAAAAAGTAACATCACCATTATTGTGGCCATTCACGATTTGAACCTGGCACTCAGATATGCCAACCAGTTCATTCTCCTGAAAAACGGTCATATTATCAGGCAAGGCGGCAAAAATATTATGACGCGCGAAAACCTTCAAAAACTATACGACACAGACGTCACCATGGTCCAACACAACGGACAATCTTATGTATTACCATTAACAAGCAACTATGAAAATTGAATTCACACCCATCGGCATTGTTAAAAATGAAATAACACAACCCAGGGAAGGCTTCACCAGGAAGCATCTGACCAGCGAAATAGAAGTATATCCGTCATTTGCCGAAGGGCTGTTGCGGTTAGAGGAACACACGGCTATCGACATCCTGTTTCATTTCAGCCAATCGAAAGGATACAAACTGGTAACCCCGATTTACACGGGAGAAATAAAAGGGGTATTCGCCTCCCGCAGTCCCCACCGGCCCAATGGCATTGGTGTGACCACCGTCAAACTGATGGCCATCAACAACAACCGACTCACCGTTTCGGGGCTGGATGCCATGAATGGCACGCCTGTTTTGGATATTAAACCCAGCGATAACACTTTTTTTGAGACGAACACGCAAAGTGCCGGAATCACGCAACAACGTCTTAAAAGCAATCCCCGGTCGATACTCATCAGACACATCAAAAGCGAAGATACAGAACAACTGCTGATGGATGCGGCCCGGATGCATGGCCATTTTTGTCCGGGGTTGGCAATGGGTGTGATGGCCGCCACCCGTGCGGTCAACGAACTAAACAACAGTTCCGACGGTCTGGAAGATGTGCTGGCCATTACTGAAACCAACAGCTGCTTTGCCGACGGCATTCAATATGTAACAGGCTGCACATTTGGTAACAATGCTCTTATATACCGCGATTTAGGCAAAACAGCTTTCACCCTGGCTTCACGAAATGGTAAAGGCATTCGCATCAGCGTAAAAAATGATTTCAGACAAGTGCTTGAAAAAGTTAATCCCGACTACCAGAGGTTGTTTGAGGCCGTCATTGTTAAACAAAATCACGATGAAAAACTGAAGCAGCAATTTAAAGAAGCGTCCAGACAACGGTCGTTCAGCACGCTTGAGTTACCGTTTGACGACCTGTTTAAAATAGAACATAAAACGGTGGAAATACCACCCCTTGCCCCCATTCACGAAAGCGTGACCTGCCAAAAATGTGGCGAGAGCGTGATCAGCACCAGAAGCGTAACAATAGAAGGCCAAACATTATGCCTGGACTGCGCCCACCAAAAAACGGGGACTCTCAGCGGGCACGGGATTGGTTGATAAATTGGGGCTTTATTGTTGAATCCACTCCGATAACCTATTCTGGCGTATTATTAACTAAAATAATAACTGAATATCAGCACCTTAAAAAATTAAAATTCAACAGAATGGACTTCTCGGAGTGGACCCATAATTAAGAATTCCGACTCTATGGACAGGCACTATTTAGATTTAAGTGAGTTATTCCACACAACGGTTGAGGGTAACAAACGTTTGGGAATGCGGCCTACTTTCCTAACCCCACGAGCACCAATAATCCCAACCATTCGGCTATCCCATGAGACATTTTCGTATAAATAACGTTTAAAATCTGTTGTCGTATTATGTAAAAGCGTCTCAAATTTCTGATATAGTGTTCTCATAATTTAGGTATACTATTTTTCACAAAAGGACAAAATGCACAACAAAATCAACAATTTATTTATTTAATGTTCAATCTGATATGCAATCCGCTTCTTTTCACTTGGCGGTAACGCCCCCATAACGCCAAAATCGTTTAAACCACTAAAAAAATATTGTATTTATCTTGTCTTTTGCCGGTAATTTCCGGAAAAACAAACCCTGAATTTACTAATTCGCTGCTATTTACCAACTAAGTTGAACAAAAACAGCCCCCATACTAAGATGAGAGCCATGGTGTATTGAGAACAAATCTTCAAAAATAAACCTTCTCCGCTTGGGGAGAAGACTTAGTCCTTAGGGAAGAATCATACTGCCATCGGGGAGGATCGTGCGCCCCGAGTGTCACCAAGAGGTCGCCGTTGCACATTTTTGCCCAATTTCAGCATTTTGAAACGGAAATACTCCGTTTTATCCAAAAAGACTACCACCACTCAAAGAGGGATCGTTTCTGCGTCGATTCTGGCTGCATGTCATTCCGGATGGGTACGTACGCATTCGTCGATTCGGTATTTATCACCATTCCACAAAACGCCACCTGAATTTGCAATTTGTGCCGGATGAAAAACCCTGCATTGACCAGTTGATGGCACCCCAAAAGGAAGAAACAGCTTCATAACGCATTTTAAAATTAACCAGGATTGACGTGACCAAATTCCCTCATTGCAAAAAGGGACGTCTGATTGTCATAAGAACTATGCCCAGAATTCGGTCACCCGCAGGACATCTGCCTTCTATGCTTTTTGCCAAGTTGCTGTAACCAACAAAACACCTCCCTTAAAAACTTCATGAACATGGGGTTAGGGGTTAGGTATTGCATTGTCAAAAGGGGGTCGGTTTTAAGCCAAAAAGAGGCTGGTTTTAACTTTTGAGTTACAAAGTGCTCTCTTTTTTTAGACATAAATAGTTTAAAGCAACACAATTAAAGCATGGGCATTCTTCCCAAAAACATAAAAAACGGCAGTAAGTGCATAATATTCAGTTGTAGTTCTACCGGGAGGTGGTTCAACCTGAAGTAATCGCGGGGTCGTGCCGAGCGCTCATAGTTCTATATATTGTGTGCTGGTTTTTTTACTCTAAATCTTGGTTTAATTTCAAAAATATCAATGTCGGCTAGTTTTAATACTTTATCAATCAAATCCGTTGAACCTCCTATAAAGGTCAGTGGTAAATCATAATCCGAAACAATATACCACTCTTTTGAGTCTGGAAAAATTGCAGTTGGGCTATCTCTTAGTTCTTCATTCTTATATAATGAATCAAGTTGAGATAATTTATCTTGAAGTAGTCTTTCTTTTTCCCAATCCTTTGTTTTAAGCATGCAGTAAAAAAAGTTCACATCAATATCACCGCTTATCTCAATGATGGTATCGCAAATCCTTTTTAAATCTCCAAATTCACAATCCCCCTCTCCAGGTGCCCAGAGATAATCGGGCCAATCAGATTTAAGTAATTTTTTCTCAAGTTGTTGTTTAGATTTATATGCAGTATCAAACTGGAATTCAATATCAAATTTGTTGAAAAAGTCACTCCATGTCAAAGGTTCATAGTCCAAATCTTTCAAGTCATCTTCTTTTAACTTAATTCCAGATTCAATTTCTCTCTTTGCTTTATAATTAATCCAAAACGGATGTAAAATCACCGCATATTTTTCATAAATCAACGGGCAACATGCTGTTAAGAAATACCAAAAAGCATTGTCATCATTTAATTCAGCATCCACATCAATATATGATAATACTGAAGCTTTTGATTCAATCCAATCTGGCAATATTTTATCCATTTTATTCATATCGATGTCGCTCGGTTACACTTGCACACAACGTTTGACAAGTCGAGTAGGAAGGAGGAATTTCACCTCCCCCCTCTCACAGAACCGTACGTGACAGTCTCCCGTCATACGGCTCTTCTAATGTAGCAAAATTTGGAAACTCATCCCCTTTCAGGTTGGTAATTCATTTAGCTACAATAGCTAACCCCTTTGCTCCACTCCCATTACAGAAGCTTCATCACTACTACGAGTTAGTCCGCCACCTTATGGCACATTGGTAATAGTCTTGCAGTTGTTCTGCTTGGTGTTTCCCTGAATCATTACCATAAGGCTTCCTGCGTTCCATAAATGAGCCCAGATAAAAGTCATGCCTGCTCTACAACGGTTGCCGCATAACCAGTATAACAGGTCGTCCGTTATGCTTATCCCTGAGACCTCGACATTTCTCGGTTTTGACAACAAATATTACCTTCTCGATGCGTCATCGCAAGGTTCGCTTTCGCTCATCTCTTTTATCCATACTTGACAGATCTTTGCCTGCCTTTTCTTTTCTCGCTTCACACCAGCAAATCACTTCGCTCGCATCAGAAAAGCAGTTTAGAACCGGTTCCTATAAAACAGATTCTGGAGGGTCGGTTCCACCATCTCATCTAAAGTTGCGTAGGGACGTTTCCCCACTCACAGCACACGTCGAGTAGGTAAGGGGAATTTCACCCCGAACCTCTCACGGAACCGTGCTTGATAGTCTCCCATCACACGGCTCTTGTTATACAAATCATCGCTAATTTATCAAGAATAACCAAGTTGCCAATGATAGAATAGATAGGGATATTGTTTCCTTACCCGATCCAACCATTTAAATGCTCGATTTAGACTTGTTTTATAACGCTTATACCGTTTCCGAGCCCACCGAATTAAACGATTTCGTAACAACCGAAAAACTTTTGACAGCTCATAACCCCTGAATCTACCGTAATAGTTTATCCAACCCCGAATCATAGGGTTCAAGTATTGGGCTATTCCAACTACGCTTTTAAAACTCAGTGTCTCTATCTTTAGTTTTTCTAAACTATCGGCTAATCGTTTTCGTGAACTTATACTTATTGCACAATCATAGCCCAGAAACAGCTTGCCTGTTTTCTTTGATTTGGCTGTGCGTGGTTGAAAGGAATAACCCAAAAAATCAAATTTAACTGTCGGGTATTTTCCTGTCCTGCGATAATCTCTGCAGTACACCAGTTTCGTCTTATCGGGGTGGAGTTCCAACCCACAAGATTTTATTCTGGCATCGACCAATTTAAGCACGTGTTCGGCGTGAGCCTTGCTTTTACAGTGAAGTATTGCATCGTCGGCATATCTTGCAAAACTTACTGTTGAATCGGTTAACTCTAACCATTTATCAAAGACATAATGTAGAAACAAATTTGCAAGTAGCGGACTAATCACCCCTCCCTGCGGTGTTCCTTTTCCATCCTTTTCTAATAGGTTCCCCGATTTTGTTAGCACTGGAGTTTCAAGCCATCGTTTAACGTAAAGTCGCACCCAGTTTTCAGGTACATGTTTCTCTACAGCAAGCATCAGTTTGTTGTGATCGATGTTATCAAAGAAACCTTTAATGTCCAGATCAATTACCCAGTCATATTTCCAGCAGTTTAACCGAACAGACTCTAATGCCTTATGGGCATTCTTGTTCGGACGATAAGCATAAGAATTAGAACTAAATATCTCTTCTAAACGTGGTTCTATGTAATCTTTGACCACCATTTGACCAACCCTGTCGCTGATTGTGGGGATACCTAATTTACGAATACCTCCGTCTTTCTTGGATACCTCAACTTCTTTGACTGGTGGTGGAAAGTAACTCCCTGATGCCATACGATTCCAAAGTTTGTACAAGTGCTTCGACCGACTGGCATCATATTCTGTCATGTCGATCTCGTCGCTTCCTGCACCACCTTTGTTGGCTTTTACTTTCTTATAAGCGGCCCAGACCATGGACCGACTTATCGGTATCGATTTTGTCTCATTCCATAAATTCATCCTCTTACGAGTTGTTAAATGTTAATCGACTGTATAACCTGATCCCTTCGCTCCCCTTCCATTACAGTTGGATCATCACTACTACGAATCAGTCCGTCCCTGAATAACTCTTCGGTATTCTGCCTCCAGGTTGATCCTGTCGTACGTTTCCCTTAACATTGTTATACAGGTTCCCGAGTTCCATAATTGAGCCCAGATAAAGTTCATGCCGCCTGAATGACGCCTACCGTACAGCCAATAAACAGGTTTCCGCTGTACTTATCACTGCATTTCATACTCTACAGCTTTTGATAGAATGTGGCAACTTCTCGACACCTCTTCAGCGGTTACGGTTAGTTCATCTCCCTTATCCATACCTAACCACACTCATAGTGCAGCATTTCCCAAACGCTCAGCACCTTGACTCTTTACCAAAGCACCTTTGGGCGGTTTGAGACCCCCTCCTGCAAGACGACCCCAGTGGTTCAACCTTACAACTGGTTTCCACCATCTCAATTACAGCATGCAGTGAATAATATTTATTGCCGTTCACTGCTTCTCGGCACACTATGAAACGGTTGGGTTTTCGGGCTGCGTTTGTATCCACCGAGGAAAAAGTTGATGCGAGAACCAACCCTCGCAAACCACTGAACCCCAACTGTTTTATATTGTGTGTTATGGGCTGGCATTTATTGTAAATCAATGTGTATTGGTATTGTAAATCTAATATTTACAGGTTCATTATTCATAAATCCATTCGTAAACTTATCTAAATTATTCAATGCAATCAATATCGCTTTTTGTACAAATCCATTATCACAAGACCTGAGAAATTTTATATCTCGCATTTCACCATGCTTATCAATCACAAAGGAAACAATCCGCATACAATTTATTCTGCTTTCAATTATTGGCATCTCAACCCATAAATTCAAAATCAAATCTTGATGGATAAAACGGAGCATTTCCACCCAAAAAACGGTTTACCCAAGGTCAAAAAAGCGTCAAAAAAACGGAGCATAGGCCCCCATTTTAAGATTGTAAAGACCTGGAATAAAATCCGAAACGGAGTATGTCCCCCCAGTGAGATCCCTCTAACAAAACGGAGCATTGCCGTTCACTTTTTTGCTGGTATTTTCCTATACACAAAACGTATAGAAAAATCATAAAGTCATGGCAGGAAAAATTAAAGACATGAGTAACGTAAAACAAATGCTCCGGCTACATCAAAATGGCGTATCTAACCGCCAAATAGCCAAAGAACTATCGGTCGATAAAGAAACTGTAAATCGTTACGTAAAACGAGCCAGACGCGACCCTTTATCTCTAAACGAATTACTTAAACTGGATGACCCCGTCTTGCAACACCGAATGACCGGTGGAAATCCCGCTTATCCGGATAATCGCTTCGAAGTGCTAAAAGGTAAGCTTTCATACTTCGAAAAGGAGCTGGAAAGGAAACATGTAACCCTGAAAACTCTTTGGGAGGAATATATTGCAGAGGAACCCGATGGATATAGTTTAACACAGTTTCGATATCATTTCAGGCAACATACCAAAGCCAGGCGAAAAATCCCTTCTTCAATTTTAAAAGATTTATATGTACCGGGCGAAAAGCTTTTTATAGATTTTGCCGGGGACACCATGGAATATATTGAAATTGAAACCGGCGAGATTGTTAAGGTGCAGGTGTTTGTGGCTTGTATGCCTGCAACAGATTATGGCTTTGCCATGGCTGTACGCTCCCAAAAGAGCGAAGATTTTATCTACGCACTTACGTCTTGTTTTCAGGCACTGGGTGGCGTTCCTAAGATTATTGTAAGTGACAATCTAAAATCAGCCGTCATTAAAACCGATCCTTATGAGCCCCAAATAAATCGCATAATGGAAGATATGGCCAATCATTACGGGTGCGTGGTAATCCCTGCCCGTCCCAGGCGGCCAAAGGATAAAGGATTGGTAGAAAATCATGTAAAAATTGTTTATAACCGGGTTTATGCCCAATTGCGCAACAGAAAATTCTTTTCCATAGAAGAACTTAATCGTGCCATTGCAGAAAAAATGCTGGCTCATAATCGCAAACGCATGCAACAACATTCTTACACGCGGGAAGAGCACTTTTTAGCTACGGAAAAGGATCAACTACAGCCACTTACGACAGAGAGGTTTGAAGTACGTCATTATACAAATTTAAAAGTAGGGCTTAATGGTTGTATCTACTTAGGACGCGATAAGCATTACTATTCGGTGCCTTATGTTCACATAGGGGAGCAAGCGCATGTTATTTACACCCGCAATATTGTAAAAATATATATCAAAGGTGAGTGTGTTGCGAAACATCTCAGAGGCTATAAACAAGGAGCATATACCCTTGAAAAAAGTCATCTGGCATCTAATACCCAGGCCTACCGGGAACGGTCACCCCAGTATTACATCAACCGCGGACGTGCTGTACTTGCTGAACTGGGACAGGTTATTGAATATATGTTCGCAACGGCCAAAGTCCCGGCTGAAACATTTTATCGAGGCTGTGACGGGCTACTAAAACTTCAACGCGTTACGGATCCAGCCCTGTTTAAAAAAGCCTGTGAAACGGCTCTTTTGTACCAAAGGTATCGCTATGGCTTTATTGAACGCTTGATAAAATCCAAATGCAGAGGCATTCATGAAATTAATGAAGAACAAATACCACAAACGTTTCCTTCCCATAAAAATATCAGGGGAAAAAGATCTTTTAAGTAAACCATCAATAATAATTAAAAAGCAAAAACAATGAACGAAATTGCAAACGAATTTAAGAGTTTAAGAATGCCGGGGATGGCCAGTTGTTGGACATCGCTGCTGGAGACACGTAAAATCGACAGTCTGTCCTTTTACGAAGGCATACAAATGCTTTTACAGGCAGAAAAAAGCCAACGTAAAGAGAACCGTAATGCACGTTTAATCGCAGCTGCTAAATTTCGCTATCAGGTGACCATTGAAGAATTGAACTTTGACGCGGCACGAGGACTCGAACGTGCCAAGATTATGCAATTGGCCACCTGCGAATATATAAAACATGGAGCCCCTATTCTTATTACCGAGGCCACCGGAACCGGCAAAAGCTGGTTAGGTACAGCTCTTGGTTATCATGCTTGTTTAATGGGATTTAAAGTGGCCTATTTTAACATCCAAAAGCTGTTTGAAAAAATAACCTTACACCGAATAGAAGCAACAATGCCAAAATTCTTTGAAAAAATGGCACAAATGGATTTGCTTATTGTTGATGACTTTGGCGTAAAAAAAATGGATGGCCAACAGCTACTGGATTTTATGGAACTGATAGAGGACAGGCATAGCCGAAAAGCAACAATTATAATGAGCCAATTGCCAGTGTCAGACTGGTATGATATTATGACATCAAACACCACTGCTGCAGATGCAATACTCGATAGAATGGTTCATTCGGCATATCGTTTTGAATTAAAAGGTGAGACAATGAGAAAAGCTAATAATTAATCTATTTTTGTATTTTCATGACTGATTTAGAAAAAAAGTGAACGGATATGGCCGTTTTTTATGGGGGGATATTAACCGTTTTTTCCACTTGACGCATTTTATCTAATCCACCTGGATATGACGGCATACTATCACAAATGAAATAGACAGTATCATTAATCGTTTTTTCTTTAATTAACAATTCTGGAAATACAATTTTAGAATATTTAGCAGTCCATAAAGTATCACCTTGTGTGTCTGTTACTGAAAAGTCACCTATTTTCTCAAGCGGTGCTGCACTGGTTGATCGGCTGACTCATAAAGCACACCTTGTAAATATGAATGGAGAATCGTATCGTTTGAAAGAAACCAAAGAAATGAATAATAAATGAAAAATAATTATCAAAAAATCAGCATCCCAGTCTTCACAAGATTGGGGTACCCCAATCTTGTGAAGACTCTTTTTTATTTAATCTAAATGGTATACTTTTGGATTGAAACTCTGGTATACTTTTCAATTGAAATAAACATATCTACGGGTGGCGACTCAAATTTGCCGGACTTCACAGGCCTTGAATTTGAACTTTATATTTTAAACACTTGGTTGATGGACAGGCTCTATTTACATGAGCGGCCTTTTCAAGGCGAAATTTCTGATTCGGGATGGGATTCCAGGGCGTTGCCGTTGGGCTGAAGTTATTTGCACTTTAAGTGCGGTGAGTGGCAAAAGTATGATTTTACGAATACAGGAAGTGATTACCTAAAAATGTCTGGGCAAAAAATATCCCAAAAAACTCAGACGTGTTATTTAGAATGAAATCAAACAACAAATCATAAAACTGATCACCATATTAAAAATAAAATATATCAAGGCTTCTGCAAAACATGGCTGATTTGTGTCTAATCTGGTTGCATTTCTGAGATTAGATCTCTTGATAAGAGTTTGTCAGATTCAAGATTTAACTTTAACAACGTTTAGAACAGCTTTCGCCCATTTTAAAGAAACCTGTAAAGCTTTAAGTATTTTATGTTTACCGCAAAATTTAAATTTGCTTCACCCAAACCTGATGTTGTTATACCAATAACTTCACCCATCATATTTAATAATGGTCCACCGCTACTTCCATGAGTTATCTCAGTCGTTGTTTGAATTAAACTATTATTCTCTCGAAAAGCTGAAACGATTCCTTTCGACAGTGTACTTTGCAATCCTCTTGGGTTTCCAATAGCAAATACATCATCTCCAATTTCAGGAATTTGCGAAACGACAGGAATAGGATTTAAAATATTGTAGCTACCTATATTAACCCGAAAGATGATATAATCATTCTCTTCACTTTTTTCTAATACTTCTTTCACCTTGAATTGCTTACCATCAAGAGTCTCAATTATTTCTAACCCTTGTGAAGTTCCCTCAAATACGTGATAATTACTAACGGCTAATCCATTCTTAGACACAAAAAACCCAGAGCCTTGAAATTCATTATTTCCATCAGATGTATATACTAGGAATACAGATTTTTTGTATTTATTATAAAGTTCATTTAGAGGTAAAACCTGCCTGACAGTATTTTCTATCACACGAGTTTCAGTATTTTGGTGTCGTTGTCGGTCTGTTGTATTTGATGAATAGTTTGTTGTAGAACTTGCTTTTTGATGACTACGTCTTCCAGACGGAGAACAACCAGAACAACCACTTAACGAATGTAGAGTAATAATAAAAAGTAAACCCATCAGAATATTACCTACAACTTGATATGTCCTATTCTTCATTATTATGAATTTTGCCCATTTTAGGTATTATGTGAATAAGGAATTGTTGGTTTTTATATTCATCTTTCCCAGAATATTCCCTGATTCCTTCGGTACCACTACCAGAAATTTGAATTTCACAATCTATCGCATTAAAGATTATACCATTTGATTTCCAAAAGCGATAAAGAGACAAAGCCCTTTCATAGCTAAGTTCGTAATTGCGTGAATAATTATCTTTCGATGCCATACCTTCAATTACAACAAGATACTTAATATCAAATTTCTCAAAATTCTGCTGATTTTTAAGCTCAGTTATTAAATTCGAAATAGAATTACCCACTTTAATTAAATATTTATAATATTTGGGGTTGATGTAAGAACTGCCACTCTGAAATTGAATTTGCTTATTTAATTTGAAGCGTTTGTATTCTGGTTGGTATTCAAAATACTCTTCTGGCAATTTTTGAACGGCAATATGTAATTCTTGAATTTTTACTAGTTGTTCCTTAATATCCTCGATGTTGTACTTTAAATACCCAATTGTAACGACAAATAGCACAAGCATCACAAAAAACAGACTTGTCATCAAATCAGAATAACTTATCCAAAAAATATTATCCTTTTTCATTAATTCGATCTATTTTGGACTTTCGGAATAATTTGAATAGAAAATCGTTTGTTATTTTCTTCTAAATTATCTCTGCATAGGCCATTAAAGCCACTACCACAAAGCATTATTTCAGTATTGTATTTCCGCAGATCGATGTTGTTTTTGTTCCATAAATCATACACGGCTAATGCTCGCTCGAAGCTCTTTTTATAACCATATTTATTGTCAACACTATAAGATCTATCATAAGTATTTGCCATATTTCCTTCAATGACTAATAAATATGATAATTCAGGAGTTTTCATATATAGATCTTTCAGAAAATCCTCTATTTCATAGCCAATATTTATAGTAGTACTTACAAACTTTCTTTTTATAACCGACTTATTAGGTTCAAAAATTTCTTGTCCAAGTAGATCTTTAACTAGGTACTTTTTACAATTAGGAAGGTAAATAAACTTACCGCTTTCTTCTAGAGGTTTAAATTGTTCTTCAATTTTCAGTAATTTATCTTGTTGTTTTACTGTAATAATTAATTTTTCATTGGCGGTTTTAAGTTCTGTTATAAGTGTTTCTGTTTCCTGCTCTTTTTCTCTCAACTGCGTAATTAATTCTTCATTGTTAAACATTTGGTTTTTTAAATAACCTATTGTAACGACAAATAGCACAAGCATCACAAAAAACAGACTTGTCATCAAGTCAGAATAACTTATCCAAAAAATATTATCCTTTTTCATTAATTCGACTTTAGTTCATAAATCCAGTATAAAAGAATTAGTCCAAGGTTAATTAGAATTAGTAAAAGGCCTAATAAAAAAAGGACAATTGAGGAAGGAGAAATGAAAAAGAAATAAATCAATGAAAAAATTACTAATTCGGTTATCAATTCAATTTTATTGCCAATTTGTTGTGAAAGCTGCAGGTAGCAGCAGATAGTGTACAATATAACCCATACTACAGCTATAATACTTAGTAAAATTGTACACATCTTTCCTATTACTTTTACAACAAGAGGTAATGCAACATCTGAATAAAATAATGAAAAAAGATTCGGGAGTTTAAAAAAGTCAAAGGAAGAACCACTTTCTTCAAATAAAGGATTAAAAACCGCCCCATACGTCATTAATGAAAACCCAAGCAAAAGTATTGGGATCAAGGCAATAATTAACAAGGTTTTTTCCCAACCTTGTAATGTTTTGATAAGATTCAAACGCATATTAAAATATTTTCTTTATTACTTTAACAAGGCTAACAGAGCCATCTGACCCTTTAGAAATCACGTGTTTGGAGAAACTTCCATTTGTAGGTACTTTGCTGTTTCGTGACTGACGATTTCTTAAACCAGCCTCAATAGAACTCAATTTGTCCAACAACGATTGATTTTGCTGCATATTTTTAATGGAACTATTAATATCTTTCATCAGTTCCAAATTGTCAAGTTGGTTAAACTTTGGAATTGAATCAGAATAAGCATCTTTAAATGATTCAATATATTGAGAGGTAATATTATTCAGATTCCCTTCAATGTGTTTATAAATACTTTCCAGTTTTTCCTCGTGACTACCGGCACTTTTATACAGGTTACTGATCATTTCTTCGGTTCTGTTTTTTAAAGCATTAATAGATTCTTCAAAGTGCGATTCTACGATTCCAACAGATTTCAAGGCGGCATTTCCTGAATTTTCAATTTTATCAAAATGGGCAGAAAGAAATCTTGTTAATTGCCTTGATTCAACGAGAGTGTCATCAATACCGTTTATAACTTTATTAACATCTGATGTACGGTTGGCAAATTCCAGCAGTTGAGAAGTTATTCGCTCCATATTGGCTATGTAAGCAGAAAACTTGTTGAGAGATTCCATATTGTTTTCCAACTTCTCAAAGAGTTCTAAATTCCATTTTGAAACTTTTAGAACTTCCATATTGTCAACTTTTTCGATTACATCTTTTTGTAATTCAAGATTTTCACCTGTTTGATTCGCAGCTGTTAACACATTGTCCGAAATATTAGTTGCAACTCTCGCAAACCTGTCTAAGCTTGCTTTTAAGCCAGAGACTCCTGTATCTTCGGCCTTTATCAACTCAGGAAGAAGCTTGGCTTGCATATAAGTTAACTGCTCATTTTTATCTTTCTGCACAATGCGTCTGGCTTTTTTATAGGAAAAAGAAGAAAGATATGTTGTACAAGCTAACCCCGACAAACTACCGAGCATTGCAATTTTAACACCACCGATTAAATCATTAACCCCTAAAGAAAATCCATCTCCATTTAATTCAGGCATTGAGAATAAACCGAAAATAATACCAATCATTGTTGCCGCAAGGCCTAAATAAAGAGGAAGTGTTACTGATTGCGATATCTCGTCGTCTTTAACAGCTATTTCTCTGTCAACAATATCTTTTATAATGCTAAAATTAACTGCAGCACCATAATTATTAATGAGATAAGTATTTATTGCTTTCTTGATTTGAGAAATAACTTCATTTCTTCCTTCGGTATCAATCAAGGACAATTTTACGATGTCATCATCTGCAATTTCAGAAAAGGATTCTTCATATTGAACATCGGTTGAATCAAAATCAACAGCCCCAATTTTTTCTTTCTCAACAAAACCAGTTCTTAGAAATAGCTTAAATGAAAAGATGTTTTTTAATTTAGAGATATTCAAATGCACCTTGTAGGTGTGAAGTAATTGATATATAATAACTCCAACAATTATTGCTATTTCTATTTTATGCCAAAGATTCATATTAGTAGAGTTTTATCTTAATTTTATTTTCAGTGTCAATCATCCAACGATCATTTAAACGAGTCACTTTGCCGCTATGAATTAGTCCGATTTTTGTGGCAGTAGATGAATTTGTAATGTTTTCGATATCGCAAACAGGCTTTAAGTAGGATTCTAAGCGGTTAATTGCCCTTTGGTCTCTATCGCCCGACAAATAAAACAGTTCCCCTTTGGTTGAAGATTCTTTAAATTCAATCTTGAAATATTTTTTCCCATCATTTGAAATCTCACCATTTGAAATTAGAAAGCTGCCATCACTTTCGGGCATTGAAAAATAAATCTTTTTTATTTGTTTTGTTGGCTGGTCTAGAGCGCTTTCTGATAGGGCATTATATGTATCTGCTTTACCCTCATCCTTCGAAATAAATTTTTGTTCAACCCTTTTTTTTAAATCAGCGTTTTCTTCCGAAAGTTCTTTCGTTTTCTTTTCTAAGGATGATATTTTTTTTCGTAGATCGTCAATACCGCTACCTCTGTTGGTATTAGCTAATTGACATTCCTTTTTATACTTGCTTTTTTGTTTTTGTAAGCAAAATACAACTCTTAAATATCCAAATAAGAATCGTTTATTATTTCCCGCTTGTGAATAATCATTGTATTTCCGTTCATCTTCTTCATTGACAATCGACTTAATCTTGTTTTTGGTAATTAAAAAAATAAAAAGCCCTCCAATCATAAGCCCTGTAATGAAAACACCTCCGTATAAAAAAATTGTATTACTAAGAATCTGATTTGTATTTCTTTTTTGGGTTAATTTTGGTTGTAGGTCTTTTTTAGGTATTTTATCTTCGATCTTAACAGATTCCGATTTATTTTCAATTAATTTTTTTGCTTCTTGATGAAATGCAGAAAGAGATTGATTATACTTAAGAACTATCTCCTTTGTTTTTTCGTTCCAATAGTCATGATTATTGTTGCGACCTGGAATTACAGTTACTAAATCATTACTACCTGGTTTTGTACATCTAAAAAAAGACTCATTCAAAGGTATTTTACTCTCAAAATTCTTTTTCAGAGGGACGAAAAGTTTCTTTCTGGTTCCACTCCAGTAATTCTCATTTAAGAACTTTGAAATTTGAGTGAAAGTTGGTAGTGTTTCTTTTAAATCAATATCTTGAATAAAAGCTTCGAAGTATTTGTCTTTACCAACTATTTCATTTTTTGCAGCTGATTCGCCCACAGTAGTGATATAATCTTGCATATATGCATAGGTCGCTTCAATTACACCTCTCTTAGCCCAATAATTATATGCTTCTGTTGAATCTTTGAACAGGCTTTGTGCAAATGAACCTTGCACAAAGCCTGTTAATATGATAAAAAATATTAGTCTTTTATTCATCGTCCGTTTTCTTTTCAGCGAGTGCGTAAGACAATTTATTTAGTATTCCTATTAAAGGATAAAAGAACAAAGTTTCTTCTATTTTAGAGTCTGGCTTTTTGTAGTATGCTTGTATTCCCCTTACAAGAAAATCATTTATTCCTGATTCTCTTTCTTGTTGAAAAATTGAATAGGCATCAGTCTCTATAATGTATTTTGACTCTATATTAATGGTTTGAATATACTCATCTAAGATTGAATAAAAATCTTTGATGGTTTCTTCAATTTGTAATTTGTGTGTGTCATTCAATTCTCCATATTTTGGAATGTTTTGGACATCCACTTCTCTATCAAACACTTTTCCCCAGCTATCATCCTGAGTACCACCAATCCAGAATTTAATTGGTGATTCTTTTATGCTGTCGTCAAGATTAGCTTTTAATGCTCCTTTACAAGTAACTTCTTTAGGAATAGATGACAGTTTTATTTGTAGTTTTTCTCTTGATTTTTCGCTGTAAACACTTTCAAAAATGTATTGAAACAAATTTGAAATATTTTTCAAATTTGAGGATGCATCAATAATTGATGCTGATTTAGACGCTGTACCACTTAATAAGACATGTTTAGGAATACCAATACCTGATTTTTTAAGCAGGTTCGCAGAATAGTAAGCGATCGCTCCATAAAACACGAATATTGAAAGTTTCAACCTATTATTCTTTTGCAGTAACCTTGTATAGCTAAATTCATTTGACTCATCTTTTTCCAGTGCAAAAAGGAAACTACTAAAATCGGAGGAGTTTTTTCTGGTGTTTAATATATTGTCTAAAATTCCTTTTAATTGTCCAAATTCATTTTTATCAGTGCTTTTAATCGCATCTAAAGCTGCATCTTTAAATGTCTTAACAAAGCCATTTCTATCCGAGTTGTTCTTAAATTCATCGGAAGGATACCCATCTCCAAAAATAGCATTGCCGGCAAACTTAAAAGAAGAGATCAGTTTTGCTTTTTTATCATCTTCATCAAACACCGCAATATCAGATGAACCACCACCAATGTCAATTGATAAGCTTAAACCAGCTACAGAGGATTTGTAATATAAATAAGGAGCAATACTCTCAGGTATGCTTTTTATTCCGGTATCCGAATTTTGTTTAAACGCCCTTTGATAAACATTCTTCCAGAGTCTGGAAAACACTTCCAGTTCTCCTTCATCCATACTTACCGGATAAAACCAGGTAATTGTTGAATTTGCAGGGCTACCACCTAATTGAAGTGTTTTGTAAAATGCAATTGTCGTTAAAAATTCTAAATACGATTCAACTTTCTTTTCATCAATTGTATTTGCATAATTGCTCCATTTTAACTGAGTGTTTAGTTCAAGGTAGTTTGGCACACTTCGTTTTTCAAGTAGCAAATAATTATTAACCTGTCTGATAATATCTACTTTGTTATTAAAATCAACGTCTTTATTATGAACAAGGGCAGACCTTAGAGGAAACCTTAATCCGTTACCATTTGAAAACACAAATGGTAAAATTTCTTGCTCAAAAGTATTCTCATTTTCAATATACACCGGGTCAATACCACTTGCGTTTCTGTTAATTAGTGATTGCCAAAGAGGTTTAGTTGGTGTGTTGTCAAGAGAAATTGAATCATTATCTCCAAGTTTGTATTCAATATGGGTATTTGTTGTACCGAAATCAATCGCAAAATTTACTTTGGATGTTCCTTTGGCTGTATTCATTATTGGTATAACAAACCCAGTTTTTGAGTTTACAGAAATACCAAATGCCTCAGGCTGATTTTCTACTTTAAAATATTTACTGACTAATTCACCTCCACCTCCGGGATTTCTCGTAATTGCAGAATTAGTCAATTGTTGCTCACCATTTTTAAATGTGGTTAAACTTATTTTATTTGATTCATCTAAACTGTAATCAAGTAAGCCGATGATATGTGTTAATTCGAAATCATTTGATTTTAAAAATGGAAAAATAGCTAAATGCACATCTAATTTCTCAATATTTTTGTCAGCTGTAGAATATTGCCTCTTAAATATAATTTCGCCCCCTTTAACCGGTATTTTAAGCTCAGCATCCACATTTCCACCAGCGCGTTCTTTTAGGCTTAAATATTGATTCGCTTTTTCTGCCTTAAAATATTTAAAAAATGTTGATGATAAAGGCAAAAGGTGTTTTTTTGAACCGCACGTAATAAACTTTGAATCGTCAATTGGGTATGGCAATTCAATAATTTTATCTTCAAAAAAATTGCCAATTGTCAACCAATAATACGGGTCATTTTGTATCGGTAATTTTGATTTATTTGGTACATCTGTGTTTTTATAGACAATCTGTGTTTTTTCATCCCACAAGATACCTTTAGTTGTATATGTCCATTTCTTTGAAAATGGATATTGGGGTAAAATAAGAGGCTTAACTTCATTGTACAAAAAATCAGACTTGATAACAAAATCACTTTCAGTAGAGATGCTCCCTGTATCAGTTTCCTGAACGCCAAGTTTTATATTCAACACTTCACAAATATCATTTTCATTCTCTAATACTGTGCAAGCTTTGTATTCTGTCAGATGGCTAGCTTCTATATCTGTAATTTTCCGATTTAAGTCTCCACTCAAATGTTCTTTTACCTTTTCCAGATACTCGTAAACTTCGGGGAAATAATGAGCAAATTTAGGCTGTTTAGCTAAGGTGTAAAAGTATTCAATAAAAGACGATTCTCTTTCTGACAAAGGCGCATACTCGTTATCAAAAAGTTTGTCTTGCCCTATGCGAATATCCAACTTACTTGTTACTTTTCTTACGTCAGGAGAAGCGAAAAACAAGGTGGCAGGAGAAGTGCCGCCAATAATGTTGTTCGTTTCTTTATTCAGAATAAAATACAATCTATTTGTTTTCTCAAAATTGTATAATACTTCATTACCTATTTCGTCCTCTTCTACACTATCCTGATTCCAAAATAATTGAAGCGTATCAACGTATTTTTTGTGTATTTTGTTACCATTCTCTTTTAACTCTTTAAATCTATCTTTAGGACTCCAGGCAATAATGCGAATTTTACTGCCGAATTTTGGAGAAGTAAAGAAAAGTTGAGCGACATCAAGCGCATCAGACACCAATTTATGGTGGGCTGTATTGCCTTTTATTTTATTCTCTGAAACCCACTTAAACGCAGATTTTACCAAATCAATTGTTGCAAAGGGTGTCGGAATAGATGTTGCAACGTCTTTACCTTCTGTTTTTATTGTCTTCAGTTGGTCAGAAGTAATTATCCCACTTTTAAACCACCCTGTTTCTTCTGTGATACCTCCTTCGTGGAGTCTGAATATTTTTTTAGCCATTTTAAACTTGTTTTAAAAGGTTGTTTTTACTTAATACATTTTCAGTTGATTTACCGAAAACCTTAATAAGTGTTGTGTGTCTTTTCTCAGGAGTGGATCTAAAGCCTATTTCAGTAATCAACTTACAGTTTTCAACATCAATAGATTTAAAACTTTTATTTCCTTTTCCTTCATCACCTTTTACTAAGTTCAAAGCATCATCCCAGTTTACTTTATTATATGGACTAAAAGCGGGTTTATTATCTTCCATTTCATTTAGCCATTCAATAAAATGCTTATTAAAAGCATCAATCTGAATTTTATATTCCGAACTATTAAAATATTGTTTGTCTAAAAATGAATTCTCGGACTTTTTAACCAGCTTAATATTGCTTTTTGTCCACCTTGAAACATTAATAGCTTTTGGCAAACCAATATTCAGGTATTCGGAGAACAGTTTATATTTGGTCAATGGTTTAGCAATATTTTTTTGATTATTTAGGTTCAAATCCCCAAAAACGATTGATTCTGTGTCATTTTCAATTCCAAACTCTTTTACCTGAGTTTCATTACTGGTCTTATCAATATTTTCACAAAAGTCAAAAATTGCTAATGCACCTGCCATTTCTAAAAAGTGAGCATTATTCTTTTGCTCCTTTCCTCCAACAGCATATTCAAAGTGTTTAGCATTTCCTCTATTTCCAATAAAATAAAGAGAATTAATTTTATTCTGCTTAATAATTGTTCTGTTGTAATAATCGATGGCAATTTTGGCCTTATCCTCAAATGAATCGGAGTTAATTTCATCTTTTTTGTTTAGTGCAAAATAAGGTAGATAGGTTATGCCTCCAATTGGCGCTTCCTTAATTTTTGCACTGTTAGGCAAATCGGAATTTCCTCTTAAATTTTTTAATAGTAAAGGGAATCCTGCCGCACCTGTACCACCAAATATTGAGTTAATAATAAAAACGGCATCATCGTCATTAAATGTTTGTCCAAATCGTTTAAAGTCATCCGAATCGGTAAATTGGTTTAAAACAATGGCGCCCATATTGGGATTTCCTTTAAAGCCAACATTCAAATTGGAGTTCAAATTTTTGTCAGAATATAAAAGCCTGGTAAAATTTTTATCGTCTTTTGAATTTTTGTAATCATCATCAAGTGTATTAAAACCAATGTACTGTCCAAATGTACTTTGATCAACATCATTTAAACTGAACTGAAAATAATCTGAATTAACTACCGATGATTTATTTGCTAACTCATTAACAGTTTTTATTTCCTGAGAAAAGAAATCATCGGGTTGGTCGACTTGGTTTCTTATTTGTTGATATAACTTTAAAATATCTTTGGTTCTGTTCAGATCACCATTGCTTGTATCAGGGTCAATAATAATTGGAATAACCGTATCAAAATCATTTTTAAATTTGCATCCAGAAGCTAATAACATTGTTAATGCCTTTAAAACTCGAGAACCTGTCCCTCCAATTCCGAATATGTATATTTTTTTTGCCATTGTGTTTTATTTAAAAAGGTAAGTGAATTTGGATTTTGCTGAATTGCTTTAATATTAAGCTATAAATAAAACCAACAACAATGCCGAGCAAACCATTGAATAAAGCATATTCAAATGGTAATGTTTTGGCAAATTCTTCATAACCTGATTCAGGATATGCTAATGCATCAATCAGATCCTGGTTGTTTGATAAGAATATTTCATTATTCGAAATACCCCAAGAAATGCCTCCAGTTAACAGGGATGCAATAATTAACCATAAAAACCAATGCCGGAATTTCCCATAAGGAGATTTCCATAAATAATAGAAAGCAGCGAACAATATTAATGGAACGAGTACAAAAGTCAAGCCTAGTAGAGTATAGCCCCCGGAATCATATAAAGTGTTAAAAATCAACCCAAATTGAGGGTCGTACAGGTTAAACAAAGACTCATAAATAGTTGCGAAAAGGTCATTCATAATACTTTATTTAATAAGTTCAAACTTAAAGGTGACAATGTTAGATTCTTGGTTTTTATATTGATAAGCTTCACTAATTGCATTAATTAGGAACTTAAAACCGAAAGTATGAGAGGTGTCTCCGACAATATCACTTTCATCATCACTGTTTGTTTCCACAATCCAATTTGGAATCGTGTTTTTTAAAGAAATTTCGAGTTGACATAATGGACTTCTCTCTGTCCCAACCGTGATTAGATGAGTCGGGGTGAAGTTTAAACCAAAAAGTTTTATATCACCTATTTCAGAAACAGCTTTAATTGAGAAATTTGAATTATCACATATATAATTATCAACTGATGTGAGATAGGAATCTGAAAATGGCAACGCAGAATAATCTGTTGCTAATGTAAAATGGAAACCTTGTCCCTTTCTATCTGATTTTACGCTAACCAATTTATTTCTATCTCTTTTGTCAAATCTAAAATCACCGACTTTGTTATGTGCAACGGCCTGATACGGAACCTCCAATTCACTGTTTTTTAAGAATCTAGCGACATCAGAAAAGCCTTTAAGGCTTTTAATATAATCATCGTTGAAATATTCATTTAACAATTCGGTTTCACCAAAAATCCAAACATAAAAAGGTCTGTCTTGCGATAATATTTTGACACCACCTGTAACAGGGAAATATTTTCCATCAAAATGAGATTTCAACTTTATGATAATTGTTTGTAAATCACCTGTATTTAATCTTTCAATAAAACGGCTTCTTGTTTCACGTCCTTCTGTTGATAGCGCATTCATTGGCGCTTGAGGTTTACCAATATCGTAAATAGCATCTGAAATTAGAATTGAAACAGTATCGTTTTTTGCGCGAGATAGAGCTAATTGAAACATTAAGTTGAGATTACTTTTAGTAACGTCACCACAATTAAAACCTGTCAAATTTAATTTGTCTTTCAGGTAAGCCGGATTATTTCCAATATTTGTAATTTTTATTTTTTGCCCACCATTAACAAAATAAAATTCCCGTTTTGTATTTTCTTCCGCAAAACGAGGTTTTTCTGCTAATTCTGAAACAACGTCAACATATTCAGTAAAACCATTAACGTATCCAAACATACTTCCTGAATTTTCTAAATAAAATACTGCTTTCTCCACATTCCTTTCCATAGAAGCGTTGGACGCATTTTTAACAAAACCTATTTGGTTTTCTGTTTGTTTTTTGGTTTCAGAATTACTTAATCTTTCACTTCTATTTTTACAGCTTGAAGTAAAAATCAAAAGAATAAGAATCAGGTAAAAGTAGAATCTCATAATTGAAATATCTTAATGTTAAATCTTTGATCAAATGGTGAAAATCCCTTGCCTTAATCGGTGCAGGCATTCTACATCTTTTGAAAAATTTGGTTTATGGGGTTAGAGTATGGCATGTGTGCTGTCTTCTTCAGCTGTCCAAAAAGGTATCTGCAGCCGGGCAAAAACTAATTTTTCTTGCACCAAGCTTCAACCAAAGAGCCATTTTGGTCCGTATTTTTAATAATTAAATTCGGGTTTCAAGTTTAATATCTCTCTTTTTTACTTTTAGTTATAAAATGTACATAACGTTATTATTGTATGTTAACTAAAAGCCCTATTGTATTTATATTGTATTCCGGTTGTTTCCAAAAAAGAGGTACAAATTTACTAAAATGAAATATTTTGAGAAAAGTCAAACGAAAAAAAAATTGAACAAAAACTATAAATGTTTAAATAAGTATCTCAATCTCTTAATTTTACAAATATTCAAAAACGGCTATGGGGGGCTTTACTCGCTTAATCCTTTTTCGGATGGCACAAATTTTGAATTTGAGGGTTTATGGCTAAAGCCCTCCGCGCCGGTGTGGAAAGCAGACAGTATATTATAGCTGTCACCCATTACAAATCTACGCCGGCGGAAGGAATAAACAATGCCTTACGCGTTATTCTATCAGTTGCGAGTTGAAATCGGGCTGATCTTGCTTTGAGGCTGGGGCCCTTTCAGGGCGATAAAACAACGGGTGATCATACCACAAGGCGATGCCCTGGGCTAACGCTACAAGGCTTTCAGCCTTGATGGGGGCTTGCAAGGAAAGGACAACCTCTGCGTTTGCTTACTTTTAAATCGGATATCTACGGGTGGCAACTCACTTTTGCCGGACTTCACAGGCCTTGAATTTGAGCTTTATATTTTAAACACTTGGTTGATGGACAGACTCTATTTAGTGTTTGTCTATAAAGTCAACTTCTGCGTTATGCTTGTCATAAAAACAGTCATTTACGAAAAGTAAACTCCTTGATTTTTATGACTTCACAGGCCTTGAATTTGAGCTTTATATTTTAAACACTTGGTTGATGGACAGGCTCTATTTACATGAGCGGCCTTTTCAATGCGAAATTTCTGATTCGGGATGGGATTCCAGGGCGTTGCCGTTGGGCTGAAGTTATTTGCACTTTAAGTGCGGTGAGTGGCAAAAGTATGATTTTACGAATGTAAAAAGAGTCTGCTTCTAAAGTGGAGCTTCTGCGTTGAACTGACTTTTTTGTGATATCGGATTTTATTTTCTTCAATTACAATTGTGACGGTATTACAATGGCTTGGATACGTCACCGTAAAAGCTTGCAAGTCGATCAAATGAATGTGAGCCTGCTTGTTGTGGTAGAAACCACTGCATTCAATTATTCCTAAAGGCGAATAGCGCGTTACTTTAAGCAGCGACTTAACCGTTTCGATATGAAACCAGGAACCGGCTCCTTCACCTGCCAGCCATTGTGCATTTTCAGGTATGGAGGAATGTTTTTCGGGCTGTGGTAATGTCGATTTCAAAAACTCTCTATGAGGTTTTAGAGACGGACAAACGGGTTGTATACCACTCAGGTTTTCAATAACCGTTTGATTTCCGAAGGCATGTACATTGTTCATCGGCGTTGGTGTGAGCGGGACCATGAAATTCAACCGGAAAAGCTGTTTAAAATTGAGTTTCCCTGCCCTCAACACCGAATTTACAAAACGGGAACAGTTGCTCCCCCTGTATCGGAAAGGGCCATAAGGAATAGGACTTTTAGCCTGTAATTGCAACGCTTTGGCATAAGCCTTTTTAAAATTGATTGGGGCATACGAGGCATGTAATTTCCCTTCGCCATGGCATGCCGGGTTTTGTTGAAGTTCAATCAATATCTCGTTGAAATTCAACAGCATTTTGCCATTCGTGGATATCCATGGTAAAGTGTGTACGGTTAAATCGGGGTCGGTAATTGCCCCACGTGCCCTTCCGTGCTGAAAGGGTGAATGATACCGCCCAAAATCGAAATAAAAACATTTTTTATGTTGACTGTCGACCAATACCAGAGCGGCATGTCCGGCCTGGTAATAATTATTTTTGCTGATACCTATACCTGAAGTGATCCATTCGTACCAGCCCCCAGCCTGTTTACAGTATGTTTCGGGCCAGGCAATGGCGATGGCAAATCCTGTTTGTTTATTATTCGTGGTCATAGCTGAATCGTATGGTTGGTGTTTTTGATTAAATCGTAATAACTCATTTCCAACTTACTGCCTTCATGAATTATTTGCGTGGTGCTAACTGTTTTTAATTCCCCCTCGCGCATCATGATCACATTAACCGTGCTATCGTTGGTGTGTTTACCGGAATGAAACTGAAGCAAACCAGAAGCCGTGGGGTGCATTTTGCTCTCTTTCAGAAACTGATTGAACCAAACTTTGCGCTCCTTTCGGTTGGCAGCGGAATACAATGTTACCGACGACCAAATGTAAGAGTGCCTGGTGTCAAGTTGCCTATTGTGTTTGTCATTCCCATCCCAAATCAATTCGCTGAAGGAGGTCATTTCATTGCCATCAAAATCGATAGTCAACAAGGTGAATGGTTCGGTATGTGCAAGCGCTTCAGCAGTGAGAAACTGATCGGGATTTAACCCGGACCCGGCGGCATCAATTAATACTTTGCCCCTGCTGTGGGTGTGAAATGCTTGTTTGGTATGAGGTACGAAAGCGCCGTTGAGCAAACAAACCACACGTCCTTTATTGCTCATGGCAATCCACGAACCGCCGGCCACCGCATCTTTGGGATAGCAAAGAATGACATCGTCCCGGCGGTATTTGTGAGGGATAATGGTTTCACGAAAAGCCTTCTCGTCGCGGTTCGAGGTAAGAACAAACCCCTGGGGTTGCGGTATGTATGTTACTGTGCACATGAGTTGTTGCGGTAACGAATGGTTGAATAGGCCACGCCAAATTGTTCATCGACCAGTTGTATCCGGCCGGTGGCAATCAACCCGATTTTAATGATGGCCTGATGATGAATGCTGTGTTCTATGCAATAGGCCAATTCACGTCCAACCGATGTAAAAATCCGGTTATCCATGATTTCATCGGTTGAGGCCTCGACTTCCATCAATATCCGGCTATTCAAATCGAGTGTATTTATACCCGCAATAATCCGGTTAATGGTTTCAATGGCGAAATGGGTGTTTTGAGCTATGCGGCCATCACGTTCACGGCGGTCGTAACTGATTACCCCGGTAAACGAACCCGAAACCAACAACAGATAAAACTCCAGAATATGGCGGTAATGCTCACCAATTGAGGCTCCGGACAGCACTTCGGGACGCGCCGAATAATCATCGCTGTTCAATTTTTCTAACAAAATGCGCAATTGGTTAAGGTTGTGTTTGGCCGTTTCTATCATGGCTAACTATTTAACAGCGTGTAACTTTTTAAAAGGATTCTCAATTCCGGCGAATCCTAACAATTCATTGTAATCAACATGATCGTCGAGATGCTTACCGTAATGAGCTTTCACAATTTTAAAATTTTCGTCGATAAAGAAATCGGCAGGTAAAAGGGACATGCTGGCATCTTTATCCTTTTCGGCGGGTAAGCCTAATTCTTTGGCTTCGCGATTGGCTGTTTTCATATCGGCTGAAAGCATGGTACGAACAACGCCCATCATGGATGTTCCCACCCCGTATTGGTCGTAAATTTCCTTCTTCGGATCGCCAATCAAGGGCCACGGACTAATTCCACGGTGAAAAGCACTTTTCTTCAACGTTTCGGCCGGGCTTTCGAACAAAAACAACAACTGAACATCCTTCTGTTTAAAACTGATATTGTTCAGCATAATTTGGTGCACCCGCCGGTTACAAAACGGACAATTTACGTTGCGAAAAAAGCCTATTGCGATTTTCTTTCCTTTGAAATCGGACAGACGTACTTGTTTTCCATAAATATCGACCGCTTTGAAATCGGGGGCTGTTTGACCTGCTTGAATCTTCATAATCATCTATTTTTAAGAGCTATTTTATCTATTTTAAAAGAATAGACGGAGAAAGTTTAATTCCTGACAAGGAAGAAAACGTCCCCTAAATTCCACTACTTGTAAAAAAAGCCGTAAACAAAAGGATAAATTTTACAAGCCACACAAAAGCCGAACGCTGCCTCCAGAAATGAAAAGAGGCCAAGCACTCCGGCAACGGCCAAAGCCAAAGTGTTTAATCCAAATAATGTTGCCACCAAAACCACACTGGTAAGGAGCAGACCTATGCGGGCTGCAAATATTTTAGGACCGGCGTTGATCAATTGTACCTCTACCGGCAGCAACTTCACAATTTGTTTTGATGTGATACCCACCAGACTATATTGTGCCAAGCTGGAGCCTCTTAACAGAAAGTCGATAACCATAAACGCCATAAACCATAAAGAACCGGTATAAGCAAAAACGATTAGGAAAAGAACCGTAAATGCGGCGTTGATCCTGGCCACTTGTTCGTTTATTTTTCGTTCGGATATGGGGCAAAATGCGTATGTCTTCATATTTCAATTTTATTTGTTTGGGGAATAGACGTGCCACTTTGTCGAACCTGACAAAAAAATATTCTTTTAATTTTTAATGGGCTGTGAGCTCTATTTCACCGATTGCCCCAGATCTAAAAATTGCTCAGGAGTATGGTAACCCATGGACTTTTTCACCACTTTGCCATCGCCATTAATGAATAGTAAAGTTGGATAAGCCGTGACCTGATAATCACGTGCTAAAGAAATCCCCTCCCCTTTTTCACCGTCGAGGGCTACATTTATAAAACGATTGTTGTATAAACTGCCAACTTCTGCATTCGTAAAGGTGTTTGCCTTCAGCATTTTGCAAGGAGGACACCAGCTGGCCGAGATATCGAGAAAAATTAGTTTGTTTTCTTTTTTTGCCAATTCAAGCGCCTCGTTCCAAGTCCCCTGATGAAAATTGATGCCTTTGGCTTCTTCTTTCCCGGCGGCACTCATCTGAAGCGAGACCGCAAAAATAAAGATGAAAAGCCCTGATGCTATTTTTTTCAACTTGTTCATTGTATTCTGATCTTTTAGATTAGTAAACTTTCTATTGTTGATATTCGGAATGAACAGTAACTTCAACGGTCCTGGCAATATTCGATGCAGGTTTGCCACCAACGAAGGTGATTCCATAATCGGCCAATGTAATGTTGAATTTACCTGATACACTTACCGTGTTGCCTTTGACCGTGATAGTAGCAGATTCATTTATCGGATTTGTTTTCCCTTTAATGGTCAGGTCGCCTGTTACTTTTGCCTGATAGATGCCATCTTTTGAGAAGTCAATTTCTGTAATATTGGTGATTTTTCCTTTTAGCTTTGCCGTTGGAAATGCTTTGGTGTCAAGAAACTTACCGCTATTGAAATGCTTTTGCATCAACGCCTTTTCAAATTCGAAACTTTGCATGGGCACTGAAAAAATGCTCTCGCCGGTTGCTGTGCTTAAGGTACTCACCGAAGCGAAATTGTTGGCTTCAATGTTTTCGGCCGGTGTGGTCGAAAAGAATCTGATATGCGTTTTGGTCGATTTCAGTTTTGCAGTCGCCTGTGCAAACGTAGTTGTGACCGCACTAAGGAGTATAATACTCAGTATTAAGCTAATTCGTTTCATGATATTCATTTTTAAATGGTTATTACTTTAATCTGTTTTCAAGTTTTAAATGACCAGTGTGCAATTGTTGAGAACAACATCCTGATATAATTCCATGTCAGTATCGTAGGATGCGCCGGCATTGATTACCCCTTTCACAGTAACGGTTGCTCCAGGGGAAAGCGCGACAACATCGCCACTGAATGTGCAGCTAACACCAGCCTTATCGTTTTTACCTTGGAGGATAATAACTTTCTTACCCGAAAAATCTTCGGCAATTTTGTGGATGGTACCGGTTACTTCCATAATTTTGGAGTCGCCATCGGATGCCAGATATTTTTCATTGGCCGCATCTGCATTTTCAAGATATTCGGCAACCAAAGCCTTAGCCGTTATCTGGTAATCGGTTTTAGCAGATTGTACATTGCGATGTGGCATATTAAACAGGTAGAAGCCTGTTGCCCCGGCAATTATAATTCCGGCAACAGCAGTTATGATTCCAATTCGTATAATCTTTCTTCGTTTCATGTTCGTTTAATTTATTTTGTACCCAAACAGTCGGGGAAAAAGAAAAACCTGACATTTAAAATGATTTGTCCTGAAATATTTTCAGATGTATAGACGGCGTTTGCTTTCGATCCTGACAAAAGAAGTTTATAATTTTTCGAACGCCGATATCAGGAGTTCTTTTTTGACCAATCCATAGTGACTAATGAGCATGCGTCCTTCTTTGTAAATAACCAAATTAGGCACAGTTGCCAACTTCAGCTCTTTCACCAGCTTGTTGCTGGCATCGACGTTTATTTTCACAATGGTGATCAAATCCTTATACTCCGACCTCAGGCTGTCGATCATGGGCATCATTTGTCGGCAAGGCGCACACCACGGGGCGTAGAAGTCGAGATAGGAAACAACCAATGAAGCATCAGGAATGGCGCTATCAGTTAGCCCCGCCGTTTTCAAAGCATTGAGGTATTTATCTTCGTTGTATGCTTCGGGTGCAAATTAATTAACGTAACAGTTTATTCTTCGTAGAAAATGACTTTAATGCGGCTCATCTTAGCGTCTTTTCGGTGATTTGTTCAGGGCATTTACCGCGGTTGGCCAATATTGAAGAGTACAGCGAAACACAAAAGGGAACGAAAAATGTGAGCAGGACTTTGTAAAAATACAGTCCGGTAAATGATAGTCTGAAAAGTTGGGGATTATTGATTAAATTAAGGATAATACCCACAATAACAGCCACGCTGATCGCCCTTTTAAACGATGCTTCAGTAATCAAACGTTTTTTTAAAATTGTTGTTGTCGAAGTTGTCCCCATTTTATTCTGTTTTAAGCTTCCTAATAATTTCCTGTTTCAGCTTTGATACATCAACCTGAATAGCTTGATTTTTCAGATGTTTCTGAATGCCATGCTCTAAAACAGTACTTTGTTTCTCGTAGTCAGCGCAAGCCTTACACATCGATTTGTGTATTTTTAGTTGCAATCGCTCTGAAAACGAAAGCTTAAAATGGAATTGTTTTTCGATCAACTCAGTTGCCCTGAGACAAGACAAAAAGAGCAGGTGCATTATTTTCGTCATCATAGTTTTTCAATTTTAATTGTACCAGTTCTTTTCAACACAATCACGCAACTGAAGTTTAGCCCTGTGTACTATCTGCCAAAAATTGGACGGCGTGATTCCCAATTCCTGACAAATTTCTTCGCTATTTTTTTCCATCAGGTATTTCAATTTAACCGAAGTGTTCCACTTTTCAGGTAAAGCATCCAGACACTTTTTTAATACTTGCTGAAATTCAGAGTCATCGAGCAGGTGCTCTTCAGCGTCGATGTGCCAGTCGTTTGGCTTTCGTTGCTCCTGCCAGCCTCCATCGTGTTCAAAGAAGCTGGAAAAAGATTGATCATCAACAGATACGGTTTGGTGCACCTTTTTACGGTAATGATCGATGATTTTGTGATTTAGAATACTAAAGAGCCACGTTTTAGGAGAACTCTCTCCTTTAAATGAGTCCATTTTTTCGGTGGCCGAAAGGAAGGTATCCTGAACTAAGTCCATGGCCAGCTCACTGTTTGAAACCTTGTACAACGCCCATTTATAAAGGTCGGTAGTGTAGTTTTCTACCCATGTTGTTAGTAGATTAGTTGGCATGGTTCATTTTTTATTTTTAATTATTCAACTTTTATTGTAAACTTTTACCCCTTCTATGCGGATAAAAAAGTGGAACAGTTTATTTATAAATTTTCATCCCTATTGTCCGTAAAAAATAAGCTCTTCATTTAAGTGTTCAGGCCGCACTGGCTTTTTAACGGCAATTCCTTGAGGTGGAAAGCAACCCTAAGGTAACTCAAAATTTTTGAACTCACTCGCATTAAAGTTGGGTTTTAATCGATTCCGAAGGGATGAAATAATGGTAGCAAATCGGACAACAAATTTATATAAATCCGGAAGTGGAGATATAATCAATCTATTCAATCAAATAAATATTTTTCATTGTATTCAATTCAAATTTAAACAATTTCAAATATTCTTCTCTAAATGAATTTATTTTATGATGTTCGTCCTGATTCAAAATATAGTTGTAGACATTCTCTATTTGTGAATGAGAATATGGAAAAGCTCCGTAACCCTCCTGCCAAAAAAATTTTCTTTCACCAATTTTCTATTATGAATAAAATTAGATGCATTATTATTTATGTCTCGCACCAAGTCTTAAATAGCAATAGATGGTTTTAAACCAATAAAAGCATGAATATGATCAGCGATGCCATTTACAATAATTGTTTTTTAACCTTTGTCTTTTATAATGCCCGAAATGTATTTATGCAATTCATTGCGCCATAATCTGGAAATCAGATTTCCTCTGCCTTTTACGGCAAAAACAACTTGAATATAAATTGGTGAGAATGTTCCAGACATATATTCATTTTTTATTTCACCCCTTCGGCGTTGGGTTAATCAATATTTATCACTATTGTCCGGTAAAAAATATATTCTCCATTTAAGTGCTCAAGCCGCACCGGCTTTTACTTTTTTTCTACAGCAAAAAAAAGTAAACAAAAAATGCCGCCGCTGCAAGTAATTTCCTAAAAATCAATTTCATTGTCTAAAATCCGGGAACTCGCTTCGCTCAAACAGCCCGGATTTCTTTACGCCAATAAAATTGATTTTCTTAACGGAAATTTCTTGAGGCGGAAAGCAACCCCAATATCTCCTAAAATCTCTGACTATCACATTGGATCTGGGTTCTAATCATTTCTCTAAATTTTTACCGGACACCAATGAATATTTATATTCTTCTATAATCATATCATCCCTTCGGCGTTTGTGGATACTTTTATCATAGGACAATCATCATATTTCCCTTTCGGAGACTGATTTTCTATTCTTTATTGATTACTTAATCACAAAAGTTTTCATAATATCTTCTGCTACCGATACATATTTATCATATTGATTTAATTCACAGGTCAAAGTCAACACGTAAGCTTTTTTATTCTCAACCCAATAAAGTTGTTGCCATTTTAAATCAAATCGACCTTGCTTCCCTGTATAAATCACTTTTTGAAACGCCTTGTTTTTATGGGTTAATCTTTGGGACAATATTAAATTACCGTCTGTAATCATTGTCTTAATCTGTTCTTCTGAAATCTCAACATACTTATCAAGGTCAATATTTTGTCCGGATAAATCTTGTATCAGCAAATTTATATTTTCTCTAAATGAGTCTTGTTGAGAAATTTGGTTCGATAATAGAATGAAACTCAACCCCATTTGTCCAGATCTATCCAGATTAAAGGTATCGGGATACTGAATTGAATAATCGGACTCGTCAAGAGATATCCAACTTCCTGATGTTTCAGCTTTAACGTCTTTTTTTGACTCTATTTGAGAGGATTGTCCACAAGCAGCCAATGCCACTATCAAAGCGAAAAATCCAAATAGTTGTAATTGTCGCATTTTATCTTCTTAATTTTATTAATTGAAATTTTATCTATCTACTATTTCTTATTGACTTCGTTGCTTTCTGTAAAAACAAATACCGAATTTACGAATTCACTGATATTTACCAAAAAGGTTAATCAAAAATGGCTAATAATTAGATGGGGCTGCTTATAAAATTCATCTACTGCGTTGTGCTTGCTGTGATAATAAATATTTACTGGGGTCAACTCATGTTTTCCGAGCCACACAAAACTTTAACAAGCCTTTAATTTGCAACATCTGATCCCGATGCATTTAGGCAAGTAGCATTTATGTGAGCGACCTTTTCAGGACGAAATATTTTATTCAATACCGTTTCCCAGAGTGTTGCCCTGGACTGAATTAATTTTCACTTTCAGTGCGAAAAGTGGCAGAAGCATGATTCTACGGATGTAGATCCAGCCCCACCGCGCTGGCTCTGATTTCGTATAAAACACAATATCTTACAGTACCCCTATTTTTCTTCTGGTCTAACATAATCCCAGTAACACCTTCCATTGAATTCAGAAGATGTAAGACACCGCAATTGTACCATTGAGGATTCACCACTATTAAAAACACCTTTAAACTCAACCCATTGGCCAACCTTGCTGTTCGCATCAAGCTCAAACCGACACGTCTTATCAAATGCACCATTGGTATCGAATATTGCTTTGCCAATGGTCCCCTTATCAACTTTTAACAATACACTTAACTGGTAAATTGTATTTGGAGTAATCTGCACCTTTTGAATCTTCTCCTTTGGTCTTTCTGATCCTTTGTATTGCAATGAATAATAACCTTTTGCCGTATTGTCACGGCACCATGTATATGCTTTTGGAGATTTATCTACCCAAAATTTAATTTGATTTTGGGTAGCGAGCTCAAAGGATGAATTTTTGACCAGGTTATTTATTTTTGCTTTATAAATTTTAAGTGAAGAAATTATATCGTTACAGCCTATTGCATTTAAGTCAATCCTGTCTTCCTGAAAAAGCCATGATTTCCCCTTAAAATCATCTTTTTCAAAACATTCGACCATATAACCTTCCGGCATTTGAATGGAGGATATTGCTTTAGGCGTAATACCACGTTTCAGCATTTCAGCCTGATTATATTCACCAACGGGTAAAGTTCCGAACATTTCATTAAAGTTAATGTCGTTATGAAAAGTTGGGAGTTTTACACCCAACGTCTGTTTTACCATTTGAATAGTACCGTCTTCATTAAAATAAACAGGGTCGAAGCAAATGGACCGTTGTGGCGCAATTCCTCCCGAAAGATTCCCGTTGTGATAAAAAATATACCACTGGTCATTATATTCAACTATTGAACCATGCATGGTAATCACATCGGTATGCTCAAGAATCAGACCTTTGGGCTCCCATGGTCCTAATGGACTGTCACTCATTGAATACTGCATTTGGTTGTAAGGCCGATGATGATCCGGGTAGATCATATAATATTTGCCTTTACGCTTGAACACAAACGGACCTTCGCGATGTTCGTCGACTCCGGTCTGATGAACCATTTCCCCTTCAATTTCCATCATATTATCTTTAAGTTTAGCGGCATAACACTTAGCATGCACAACCGCATAAAGATAAGCTTGTCCGTCATCGTCAATGAAAACAGATGGATCGCAAAAGGTCTCCCCCCCCTTTCACATATCCCTGTACTTTAAAATCAGAAGCAGGCATTTTGCTGGTTGCCACACCTATCTCCCAAACCATATCTGCATTTTTATGAGGGAAATAAAAAAAATAGATTCCATCGTTATAGACACAATCTGGGGCCCACATATAACCTCCTTTTTTGGTTCCCCAAGGAATATCCCTCGAATGAAGAATTTCGCCATGATCTTTCCAGGTCATCATGTCATTGGTTGAGAATACATGGTAGCCATCCATTTTGGCATATCCCTTTGCGGGCGCAACATCAGTGGAAGGATAAACATACAAACGCCCGTCTTTCCAAACATGCGCCGATGCATCGGCTGTAAACATGTGACTTACAACAGGGTTTGAACGACGATTTTGGGCGATAGAGAATATTCCAAATGCAAAAAATAAAATCAGTGAAAAGATTAAAAAATTATTGGTTTGGTTTTTCATTTTTATGCTTTATTCTACTATTTAATATCCACTGTCAAAAATATTTCTTGCTGCTCACGAACGACTTTCAACTTAAGCGGTGCGGATTGCTCACTCACTATTTTTAAGAATTGAGTTTCGGTGGCCACCTGTTGTCCATTCACGGTTAAAACAAGATCACCTTCAAGAAATCCGGCTTTGGCTGCCTCCGAATCTTCAGGCACAGTTATCAAGGCAATCCCCTTCTCATCCTGAGAAACACCATAAGCTGAAAATGCCATTCCGGTCAAACCACTTATATTAGCTCCCATCCATGTTGTTGCCTTGGTTGTCATTTTTTTGCTTTTCGGTTTTTTGTCACGTTTTCCTGCCGTTGCGAGAGACGGTATAACCGGAGTTCGTGCAATTGCTTTTAAAGCCGGTTTTTTTACACCAAATTGATCCATCGGAAAATTTTTAAAGCCGACATTAAAAGCTGGCGACCCTTCCTTTACCCTGAAATCACCATTTTTGGGATCGATAAACAGAGGATCGGCAACAATTGAATTCTCGTCCCACCCAAATTTTTGCGTTAACACGCCATTAAAAATAAGGTTTCGGTCAACAAGCTTACCTGAATTCTCAGCAGTTGGCACTTTAACCCCCCGGTATTTAGCCATAAAAATATTTGAAAACACCTCATCGCCACTGTTGGGATACCATACATGAGGATGGAAGGTATTGTTTACGGTAATATTATTCCATGCCCGACGACGGAATCCTTCACGAAATTTTAATCCGCCAGATAACATCAGGTTGTTATAAATATCGTAGTTGGAGGAACCATCATCCAGATCGATATCCCAACCGTGATCGCATCGCCAACGACTATTGCGAATCACAGTAGTTTTCATTGCATCGGCAAACGGGAGTTCAGGATATTTAGCTAAATCGAGCCCTTGCACACGCCAATAGCGATCTCGGCCCCAAGAGTTAAAAGAGCCATGGTCATGAGTTTCAAGCACCGTATTAAACACATCGCAACGTTCTATCAAGTGCCCTCCAAAAGCGCCATCGCCAATATTAATTCCGGAACGGGCACAATCGTAAACAGAACAATCACGCACCGTTATTTCACTGGCCATATCAATAGTTATTCCGGCCGGTTGACGTTCTACCGTACCTATACCATGAATGAGGCAATCCTCAACAGTACATAAAGCCGGATAATTTTCGGTTTTTGGTCCTGGTGTGAGATCCAGTTTAATAAATTCGTTCTTCTCACGATATTGAAACAATGGATTACGCAAAGCATTGGGGTCACCAATAAAACAAATACCACTGGCTCCGGTATCGTGAATATGGGTTCCTTTCACCAAGGTGTGACGGTTATAGTTGCTCACAAAAATGGCATTACCCCCAACCTGATCGAACTCACAATCGAGAATCTGAATATTTTCAGTACCGATAAGCATAAATGCCCCACCACGAAAAATGGTCCAATCAGAGCGGACCATTGGCTCTCTGGTATCCATAAACGTTCGGGCTGCATGACGAACAACAAAACCCTGAAATGTAATATGACTGACAGGAGCATCCATAGAACCCTGAAATTCAACTAAACGCGTCAAGCGAACCACTTCTACGGTAGCTTTTGCAAGATCTGTATTCACTTCCGGCATGTAATACAAGGTATTTGTATTCGCATTGTGAAACCATTCACCCGGAGCATCCAATTCTTCAAATATGTTTTCAACCATACGATATTTTGGATGCATTCCCATTTGCCTGTTGTTTTGCCAGCCACCTTTATAGGTTATTTCGCCATTCACATCTTTTCCAGTGATGATGTAATGATAGCCGCCCCAAAGTCTGGAGTGCATGGCGTGTATGTAACCCCCCACCGGATTTTTCCATCCTGCGGCACGTTCTTTTGAGAAAGCATCAGCGGCATAACCCTGATAAGCATCTGTTTTCTTACCGGCATCGTAATTTGGATATCGTGCCATTCGTTGATTTAACCCATTGATAAATAGCTGGTCAATCTTCAAATCCTCAGGTGTAGATGCCTGATAAATCCCATTCAGATACGGTTTCCAGGTAAGTTGGAGCTTTGTTCCTCCACTTAAAACTGCTTCCCCCTCGGTATCCGCCTTAAAGACAACAGGATATTTTTCCGTGCCTGAATCTTCAGGTTTAAAAACAAGCGTTTCAGGCAAATAATAAACACCAGCAGCAACGTGTACCGTCACCATTTCTCTGCCTAAATATTTACGAGCTGCATATTTTGCCGCCATCAGGGTAGCAAAAGGTCTCCTCTTTGTTCCCTTATTTGAATCCGATCCATTGGGACTCACATAAAAGTCAGCGGCATTGGCCACATTTAGTACCAGCAATAAAAGCAACAGAATACCTATTTTGACTAATCTCATATTTCTAGTTTCGTTTTTCTTTAACTTTTAAAGTTCTTATTTTCTGATTAGTGTCAGCAATAAAACTCCATTATCAGGACTTCACAAGTCCTGATAATGAAGCTTTCTTTCTGTCATAAAAATTTTCTTGCAGGCACTACTTATCAAAAAATAAGTGGCGATAATAAACTTTTGAATGGCAACAACACGCTATATCACTAGTATAAAAATACCTATGGCATTAAAAATCATTTTACAGCCTTAAAGACAAATGCACATAAACTTTTGGCAGGTAGCTCTACTGTGTAGTTTTTATCGGCAAGAGTTATATTTTGTGTTGCTACAGCATCTGCATCATTTTGCAGAAAAACAACCAGTTGATGGTCGTTACGAACAGCTAATGCATTCACCTCTTCCGGGGTCTCAGTCGTTATACTCTGATCACCAGGACGAATAAATTTACTGAGCAAAGCCATTGGCGCATAATCGGGGTTATAGGTTACAGTTTTAGCCTGACGATCGATTTTAATCAGACTATTTTGTTTCCAGCCCCAGCCACTTTTACTTTCTTCATTCAGAACCATATTCCAGTAGCAAAAATTCTCACATCCACCGTTGAGCCACATACACACTTCACCGAAACGTTTGCGAGCTTGTTCCATACTATTTTTCCCATTCTCGCATCTTCCTTCCGTATGCATAAAATCCATATCCGGATAATCGCTATTTAAGGATTTGATTTGACCTCTACGACAGTATTGCAATCCAATTCCGTCAATCACTTCGCTTCCTTTGAGTGTCAAAAATTTCTCAGCATCTTTGCGAAATGCCCTAAAAGTGCCAGCCCAAATTTCAGTTTTTACGCCTGCTTTTTTAAACGCCGGTCGGATATGATCAAAAGCTAATTCAGCCATTTGTTCTGGAGACATGTCGCAACCTGGATACTTTGGGTTCATATCTGTTTCATTCTGAATAACCAATCGATCAATATGAACACCCCTTTTGGCATATTCCTGAACATATTTAGTAAAATAAAGAGCATAAGCAGCATAAATTTTAGGATCGGCCTTAAGCTTATTATTCTCTGCATTCTTCTTACCACCATCCATTATACCTGAATATTTCATCCAACCCGGAGGACTCCATGGAGATGCAAATATTTTAAGCTCTGAATTTTGAGAATAAGCAGCATTTATAAAAGGAATAACCGTTTTTTCGTCACGTGCCACCGAGAAATGGTTCATTTCATAATCCTCAGGTGTTTCACTGTAACTGTATGCTCCCAGACCGAAATCAGATGATCCAACCGCTGTGCGGCACATAGAAAAGCCGATGCCTTTTTGGGCACTAAATAGGTTCCTGGCTAACGTCTTCTGACCATTTTTACTTAAACTCATGAAAGCCTCGCCACCTTGCTCATTAAATGCGCCACCAATACCACTTAAGTTTGGATGGATAATGGCATCCAGTTTAATTTTAACTGATGACTCAGATTTCTCTGATGGTTTAATTTTCATTTTTTTTGTTATCACCGGCTGACCTGTAACTGTTGCGTCATCCGCAAGGTTAACATAACTTACCGATGCTGGCTTATAAGTCGTAACCGTTTGCGCTTGTATGCTTCCATAAAACACCAGAGCTGCTGCCAGTGTAATACAAAACGATTTTTTAGTCATACTATTTGTTTTAGATTCTATTGATTCTTAAACCAATCGATTAGAAATTTCAACAAAACTATTGCTTAATCAATTTACAAGAATTCACCGATCCATTACGAATTAATTGAACAATATATAATCCATTAGGGAGCGTACTAACATCAATTATTTGAGTCTTGCTAACAATAATATTTTGCTGTATTAATGCCCCAGCACCAGTAAATATATCCATTCTTGAGCCTTCTGCATTATTGATAGTTAAACTGTTATGTGCAGGATTTGGATAAAAATCGAAATCCTGGCCACCAACAACCTTATCAGTAGAAACTGAGACCTCTTTAGAGTAAACCATTAATTTGGGATGAGCAATAGGATTGGGATGTTCTGAGGATCCAAACCTGGTCGCTTTGTTATTACTAAGAGTGCAGGCAATACGAATAGAAAGCTTATTGTTATCATCTAAAGCATTCAATAATTCATTTGTGACATCAATAGTAACGTCACCACCATCACTCCAAGTATATAAGATCTTAGTACCATCAGGACTATTTGAATAGACTATTGAATTCGCATCCCAATTATCGTCTTCAACTAATTCTGCTTGGTAACTAGAAACTTCAGACCCCGTATTTATAGAAAATAATTTTAACCTGGCATAATAGATATCTGAAGATAAAGCTGCTATGGAAGATAAATCAAATCGCAAATATGTTTCACGCAAATAGGGAGCCTTAGTCGAAAACTTACTAATCAACTCTGATTCTGAGCCATAATTAGTATTACCCTTATAATAGGCATCTGCTTCAGGAATCAATGTCACACTAGGTTGAGGCTGTGAATCAACATAATCAATGAAGTCATAAATATGATTATTCACTTCCTTCATATCCTCAAGTAAAGTAGTGTACTGGTTCCCATCTATATCTACAATTCCTTTAGCAACATCAACCTGGTCATCCTGAAACTTGAACCAATGCCATCCGACCACACAACCAGTTTCGGCTGTTGTTGTTACAAAATTTTGATAAAACATACCACGAGACTCCTCATCTTTAACTTTCCATCCCGCACCAGTTGCTTTATCTGTTTTATCATGCATAGCATAAAACTCAGTTAACATCAAAGGACGGCCTGACCAATTTACCATATTTTGAATTTCAAAGTCTCTAGCCCCCCATCTACTATAATGATTGGTTGAAAACACATCTACATATTTACCGGCATTTTTCATAAAATCTTCGAGAGTCTTCTCTGTACTATTACAACGGCTTCCAAGATACATATGATTAGGATCTACTTTTCTGATAGCTGCTGAGACAACAGAATAATAACGCTCAGCCATTAAGGCCATATAAGCATATAGATCATCTTCATCCCAATTACTTGAGGTTTTCCCTCTTGATGATAAAAAATTAACAGCAGTAATATAGTTCTTATCTGTAGGATCAGTAATGGCAAGATGTGCTTTTAAGCCTTCATTTTTCCATGACAACTCATTATCAGAAAAATAACCAAACACATAAGGATCTTCCTTATATAAAGCGAAACCTTGTGCCAACTCATTCGCAAACGTTTCAAATTCATCATCAAAAACAGGCATTTCAATGCGAGGGTTTCGTTGCGCTCTATATATTCCAATAAAACTTATTTTTGGGCAATATGCTAAGGGGCTTTCATTATTCAGGGTCGTCACAATACCTTCATCACTCCAGCATCCCAATCCGTTAAATCCATTCTCAGTAAGGAGCTTGTAAATCTCATCAGTTGAAAAATCATCTAAATTAACAGAGTTAAGTGCTTTGTGCATATAATAATAACCTTCAGGGTCTATTGCCCACCAGCGACCATCAATTTTTTCCACTCGAAAAAAACCCGTAGCCGTAGTTTGATGTGCTTTCCAGCCACCATATTTGCTGAACTCCATATTGGAAGGGTTCTCCTCGTAATCATTTAATCTATCCAGAATCTGACAATTCATTGTAAACCACTGAGACGAACTACCAGCCTGAGCTTGTGAATAAGCCTCATTAGTTTGTGCAGACACTAAAACCAAAAACGATATTAACAGAAATCGAATGATACAAATATTATTTTTCATTTTAATCTCATATTTTTAATTATTATTCTCATTTATTAACTCTTACAC
Source organism: Geofilum sp. OHC36d9 (assembly GCF_052400685.1). Taxonomy (NCBI): domain Bacteria; kingdom Pseudomonadati; phylum Bacteroidota; class Bacteroidia; order Marinilabiliales; family Marinilabiliaceae; genus Geofilum; species Geofilum sp. OHC36d9. The sequence continues at coordinate 57,118 of NZ_JBQTGJ010000020.1, forward strand.
ACCAATGACTTACAATGTGTAAAATATTTTCCTTTCCACCCCCCTACTCTAAATCAACTTCCTATAACTAATAACGCCTTAATAATACAACAGAGTAAAGCGTGACGATTGAAAATCCTGCTAAATACAGGGATTCAGCTCCGCTAAAAAGTGAAATTTTCCCTATTCATTTTTTGTTGTAACCTTTTTAACATCACCATATATACTCATTTGTGGATGTACCACTACAGCCCTATATTCATAGGTCTTCCCTGGTTGAAGATTCTCAAGTACCACAGTAAATTCCGCCTCATTTGAAGCTTCCCTGAATGATGTTTCATGCCAGGTTTTATTAGATATATTTTCAACAAAGCCGGCATACAAACGGTATTCAAAGCCGACTTTCACTTTTTTTGCATCTCCCTTTTTTAAAAGATTACCACTTAGGGTTACCGTTTTATTAGCGACTTTAGCCTTTTGTGTTTCAATAATGGGAGGATCAAGTGATGGGAGTACATTCTCAATTTTAACAATTATAGGGTTTGGCCATTTGGCATTGTTATAAATGCGTTGTGCTCTGACTACAGATATTTCTAATCCTTTATCAGTCTGTTTGAATCGAGATTTTGCATCCGCATTAGGTTTATATTCTACCACTAAATCATTTTGTCCCAGTACACTGATTTTGGTGTTTGGAGTCGCCTTAACAGAGCCCAATACAAATTCTTTTCTATCACCTCTGCTCCAATTCTTAATATCTGTAATTATTGCATACACCGTTTTTCGATCTTTGGATGCTGTAAACCAGATATTTCCTTCTTGTGGTATAATCCAAGGGCGCGACCCCTGAATCGCTTCCTGGTTAATAAATTGCCAGGCAGCTAGTTCTGTCAAATTTCTGGCCTCAGGGTCAGGTATTGCACCAAATGGGTCAAGCCCAATATTGAGTAATAAATTTCCTCCTTTAGCACGCGTCTCAATTAACATTTCAATAACGCTTCCTGCAGATTTCAACTCGTCATTAGTGGGTTTATATTGCCATTGAGTTCCCATGGTAACACACGATTCCCATAAATTATCATCAACCACACCAAGTAGTTTTTGCTCAGGTGTATTTACAGCACCTCGGGTAATCACTAAATCAGGTTGTAAATTCCAGGCTTCATCTTTACATGGCTCTTTCGGATTTCCATCGATAAACAACACATCTATCTTGCCATAATTAGAGAAAAGCTCGTGTGTTTGCCGGCGAATAAAATCATTATACTTTGATTTCATCTCATCACTTAAATCTAAACCACGCCTACGCACCAAAACACCATTTTCTCTCAAAAAATTAAAATCTTCCGGCGAATAATAAAAGCCAACAGCTAATCCTGCTTTACGTACACCTTCAACATATTCTTTCAACAAATCCTTTTTATAGGGTGTGTTTGTAATGTTGAAATCAGTCGTTTCAGTATCCCACATACAGAATCCTGAATGATGTTTTGTGGTAAAAACAATATACTTCATACCAGCCAGCTTTGCTTGTCTGGCAATTTTATATGCATCAAACTCAGTCGGATCAAATGTTTTTGGCAGTTCGTTTATAAATCGGTTAGTGTAATCTTCGGAAGCACCTACCATTGAATGGCTGATAACGATTCCCAATTGGCTATCCATACTCCAATGAATAAACATGCCAAACCCCATATCACGTAACCATTCTTGTCGTTCTGGTTTATTTCTATTATAACTGGCTCTAGCATCATCAGTTATCTGTGCCTGTGCAAAAGTCACTAGCAAAACGGCAAAAAATAAAAAAAATGTTTTTTTCATCTGTTTATAATTTGTTTTTCAGTTGTCATATGAAACTCGCCGGAATAATCATTCACCTGTGTGAGAGATTACTCTCATGCTCGTTTCATTTTCAATTTTCTTTATCAATTTATTATTTACATAATGCCTGTCCATAAAGTCGGGAGTTTGGTAATAAAGTTCAAACTCAAGGCTTTCGCAGCTCGTAAAATATTAATTCATTTGTGTAAATGAGCACTTTAAGAGCAAACGCAACGCCGAAACCGGACCTTATAGACGGACACTATAAAAGAATTTCAGGATGTTCTTCTCTAAAAGACTTAAGTAAAGTTTAAAGTCAAGGCATCTAAATTGAAACTTTGACTTTAAACTTATAGTTATGCCTACACAAACTAATTCCTAAAAATTAATTTAGTTTCTAAGATGTATTGTGTGGATCAAAACATTCGGAGCTGAATGTTTACTCACGCTTGTAACCAGGATTTTGCGGAAAAGTCTCGCCCATAGATAACAGATCTTCATAAGGGATAGGCCACAGCTGCATGTAATCCTGAATGTTAGTCCGACTCTCAATATATTCCTCTCGCAGTTGAACAGTAACACCTTCTACATCAGTATAAGTCTCTTGTCCATTATGCAACCTAACGCGTTCCACTAATTTACCGTGGCGCTTTAGCAATTCCCAACGATACCCTTCAAGACCAAGTTCACGGGCATATTCAGCGAGAATATCCTCTTCTGTAACAGTGGCTAAAGTTGCTGTTGGCCCATCAATACGATTCTCCCGCAACTCATTAATGTATGCAGTTGCTTCAGGTACATTTCCTTTTGACAAATGAGCTTCAGCGGCCACCAGTAAAACCCAAGGATATCTGAAGATGTAAATGTTATTATACAGTTTTGAATTACTTAAAGGTGCTCTTGCATCGAGATCAAAGTACTTTTTGCACGCAGGTAAAAAATACCGTATAGCATCTGTTGCTCCCGTCTTATTAATATTAGTAAGAGTTAATGTATCTCCATAATTATATGACCTCCTACTGTAATCAAAATCTGGATCATTAAATTGAAAAATAGTCCTCCAGTACGCATCATACCGCTTGTCATTCTGCTGATCATACAGTCCCATTAAATAATCGTTGGCGCCCATACGCCCCCAACCATAGTTGCAATTATCTAATACATCACTTAAGACACCTTGAATTTTGCCCTGGCTAATTAATGGATTTATTTGTAAAGCAATACGGCTATTACCACCACCGCCAACAGCATATGCATCATATTGAATAGCGAACATCGTTTCTTTAGTGTCGTTTTTTCGGCCATCAAACACATTGTATACCGATTCGAGACCAAAAGGGCCTTCATTATATACTTTCTCAGCATGCTCAATTGCCGCATCCCAATCCTCTTGCCATAAAGCAGCATCGGCTCTTAACATGTGAGCAACTCCCAAATTAAGTCTCCCTGGCACATAAGTCCAATCTTCATTATAATAGTCAATGGCTGTTTCGAGATCAGAAATCACCTGCGCCCAGACCTGTGCCGTATCGGCAGGCTCGTATACGCGACTTGTCAAATTATCAATAGTAGTCGGTTCTACATTCAACCAGATATTTTCCCACCTACGTACCAACCACAAATAAGCATAACCACGGTACAAATAAGCCTCGCGTAAAATTTTCTCCTTTTCGTCTCCATCATCGAGAGACTCTTCGCCATAAGTTATAATCGAATTAGTACGTTCAATTACATTATACCAGAATTTCCAATATTTACCAACTGCACCATCTTTCGAAATAAACTGATCAGCAATTTCCCGGTATCTCGCATGACCTGTATTTCCATTTATGGTTATTGTGATATCAGTCCCCCCATCACAATTAACAGAGGCAAACTCTTGCGAGCTATTACCATTTATTAAACTTCGGTGCAAATCATACAACCCCGTAACTGCACTTTGAAGCCCTGCCGGAGTCGTATATAAGAAATCAGTTGTTACCTCTGTCGGGTGCTCTTCTTCCAAAAGGCTGTCTTTGCAACCCGCCAATGTAAAAAGCAATATTATCCCAAGGCAAATGATATTTTTTTTGGATTTCATATCGTGTGTTTTCATCATTATCATTTTAAAAATCAATATTTACCCCTGCTGTAAAATTCCTTGTTTCAGGATATGTACTAGCTGATCCTTCAGGACTATAGCCCAGCCAATCTGTCTTAGTATACAAGTTATCTCCTGCCACATAAACCCGTACCCTCGTATTGCCTAATAAAGACTTTGGGAGAGTATAAGCAAGGGTCACATTTCTAATTCTAAAATATGATGCATCGCGCATGGCAAAAGTTCCACGGTATAGAGATGCACTCGAAAAACTTGGCCTGTAGCCGTCATTAATTGGATTTTCAGGCGTCCAATAATCTATTTTGATACCATTAGCAACGCCACCTAAACTGCCACCATAATTCATATTTCCTAAGAATGCATTATACTTATCGACCCCCTGAACAAGATATAAATCCATTGAAAGCTCGAAATTTTTATATTTTACACTTGTATTCAGCGAGCCCATCCAGTCGGGATCGGAATAATAAAACTTACGGTCACCATCCTCAGTAATAAAACCATCTCCATCTAAATCTTTAACTCTAATATCACCAGGATTTGTGCCCTCTGCCTGAGCAGGGTCATCATACATCGTAAAATCATCATCAATTTGCCAAATACCATCAAATACATAATCGAGCTGATTATTAATAGGCTCACCGATATACCAACCATTTGCCACATCGTCAATATATTCACCGGTCGTTTCATCCTGTAAAACGCCTTTAATCAGTTTATTCTTATTTCTTGAATAATTAACTGTAACCGACCATGTCAAATCCCGTTTTGAAATCAAATAACCTGTTAATGAGAGTTCCACGCCTCTATTTTGAATCTCACCCAAATTATCAGGCATGGTAGTATAACCTGAAAGAGAAGGTAATTTTCTATTTACTAAAAGATCGGTGGTCACCTTGTTATAAAACTCAAACGTACCAAATAGACGGTTCTGCAAAACACCAAAATCTAAGGAAGTATTCAAAGTGGTCGTTGTTTCCCACCTCAAATCAGGGTTGGCAAAAGTTCCACCAGGCAAATAACCAACCTGTGACGTCGTTCCACTAACATAAAAATGGCTGTCAGCAGTAGCAAGGCTTCCGTATGAAGAAATTCCCTGGTTTCCGATTTGTCCGTAGCTCAAACGTATTTTTGCCTGATTAACCCATTCAACATTATCCATAAAACCCTCATTGTGAGCATTCCACCCTAACGATGCAGATGGGAAAATTCCCCATTTATTATTCGCTCCAAAAACCGAGGATCCATCGCGACGGACAGTAAAATTAAACAGGTATTTATCGTTAATTGCGTAATTTACACGGCCCATATAGGACAACAACGTTCTTGAACTAGCGACCCTCTGAACCTCAGATTCTAATGCAGAGGATAAACTGTTAATACCAAAAAAATCATTTCCCAGAGGAGATCCTATAGCACTTGTGCGATGATAATTATCCTCTTGCCACCCTTGCATAAGGGTTACATTCAGATTGTGATTTCCCCAAAAGCTATTGTTGTAAGTAATAATATTTTCAACTAAATAATTGATCGTCGTTGTATTGTCAACTTTCGCATATCCGATGCCTTCTGCAGATGGGTCGTCAAAGGAGTTAAACTGATTATTTTCGGTAAACCTCATATCGGTATTGGCATTGAATCGGTATTTCAGGCCTTTCACAAATTGAGGACTAACTTCAAGATATCCATTAAAAAGGCCACGGTATACATCGCTGCTTTTTTCACGGGTTTCGTTATACAGAAGAGGATTGAGGTATTTTGTATCGCCCAATGGATATTTTACCAATTCTCCTTCTTCATCAACAACTTTGGCCAAAGGGGTATAGGTAATAAAATCACTGTAAGAAGCTGCTTCGGAGTCTTGTTCCGACTTTGTAAGATAAGTTGACAACCCCACTTTAAAAGTATTTGAAATGGTTTTGTCGAGAGAAAGATTTGCTGTAAACCTATTGTACCCAGAATGTGGTCGCATACCTGACTGATCATAAAGCCCTAACGATGCCTTATATTGAGTCTTATCATCGCCGCCAAATAAAGAAATATCATGTTTGGTTATAGGCACATTTTCGTTAAAAGCATACTGATACCAATCCGAATATTCCTGATTCTCTAAGAGTTCCATTTCAAAATCAGAAAATAAATTTTCATCCGGCTGATAAGTTCCAATCCAACCATTCTCTGCATTGGCGTTATCTGAACGTCCACCTTCTCTTCTCACAGCGACGTATTCATCACCATTAAACACCCTAAAGTTAGGCGCCATGTTTTGATAACTAATATAACCATTGTAAGAAACACTTACTTTTCCATTTAAATTCTTACCCCGTTTTGTAGTTATCAGTATGACCCCGTTTGCTGCGCGTGAACCATAAATTCCTTGCGCCGAAGCATCTTTAAGTACCGATATATTCTCGATGTCGTTAATGTTTAGGTCTTGAATATTCTCAACAGGAACACCATCAATTACATATAAGGGCTCATTGCCGCCTTTAAGAGAACTTGTTCCTCGCAATAAAACGCTTGAAGTAGCGCCGGGGCGCACATTCCCAGATGTCACATAAAGTCCGGGTATACTTCCTTTAAGCATTCCTTCCAGATCGGCAGTAGGCTGTGCCACCAAATTCTCGACTTTAACAGTAGAAACAGAACCTGTTATTTCACTCCTTCGCTGAGTTCCGTACCCAATCGCAACCACCTCATCGAGGCTGATAGCATCAGGCAGCATCTTTACACTAATGTTCAACTGGTTACCCACGAAAATTTCTTGCGTAGTCATACCAATAAACGAGAATTGCAAAGTGGCATCAGCAGGCACATTTGAAAGGGTGTAACGACCATCTTTATGGGTAATGGTCCCCTGGACCGTACCTTTAATAACCACAGAAACACCAGGCAAAGGGTCTCCTATATCATCGGTTACCCGGCCGGAAATAGTTTTTTGTTGCTGCATTAAATTGTCATTTTCCGGACTACCATCATTTGATTTTATGGCAATGTACTTGTCGAAGACTTCATACTTTAATTCAAGTGGAGGAAGCACGTCTTCCAATACCTCAAAAACAGTTTTCTGTGTTACATCAATGTCAATGAGGCTTTTTCCTGATAAATCCTCGCTTTGATAAAAAAAGTGGTAGTCAGAATTTTCTTCAATCTCCCGCAAAACATCTTTCAATGTGGAATTCTTCATCTTCAGGTTAATACTTACCCCCTGTCCCACAGTAGGAAGGGCATAAACCTGAAGGACTCCAATAAAACACAGAAAAGCAGTAATTCTCATAACTCTAAGAACTTTGTGCACCCAACTTCGGGGGCAATAATCATTTTTTTTCATAAATTTGAAACGTTTACGATTAGTACTTATCTTCTGGAGGAAGACATAATTGTAAATAAATAGGGGCCGGGAAATATTAGTCGTATTTCCCGGCCTTCTTTCTATGATTACATAGGCTTATTTTTCAAATAAATTATACTTGACTGATTATTATTCATTTCAATACGATATTCAATGCCAGCTGTATATTTCAGAATATCAAAAACCTGATCGATGGGTTTATTTTTTAGGATGGTGCCTGTAAAATGAATCTTCCTTATTGCTTCGTCTTCAAAAACCACCTTCACATTATACCAACGTTCAAACTTTCTGGTAATCGCTTCGAGCGTTTCATCTTTAAAAAACAGAGATCCATCTTTCCAGGAAGTAAAAAATTTGGTGTCTACATTCGAAATATAGATTTTCTTTTGGGCGGTCGCGAACCGGGCATTTTCGCCAGGTAATAACTTAGTTAAAAACTGACCTTCTACATTTTGTAAATTTACCTTACCCTCGACCAGGGTAACATTTACTTCTCCTGTTTTGTCAAAGGCTTCCACATTAAAACTGGTTCCCAGCACTTCAACTGTTAAATGGTTTGTTTTTACATGAAATGGAATTTCAGGATTGTGGCTTACTTCAAAATAGGCTTCACCAGTCAATTCAACATTACGAATTTTGCCATTAAATTTTGCAGGATAAACCAGCCGGGTTCCTGAATTTAACCAGACGTGTGTTTTATCAGAAAGAAACACTTCGGCACTCTCGCCGTCGGGGACAATAATTTCGTTAAACGCTAATTCATCTGAATTGCCCCAAAAAAAGATGGATAACCCCCCGATAAAAAAAGCCAACATAAAAACAGCTGCATATTTTAACAAGGACATTGGGAATTTCCTTTCCCGGTGAGGCTCAACTATTTCTTCTGCTTCTGATTCGGCATAAGTCTCATAATTAGCAAAATCTTTCATTGCCAAAACGTTTTTTAAGGTTTCAAATTCTTCTTTGTGCGCCTTTGATGCCTCAATCCAACGTACAACCTCCTCGATGTCAGACACATTATCGAGTTGATTTAGTGCGAATTTATGTAGTTTCTCTTTTTGCATGCTTGATCTTTTATTATTAAGTACTTTGAACCTCGAAATACCCTACACTTTTTTTTGTTTTTTTTAAGTAAAAAAAACAAATCCGTCAGATACAGGAAAAAGAAAATCCTCAATAATCAGGTAAAGAGTGGAAACCTCACAAAAATTATTGCGGGATTAAAATTTTTCAGTCGTTCAAAATATTGGCCCCGGCGGAGCAGACTATAGTAAGTCTTAATATTTACCGGATGAATTAATTATAAGATATCTGTTAGAGGAATACGCAAGGCAGATAGTCTTTTAAAGCTGGCCTGAGAATTTTTAGGGATTTGGTAATATTGGCTTCTACCGTTTTTAATGAGATGTGCAATTCCTCCGCAATTTCGCGGTTCTTTTTATTTTCAAAACGGCTCATTTCGAAGATACTGCGCGATTGGGGTGAGAGTTTCTCCAATGTCTGACTAATGATGGTGTTGATTTCATCAAAAATTATTGGCGAAGTATCCAAATGGTTCAAAGAAGACTGAGCCAACTCCAATTGACGATGCGACAGATCGCTAGAGTGATTTTGTCTTACTTTGAGATAATCAATTTTTTTAAGACATTGATTTTTTGTGAGTGAGAACATCCAGGATGAAAGATTTTTCACTTCTGAAAATTTCTGATGATTTTCCCACACAATCGAAAATACATCCTGTACTACATCCCGGGCAGATTCCCAGTCGTTTATATAATGCATAGAAAAGTGCAACAAACGCTCATGATACACGTTTATCAGTTTACCAAAAGCCAACGAGTCGCCTTTTGCCAAGTTTTGCAATAATTCTATTTCACTTAGGTTTGACAAGATACAGTCTAATTTATTTATTCAAACATAGTTTTTTTAAGCTGGAGCAATATTTAAAATTTTAACACAAATTTTAACGCTCAAATAACCAATATAAATTACTACTGAGAAATATATCACTCCTCACCTTGACGACATTTACAATCTAACTTAAAAACTAAATATCAACAGGAAAAGTCTTGTGTGCAATCTATCATAAGGCCTACCGGTTATTTTCCATTCTCTCATCCAGATTTAAAACACCATTTATTTGGTGCTATACTCAGGATTTAGGTCCATTGGAAGAAAAACATTTATTTCTGTCCCAATTTTTGCGACAAATCTAATAATTCTTGTACTTTTTCAGGAATGGAAACGGCCAGATTATTATACTCAATTTAAAAACTGATTCTTCAATAGAACGAAAAAATGTAACGTTTTGTTTTTACGCCGGCCTTTTTTCGTATAAAAACTTTTGAAACTCAGGAGGGGACAATATGCGGAGCCCGGGATTTTGAAGCTCCGACATATTAAACCGTTACAATTGTGATTAATGGATAAAACTACAATTCCCGGCTTACGAGTATTGTATATTAGCTATATTTATTTGCTCTCGCATTCACGTTTTATCGCTTCATTCATAAATTCAAAGCCCGCTTTTGTTTTGTTTAGTGTTTGACCCATTAACGATACCAGAAGACCACTGAACCTTTCTCCATGAATGAATTTTGTTTTATCATCAGTCACTCTTTCCAAAATAAAGAAATGCTCTCCATCGAAAATACCCTTTATGCCTAGCTTACCTCTCCAGCGAAACTCGTTGTTCGGTTCCAATTTTAAAATGACTGGTTTAAATGTCATCCCATTAGCATCGGGTGGCTTTATTGAAACAGTCAGCCTTTTACCAGAAGCCTTTTCCCCACTAATATTTTTTATAAATGGATTCCAGTTTGGATAATTTTCAAAATTCATCAGTACGTTCCAAACTGTTGAAACGTTGGCGTGAATTTCAATTTCAGTTCGTATTTCTTTCATTTTATAGTATTCTTTTGAATAAGTAAATTTTTATAAGACCAAAAGTTAACATGGTTGACAAGAAAATCCTAAGGATTGTAACTTAGCTCAATCATTCGATTGAAATTCATTTTTAATTCATCAATGTCCATTTATTAATGATTCTTATTCACTATTGTCCGGTAAAAAATATATTTTCCATTTAAGTGCTCAAGCCGCACGGGCTTTTACTTTTTTTCTACAGCAAAAAAAAGTAAACAAAAAATGCCGCCGCTTCAAGTAATTTCCTAAAAATCAATTTCATTGTCTAAAATCCGGGAACTCGCTTCGCTCAGACAGCCCGGATTTCTTTACGCCAATAAAATTGATTTTCTTAACGGAAATTCCTTGAGGCGGAAAGCAACCCCAATATCTCCTAAAATATCTGGCTCGCACATTGGAGCGGGGTTCTAATCATTTCTCTAAATTTTTACCGGACTCCAATGATTCTTATTCACAATTTGCGCCCATTTATCCTTAATGTTCCTTTCTCCGTCGAAATAACTAACCTGTGAATCAACATCAAAAATTTCACGCGATGGCGCTATAAATATTTTATTCGAATCAGGATATTCAGCAACATCATAACCGATATATGTCCTTATGTCCAGGTAAATACAAGTCTCAGTGGTATGGTTATACAGTTGGTGCGCTCCGGTTTTCCCTTTTTCAAAAAAAATTAAATCTCCACTATTTACAATATCTAATCCTTTGGAAGTTCGTAAAGTTGCAGAACCTGAAATAATCATAAAAAGCTCCTCTGCATATCTGTGAAAATGATAAGGAGCAGAATATTGGTCTGGATTTAATTGTCTTAAGTCGAAATTTAAATTTTCAGGCTTCAGTCTCTTTTTAATTATTGATACATCAGTGAATACTCTGTAATTATCAATTTTATCAGGACTTTCTTGAAATTCTCTTTTATCTGCTTTTAAAATTGTTGCCATATCTTAAAATTTTCATTTATCAATAAACAACTAACCCAACGTGTTGTTTGTTGGTCGTACATTTTGAAGCTTTTTTATCTGATTCAGGTAGTTGGCACAGGTTACAAATGCACGCCGGCAGAGGTAATTGTTAAGGGGCCTTCATTTCGGTGGAGACAATAAACGATATTTTTTTTTCTGCATCGTTGCATCGCGTATCGTTTTACAATAATTCTGGCTATCCCTTTGCATACGGGCATTGAAATGACTTCCAAACGCTTACGCCCCTTGGGGCTAGCCTTGCTGCCATCGGGGAGAATCATACTGCCCGTGGGGAGAACCATGCGCCCCATGGGGATGATCGTGCGCCCCTTGGGGATGATCGTGCGCCCCTTGGGGATGATCGTGCGCCCCTTGGGGAGAGCCATGCGCCCCATGGGGATTGTCATGCGCCCCTTGGGGATTGTCATGCGCCCCTTGGGGGATTGTAATATCCTAAATTAGCTTGACAGATTTTACAACATTACTTGAATGGGATACAAACATAAAACATCATACT
>NZ_JBQTGJ010000021.1:0-66081 GCF_052400685.1 Geofilum sp. OHC36d9
TCCACCTCTTCCCATTCCGAACAGAGAAGTTAAGCCCTATAGCGCCGATGGTACTGCGTAACAGTGGGAGAGTAGGTGGCTGCCTTTCTTAAAAAAAGAAGCCGATTCAGTTATGAGTCGGCTTTTTTTGCGTTTTACTATAGCGGGGGGTGAATAATTTTTATACCGAGGATCATCACAGGTCACAACCAAAATCTGGGTCTGGACATAAATTTTACATAATTTGTAAAGGGAGAATTTAACTGTAGCTACACCTCTGAATGGTCTTCTGAAATCTTTTATTTTAGCTTTGAATGACTCCGCTCCAGTGTCCAGACTTCTTCTATAGAGGAGGTTTGTAATGGTTCTGTTATAAGTTTCAAGGGATCTTCTTATTGTCATAAAAGCATTAAATCTTAAAATATTTATGGTGAGTGAAGTGTGGTTTGTCATTGTATATTCCTGAATCATTTAGAAATTTCTATTAAGGACAACCGTGATTTTTGAAGGAAGTTAACCGTTGGTATTTGTTGTAAAGGATAGGATTGCTTAGATTAAGCTATGGTAAGATTGAATGGAAAATGAGTACTTAGTTACTTGAATGGATGTCGGCACATCTGTAAGTAAAAAAGTCCCGGGATAAAATAATCCCGGGACTTTAAATGATTTTTAATTTGTACCTGAACATAAAGTTAGGCGAACAAACTATTTTGAAGTAATCCAACTTTACAGACAGACTCTAATTTGATTTTAGTTTTGATATAGAGTTTGTATGTTTTTTAATAGGCCGGGATAATAACAGGCGATTAATCCCAATGCTTTTTCAACTGGAATTTCAGATGTGGTAATTTTTGATTGGCGTGATAAAGCTTCTTCTGAAATAAACTGTGCATTGGTATCGTATGGATAGGCCGCAAATTTACCGGCTAGAGTTTGGGCGCCAAAACCAGATTTTTTGCAGGTGTATTGCACTTCCATGGCATGTCCTCGTACAATATACTCTTTGCATTTTGATTTTTGGCGCAAATAGATAATGACCGGGGCTTTGCCATTTTCATAGCTTAATTCGAATTTTCGGAGCTCTTCATTTTTTATTGTCTCCGGTGCCAGTTCCGTAATGGTATAATTACCAAGCAGAGTTTGAGATGTGCCTTTTAATGATTGTATGTTTTCGGGTGTTGTGGCACTTGTTAGGGTTAGTACGGTTGCGAATGCAAAAAGCAGGGTTGCGAATTTTAAATTTTTCATGATAGTGCGTTTTTAAGTGTTTGGTATAAGACAATCAATAGGTGTGCCATAACTTGTAATTGCTTGTGCTGTAGTGATTTTTATCGTGGTTGGCTGTCTCTTTAATTTTAGAAATGTATCAAGGATGAACATCGATCGTACGAATTCGGACACTATATCTTTACTGATAATACAAGTTCATGATGATGAAAGGCGTTGAGATCATTTTTATATCTTTGCGTAAAATATTTTCAAATGATAGCAATAAAAGACATTCAGCTGGCGCACTATCGAATAAAGTCGGTGGTTGAAAAAACTCCATTGATTAAAGATCCGGTTTTGTCGGAACGGTATAATGCTAATGTATTTCTGAAAAGAGAGGATTTGCAAGTCGTTAGGTCTTACAAAATAAGAGGAGCCTATAATAAAATATCGAGTCTTACCAGTGAAGAACGTGCCAGAGGAGTTGTCTGTGCCAGTGCAGGCAATCATGCTCAGGGCGTAGCTTATGCATGTAATCATTTGAATATTCAGGGGCGTATTTTTATGCCTTCAACTACTCCCAAACAAAAGATTAAGCAGGTGGGCATGTTTGGTAAAGATCATGTTGAGATTGTTTTAATAGGCGATACCTATGATGATGCTTATCATGCTGCCATAGCGGACTGTGAGAAGGCTCAGTCGGTGTTTATACATCCATTCGATGATGAAATGGTTATGGCAGGGCAGGGTACGGTTGGAATTGAGATTATGGAACAGTTAAGCGTCCCTCTGGATATGATATTTGTGCCTGTAGGTGGTGGTGGTTTTATTTCCGGACTGGGTTCGTATATGAAAACAGTTAGTCCTTCTACAAAGATTATTGGAGTGGAACCCGAAGGAGCTCCTTCTATGAAGTTGTCTTTGGAAAAAGGTGAACGTATTACTTTAGATAAGTTTGAGAAGTTTGTCGATGGTGCGGCAGTTGCAACCATAGGAAAGCTTAATTTTGATATTGCCAGAGATGTCATTGATGACATGATTTTGATACCGGAAGGAAAGGTTTGTACAACCATCCTTCAACTCTATAATGAGTCGGCAATTGTTGTGGAACCAGCTGGTGCTTTAAGTATTTCCGCACTTGATTTCTATGCGGAAAAGATAAAGGGAAAGAATGTTGTTTGCGTTATTAGTGGTGGTAATAATGACATCACCCGGACGGAAGAAATTAAGGAACGATCATTATTGTATGAAGGCCTGAAACACTATTTTATCATTCGTTTTCCTCAACGGGCTGGCGCTTTGCGCGATTTTCTTAACGATGTGTTAGGCCCCGGAGACGATATAACACATTTTGAGTACACCCGTAAAAATAGTCGTGAAAATGGGCCCGCTTTGATTGGTATTGAAACTAAATCAAAACAGGATTATTTGGCTTTAATGGAACGTATGAAATTGAATAAGATTAACTATACCCATGTGAATGAATCGCCTGATTTGTTTCATTTCCTTATCTAGAGTCTGTCCATAAACGAAGTGTTTGAAATATGGATTGAATTAAACTTTAGGATGTTTTTTAAAATAAACAGAGGACCTCTCTTTTAAGGGAGGTCCTCTGTTTGTCAATAACGATCTTTATTCTTGAAAAGTGCTGATGCTGATGGCTTCTGCCTGACGATTAATTTTCTTGATAAGCCCTTGTAATACTTTTCCCGGGCCAACTTCGGTAAATGAAGTTGCACCGTTGTTCAACATATTTTGAATGGTTTGTGTCCATTTAACCGGCGCTGTAAGTTGAGCTATCAGGTTTTCTTTAATTTCGGCGGGATTCGTAACCGGATTTGCACTTACATTTTGGTAAACCGGACAAATTGGTTCAACAATATGAGTTTCTTCAATAGCTTTAGCCAGTTCGGCCCTGGCTGGTTCCATCAACGGTGAATGAAAAGCGCCGCCTACTGATAGTTTTAAAGCCCGTTTGGCACCTTTTTCAGTGAGTAGTTTGCAAGCCTGATCAATTCCTTCAATGGATCCGGAAATAACCAATTGGCCCGGGCAATTATAGTTAGCAGGAACCACCACTTCAGTAATCTTTTTGCAGACCTCTTCAACAATATCATCGTTGAGTCCCACAATGGCTGCCATGGTTGAGGGTTTTATTTCACAGGCTTTTTGCATGGCTTTGGCACGTTGCGAAACGAGTTTTAGACCGTCTTCAAATGAAAGCGCTCCGGCAGCTACCAATGCGCTGAATTCACCCAATGAATGCCCGGCAACCATTTCGGGCTGGAAGTTTTCTCCCATGGTTTTAGCTAATAATACCGAGTGTAAAAAAATTGCCGGTTGGGTTACTTTTGTTTGCCGTAAATCTTCTTCTGTACCTTCAAACATCAGGTCAGTAATCTGGAATCCCAGAATGCTGTTGGCTTTTTCAAATAATTCTTTGGCCATGGGTGATTTTTCATATAAATCTTTTCCCATTCCTGTAAATTGGGCGCCCTGACCCGGAAATACATAAACTTTCATATTAAACAATGTTTAGTTTTGATGTCAAATCCAAGAAAAAAATATTTTTTTCCCGGCCAAAGATATATAGTATCAGCAAGAAAACTCAAGTGCTTGATAAGAAATGTTCAAATTCAACGCTTGTAAAGGTCTAAAATGCGATTCTACTATGGTAAATCACCTATTTTAATTATAGGCATAACGTAGAAATGGGCCTTTATTGGTCAAGTATTATTATAGCCTATTTTTTTTAATCAGCGATTTTCTGTTTTCGCGAATTTACGGATGCAAATAATTGATATAAAAGTGTATTAAAAAGACTTACACCTGTTTTTATTTCCATTCTAAATTTGTACTTTTGCACCGCTTTTTTGTGCAGAGGGATGAAAATGTTTGAAAATCAGTGGGATTTTTCAGCCAAAAAGAATACCTTTGCAACCCATTTGTTGATAGTAATTTATAGTTAAATAAAAGTTTATATGCCAACAATTCAGCAATTAGTAAGAAAAGGGAGAACCAGCCTGGTAGATAAGAGTAAATCTCCGGCACTGGATTCTTGTCCGCAGAGGAGGGGCGTTTGTGTGAGGGTATATACTACCACACCAAAGAAACCGAACTCAGCTATGCGTAAAGTAGCCCGTGTTCGTTTAACCAACGGAAAAGAAGTTAATGCTTACATTCCGGGAGAAGGACATAACCTGCAGGAGCACTCAATTGTGCTTGTACGCGGAGGTCGTGTTAAAGATCTTCCTGGTGTTCGTTATCACCTTGTTCGTGGTGCATTGGATGCTTCAGGGGTAGATGGTCGTACGCAACGTCGTTCCAAGTATGGAACAAAACGCCCTAAGAAAAAGTAGTTCCTAATCAGGTAGTTTTGTTTATTGGTTAGTGTTTCGGTTGAGTAAATGAGCTATGAGCCATTGAAGAGCAAATACAGCCAGTAAGTTTTCAAAACTAATAAACAAAAAGAAATGAGAAAGAGTAAACCAAAAAAGAGGGTATTATTACCCGATCCAAAGTTTGGAGATACTTTGGTAACACAGTTTGTGAACAATTTGATGGTAGATGGTAAAAAATCTGTTGCTTACGGTATTTTTTATTCTGCCATGGATCAAATTAAAGACAAAGCCGAAAAAGAAGGCAAATCAGTCTTGGAGATGTGGAAGAAGGCTTTGGAGAATATAACCCCTTCCGTAGAAGTTAAAAGCCGCCGTGTAGGTGGTGCTACTTTCCAGGTTCCTACCGAAATTCGCGCCGACCGTAAGGTCTCTTATAGTATGAAAAACCTGATTCTTTTTTCCCGTAAAAGAAGTGGAAAATCTATGGCCGAAAAATTGGCTGCTGAAATTGTTGCTGCATATAATCAGGAGGGCGGCGCTTATAAGAAGAAAGAAGATATGCATAAGATGGCTGAAGCCAACCGTGCATTTGCACACTTCAGATTTTAATCATCGTTGATTATTTAACTAATGGCAAAAGATTTAAATTATACAAGGAACATTGGGATTATGGCTCACATCGATGCCGGTAAAACAACCACTACTGAACGTGTTCTGTTTTACACCGGTATTACTCACAAATTAGGTGAGGTGCATGATGGTGCTGCAACTATGGACTGGATGGAGCAAGAGCAGGAGAGAGGTATTACTATTACCTCTGCTGCCGTTTCTACCCAATGGATTTACCGAGGAGAAGAGTATAAAATTAATATTATTGACACCCCAGGGCACGTTGACTTTACTGTTGAAGTTGAGCGTTCTTTACGTATACTGGATGGTGCTGTTGCTTTGTTTTGTGCTGTAGGTGGTGTGGAGCCTCAGTCTGAGACTGTATGGCGTCAGGCTAATAAATATGGGGTACCCCGTATTGGCTTTGTAAACAAAATGGACCGTTCTGGCGCTAATTTCTTTGAAGTGGTGCGTCAGGTTCGTGAAATATTAGGCGCCAATCCGGTGCCTATTACAATTCCAATTGGCGCTGAAGAAACCTTTAAAGGTGTAATTGATCTGATTGAGAACAAAGCCGTTGTTTGGTTTGATGACGATGTTCTCGGTCAACGTTACGAACTCACAGATATCCCAGCCGACATGGTTGAGGAAGCTGCTGAATGGCGTGCTAAAATGGTCGAAGCAGTTGCTGAGTATGATGATGAGTTGATGGAGAAATTTTTTGATGATCCGGATTCTATAACCGGTGACCAACTAATTGATGTCATTCGTCGTGCTACTATCGATATGAGTATTGTACCGATGATGTGTGGTTCTGCCTTTAAAAATAAAGGAATTCAGCGGTTGTTGGATGGTATTATTCGTTTCTTACCTGCTCCAACCGATATTGCTGATGTTGAAGGAACAAATCCTGATACCGGCGAAACCGAAAGCCGTAAGCAAACTGCTGATGCGCCTTTTACCGCACTGGCATTTAAAATTGCGACTGACCCATTTGTAGGTCGATTGGCTTTTATGCGTGTTTATTCAGGTACGCTTGAAGCCGGTTCTTATGTATTTAATCCTCGTAGTGGTAAAAAAGAGCGTATTTCACGTTTGTATCAGATGAAATCGAATAAGCAGATGCCTATTGATAGCATTAGTGCAGGAGATATTTGTGCTGGTGTAGGTTTCAAAGATATTCGTACAGGTGATACTTTATGCGAGGAGAAAAAACCAATCGTTTTGGAATCAATGGAATTCCCTGATCCTGTAATTGGGATTTCGGTGGAACCTAAGAGCCAAAAAGATATGGATAAGCTTTCAAATGGCTTGGCCAAGCTGGCTGAAGAAGATCCTACTTTCCGCGTCCAAACTGATGAAGAAAGTGGACAGACGGTTATCAGCGGTATGGGCGAGTTGCACCTTGAGATTATCATTGACCGTTTAAAACGTGAGTTTAAAGTGGAATGTAATCAAGGTCGTCCTCAGGTAGCTTATAAAGAAACCATCAGTAAGACAGTTGATCACCGTGAAGTCTTTAAAAAACAGACTGGTGGTCGTGGTAAGTTTGCTGATATTGTTGTTAAAGTTGGCCCTATTGATGAAGAAAAAACTGGTTTACAGTTTGTTGACCTGGTAAAAGGTGGTAATGTGCCTAAAGAATTTATTCCATCGGTTGAAAAAGGCTTTAAAAACGCTATGCAAAATGGTGTGTTGGCTGGATTTACAGTGGAGAATTTGAAGGTGCAGTTGCTTGATGGTTCATTCCACCCGGTTGACTCTGATCAGTTGTCTTTTGAGATTGCTGCACGTCAGGCATTCAAGGCTGCTTGTGCTAAAGCGGGTCCTAAGTTGCTCGAACCTATCATGCGCGTTGAAGTGGTTACCCCTGAAGAATATATGGGTGATATTATCGGCGACTTTAACAAACGTCGTGGTCAGATAGAAGGTATGGAGTCAAAAGCCGGTGCACGTGTTGTTAAGGCTAAGGTACCTTTGGCTGAGATGTTTGGTTATGTTACTGCTCTGCGTACCATATCTTCTGGTCGTGCTACTTCTTCTATGGAATTTTCTCATTACGAGGAAGTCTCCAAAGCAATTGCTACAGAGGTCGTAAAAGAAGCAAAAGGTAAAGTTGAATTATTGTAAGAACTCGTTCGCATAAACAGCTATGAATCAAAAAATAAGAATTAAACTGAAATCATACGATCACAATTTGGTAGACAAATCTGCCGAAAAGATCGTTAAAACAGTAAAGAGCACCGGGGCTGTCGTGAGCGGCCCCATCGCTCTTCCAACTCATAAGAGAATATTTACTGTTTTGCGCTCAACCTTCGTTAATAAGAAATCGCGTGAGCAATTTCAATTGTCGTCCTATAAACGATTGATTGATATTTACAGCTCAACTGCAAAAACTATTGACGCTCTCATGAAACTTGAACTTCCCAGTGGTGTGGAAGTCGAAATTAAAGTTTGATATTAATTGTAAATCACTAAGCAATGCCAGGATTAATTGGAAAGAAAATCGGAATGACTTCCGTTTTCAGTGCCGAGGGTAAAAATGTACCATGCACTGTTATCGAAGCTGGTCCTTGCGTCGTAACCCAGGTTAAAAATCTGGAAGCTGATGGCTATGTAGCCGTTCAGTTAGCTTTCGACGAAAAACGTGAGAAGAGTACCACCAAGCCCGAAAAAGGGCATTTTGAAAAAGCAGGTACCACTCCAAAGGCCAAGCTGGTTGAATTCAAAGAATTTGAACAAGAGTTCAAATTGGGTGACGTTGTTACCGTTGACATCATTGAAGAAAATACTTACGTGGATATCTCCGGTATCTCAAAAGGTAAAGGTTTTCAGGGTGTTGTTAAAAGACACGGCTTTGCCGGTGTTGGTGGGCAAACCCATGGTCAGCACAACCGTTTACGTGCCCCGGGTTCACTGGGTGCCTCTTCATTCCCTTCCAGGGTATTTAAAGGTATGCGAATGGCCGGCCGTACGGGTGGCGACCAAGTTAAAGTTGAAAACCTGAGAGTTATTAAAGTGATTCCCGAAAGCAACCTGATACTGATTAAAGGATCTGTTCCGGGCGCAAAAGGTTCATATCTAATTATTGAGAAGTAATGGAACTGAACGTACTAAACATTAAAGGAGAAGATACCGGCAGAAAAATTGAGTTGTCAGATTCAGTTTTTGCTATTGAACCCAACGATCATGCCATTTATTTGGATGTGAAGCAATATTTGGCTAACAATCGTCAAGGAACTCACCAATCGAAAGAACGTGGTGAAGTAGCTGGTAGTACACGTAAAATTAAGAAACAGAAGGGAACTGGTACCGCACGTGCAGGTAGCATTAAGAGCCCTGTCTTCAGAGGAGGTGGCCGTGTATTTGGTCCCAAACCTCGTAACTACAATTTTAAATTGAATAAAAAGTTGAAACAATTGGCTCGCCTGTCAGCTCTTTCTTATAAGGCTAAGAGTGAGGCTATTCTGATTGTTGAAGACTTTTCGTTTGAAGCACCAAAGACTAAAGAGTTTGTGACTTTACGCAAAAATCTGAAGCTTGATGGCAGCCGGACGTTGTTAGTTACTAAAGACGTTGAGCGTAACGTGGTTCTTGCGAATCGTAATATTCAACGCTCTGAAGTATCTGTTGTTTCTGATATTAATACTTATGGTATTATGAAAGCACAATCTGTGATTTTTACCGAAAGTGCAATTCAGGAAATTGGTAATCTATTTAAAGCTTAAGGAGGTCAGAAATGAGCGTTATTATTAAACCTTTAGTTACCGAGAAAATGACTCGTTATGGTGACTCTCTGAATAAGTATGGCTTTGTTGTTAATAACGAGGTGAACAAGCTCGAAATTAAAAAAGCTGTAGAAGAGATGTACAATGTAACCGTTGTATCGGTAAATACCATGCGTTATGCAGGTAAAACTACCAGTCGTTACACAAAAGCCGGCGTTATAAGTGGACGTAAAAATTCATTTAAGAAGGCGATCGTAACATTGGCTGATGGAGATAAAATTGATTTTTATAGCAATATCTAAGTGAAATGGCAGTAAGAAAGCTAAAGCCCACAACACCGGGGCAGAGACACAAAATTATTGGTGCATTTGATACGATTACCTCAGGTGTACCAGAAAAATCCTTGCTTGAGCCGTTGAAAAAGAGCGGTGGTCGTAACAACACTGGTAAAATGACCATGCGCTACATTGGTGGCGGACATAAAAGGAAGTATCGTGTAATCGATTTTAAGCGTGATAAAGACGGTGTTGCCGCAAAGGTTGAATCCATTCAGTACGATCCAAATCGTAGTGCCCGGATTGCTTTGTTGGTTTACTCAGATGGAGAAAAACGCTACATTCTTGCACCTAACGGATTACAAGTAGGTCACGATTTGTTATCAGGCAGTGGTGTTGCCCCTGAAATTGGCAACGCCCTTCCTCTGGGAGAAATTCCTCTCGGTACGATCGTACATAATATCGAATTGTATCCTGGTAAAGGTGGAGCCATGGCACGTAGTGCCGGTACATTTGCACAATTGGCTGCTCGTGAAGGTAAATACGTGGTATTACGCTTACCATCCGGTGAAACCAGATTGGTGCTTACAACTTGTCGTGCTACGATAGGAGCTGTTGGTAATTCTGACCATGCTCTCGAAAAATCAGGGAAAGCTGGTCGTAGCAGATGGCTTGGTCGTCGTCCTCGCGTTAGAGGGGTTGTTATGAACCCGGTCGATCACCCAATGGGTGGTGGTGAAGGACGTGCATCCGGCGGTCATCCCCGATCAAGAAAAGGTTTACTTGCAAAAGGCTACAAAACACGTGCGCCTAAGAAAACCAGTAGTAAGTACATTCTTGAAAGACGAAAAAAGTAACCGGTTAATTTATTGAGACTATGAGCAGATCATTGAAAAAAGGACCTTATATTAATTACAAGCTGGAACGTAAAGTGCTTGCCATGAACGAATCCGGTAAAAAAAATGTAGTTAAAACATGGGCCAGGGCATCTATGATTTCCCCCGATTTCGTAGGACATACCATTGCTGTACATAACGGGAATAAATTTATTCCAGTTTATATCACCGAAAATATGGTAGGACATAAATTGGGTGAATTTGCCCCTACACGGACCTTCCGTGGCCATTCAGGCAGTAGAAAGCGTTAATGCCTGGTAGTGTTAATACCTTAATGTAAAAGAAATGGGTGCAAGAAAAAGAATAAAAGCAGAACAAATTAAAGAAGCCAGGAAAACTCAGGCTTATGCCAAGCTGCGAAATGTACCTACCTCACCTCGCAAAATGCGTTTGGTGGTGGATATGATTCGTGGTAAAGAAGTGAATCTGGCCTTGGATATACTTAAATTTTCTACTAAAGAGGCCTCAAGCCGTGTAGAAAAACTCTTATTGTCCGCAGTTGCCAACTGGAAAGATAAAAATGAAGGGATTAGAATCGAAGATGCTAATCTTTATGTGAAAGAGGCTTACGTGGATTCAGGACGCATTCTTAAGCGTTTAAGACCTGCTCCGCAAGGTCGCGCGCATCGAATTCGTAAAAGATCCAATCACGTGACTATTCTCGTGGATAGCAAAGTATCAAACGTAAACCAGGAAAATTAATTAAATCCAGATGGGACAAAAAGTTAATCCAATAAGCAACAGGTTGGGAATCATCCGTGGATGGGACTCTAACTGGTTTGGCGGAAAGAATTACGGTGACAAATTGCTGGAAGATTCTAAAATCCGCAAATATTTAAATGCGCGTCTGGCCAAAGCCAGTATTTCACGCATTGTTATTGAACGTACACTTAAGTTAATTACCATAACAGTTTATACTGCTCGTCCCGGTATCATTATCGGAAAAGGTGGTCAAGAGGTTGATAAGCTGAAGGAAGAGCTTAAGAAGATTACTGACAAGGAAGTGCAAATCAACATCTTCGAAGTTAAACGTCCTGAATTGGACGCTATGATCGTTGGCAATAATATTGCCCGTCAGCTCGAAGGTCGTGTGGCTTATCGTCGTGCCGTTAAAATGGCTATCGCATCAACCATGCGTATGGGTGCAGAAGGTATTAAAATACAGATTTCAGGTCGTTTAAATGGTGCCGAAATGGCCCGTTCTGAAATGTATAAAGAGGGCAGAACGCCTCTCCATACCTTCCGTGCTGATATTGATTACGCTCAAGTTGAAGCCCTCACTAAAACCGGACTTTTAGGTATTAAAGTTTGGATTTGTAAAGGTGAAATTTATGGCAAACCTGATTTATCACCCAATTTTGGAGCTAAAGATGCTTCTCATTCTGGTGGAAATAGAAGGGGCCAAAATCAAGGTGGCGGTTTCAAAAAGAGAAGAAAGTAATCATCTGTTAACCTTTAATTGAATCTGGAAAGATGTTACAACCAAAAAAAGTAAAATTTAGACGGCAGCAAAAAGGACGGATGAAAGGAATCGCTCAACGAGGTCATGAATTGGCCTTTGGTTCTTTTGGCATCAAGTCGCTTGAAAGCAAATGGATTACCGGTCGTCAAATTGAAGCGGCAAGGGTTGCCGTGACACGTTATATGCAACGTCAGGGTCAAATTTGGATCCGTATTTTTCCTGACAAACCTATTACTAAAAAACCTGCCGAAGTTCGTATGGGTAAAGGTAAAGGTAGTCCGGAAGGTTTTGTGGCGCCCGTTACTCCGGGACGCATGATTATTGAATGCGACGGTGTTCCCTTCGCTGTAGCCAAGGAAGCTTTGCGTTTGGCTGCTCAAAAGTTGCCCATTACTACAAAGTTTGTAGTAAGAAGGGATTTTGTTGAATCTACAAATGCCTAAGCGATGAAAACTTCAGAAATTAAGGAAATGACCATCAGCGAGATTGAGGAGCGCTTGGATGCCGAAAAGCAAGAGCTGACACGGATGACCCTCAGCCACCACATTTCTCCACTGGATAATCCTATGAAGATAAGAAAATCCCGTAGGAACATTGCTCGTATGCTGACCATTCTGCGTCAGAAACAATTAACAGAAAAATAATTTTGCAGATGGAAACAAGAAACTTGAGAAAAGAACGGATTGGCGTTGTGGTGAGCGAAAAGATGGATAAATCTATCGTAGTTAGCGTTGTCATTCGTGAAAAACACCCTATGTATGGTAAATTCATGAAGAAAACGAAAAAGTTTTATGCTCACGATGAGGAAAATAATTGCCATGCCGGGGATACCGTTCGAATAATGGAAACCCGTCCCCTGAGTAAAACTAAACGTTGGAGATTAGTTGAAATCCTTGAAAGAGCTAAGTAATCATGATACAGCAAGAATCAAGACTTAATGTGGCCGATAACAGTGGAGCAAAAGAAGTTCTTTGCATCCGTGTTTTAGGCGGTACCGGACGTAGATACGCCTCTATTGGTGATCGTATTGTGGTATCAGTGAAAAGTGCTGTTCCTTCATCTGAAATGAAAAAAGGAACAGTCAGTAAAGCAGTGGTTGTACGTACCAAAAAAGAAGTTAGAAGAGCCGACGGGTCATATATCCGTTTCGACGATAACGCTTGTGTACTAATCAATAACCTCGGCGAAATGCGCGGAACCCGTATTTTTGGACCCGTGCCCAGAGAACTGCGTGATGGATATATGAAAATTGTATCATTAGCGCCTGAAGTGCTATAATCTTTAAGATTCAAAAAGCAATGGGAAAATTACATATTAAAAAAGGCGATATCGTGATTGTTAACGCCGGAACAAACAAAGGCCAGGAGGGTAAAGTCCTGGAAGTGTTCCCGGCTAAACAACGTGCTATCGTGGAAGGCGTTAACATGGTGAGTAAACATACCAAGCCCAACGCCGAAAATCCACAGGGTGGTATTATCAAAAAAGAAGCCCCAATACATATCTCCAACCTGAACCTTAAGGATCCTTCAACTGGAAAGGCTACCCGTATTGGTCGCAAACTTGGAGAAAATGGAAAATTGGTTCGTTATTCAAAAAAATCAGGAGAGGAGATTAAGTAATGAGCTATACACCTAGTTTAAAAACAAAGTATAAAGACGAAGTAGCCCCTGCTCTGATGAAAGAGTTCGGATACAAAAGCGTTATGCAGGTTCCCACCCTTGAAAAGATTGTTATCAATCAGGGGGTTGGTGCTGCCGTTGCAGATAAGAAATTGATTGAAATGTCAATTAAAGAGTTAACTGCAATTTCCGGACAACAAGCTGTGGCCTGTTTTTCCAAGAAGGATATCTCAAACTTCAAGTTGAGAAAGAAAATGCCTATTGGAGCGAAAGTTACCTTGCGGAAAGATAAGATGTTCGAATTCCTTGAGAGGTTGGTACGAGTGGCTTTGCCACGTATTCGTGACTTCAAAGGAATCGAAAGCAAGTTGGACGGTCGGGGAAATTATACGCTGGGAATTACCGAGCAAATTATTTTTCCTGAAATAAATATTGACAGTGTTACAAAGATTATGGGTATGAATATTACCTTTGTGACCACCGGAAGTACCGACGAGGAAGCTTATGCCTTGCTTCGTGAATTCGGTTTACCGTTTAAAAAATTAAAAAAGAACTAGTTATATGGCTAAGGAATCAATGAAGGCCCGTGAAGTAAAACGGGCAAAACTTGTGGCCAAATATGCCGAGAAACGCGCTCAACTCAAGGCCGAAGGCGATTATGAAGGTTTGCAAAAGCTGCCAAAAAACGCCTCTCCTGTTCGTATGCACAATCGTTGCAAACTGACCGGTCGGCCTAAGGGTTATATGCGTCAGTTCGGTATCAGTCGTATCACCTTTCGTGAAATGGCTGCTGCAGGTTTAATACCAGGAGTTAAAAAAGCCAGTTGGTAATGATATCAGCTGGTAAGTGTTAAATATTGTCCCGACTTGTCGGGATCAATTTAATCTAATGTAAAATGACAGATCCAATTGCGGATTTCCTGACACGAATCAGGAATGCCATAATGGCGCGGCATAAGGTTGTTGAAGTTCCGGCTTCCAACCTTAAAAAGGAAATGACCAAAATTCTTTTTGAAAAAGGTTATGTCCTGAATTATAAATTCATCGACGATGGTAAACAAGGAATCATCAAGATCGCACTTAAATACGATCCTGTATCTAAAGTTCCAGCCATCAAAAAACTAGGCCGTATATCTACCCCAGGGTTGCGTAAGTATACCGGCTATCGTGAAGTCCCCAGAATTTTAAATGGTTTGGGAATTGCTATTTTGTCTACTTCGAGAGGTGTTATTTCTGATAAAGAAGCACGTATTCAAAAAGTAGGTGGTGAAGTATTGTGTTACGTTTATTAAAAAAAGGAGGTAAGTCATGAGTAGGATAGGAAGATCACCCATCAATGTGCCTGCCGGGGTAAACGTAACAGTTAAGGATCACGTGGTGACAGTAAAAGGTCCCAAAGGTGAACTGGTACAGAATATTAATCCCGACATAGAGGTAGAAATTAATGAAGGTGTGGTAACCCTTAAACGTTTAAGTGAAGAGAAACAATATCGTGCTATGCATGGATTGTATCGTTCATTAATCCACAATATGGTGGTAGGCGTTTCTGAAGGTTTTGTTAAGAAAATGGAACTGGTTGGAGTTGGTTATCGTGCTAATGCCACAGGTCAGATTCTTGAACTTTCGTTAGGTTATTCACACCCAATTCATATAGAATTGCCTAAAGAAATAAAGGTAGAAGCTGTGACCGATCGGAAAAGCAATCCGATCATAACACTCGAGTCCGTTGATAAGCAACTGCTGGGTCAGGTCTGTGCAAAAATCCGTTCATTACGTAAACCAGAGCCTTATAAAGGTAAAGGAGTTCGTTTTGTTGGTGAGGCTATCAGACGTAAAGCTGGTAAGAGTGCAAAAGTTTAATTTGATTAATTTCATCGTGTTATGGCTTTTTCAAAACTAGATAGGCGATTTAAAATAAAAAGAAGTATTCGCAGTAAGGTAACAGGAACGACTGAACGCCCGCGGATGACTGTCTTCAGAAGCAATAAACAAATCAGTGTTCAACTCATTGATGATACCAAAGGAACTACATTGGTTTCTGCATCGTCATTGGTAAAAGATATTGCTTCACAACAAGGAACCAAAACAGACAAGGCTATTGCTGTCGGTAAAATGATAGCTGATAAGGCTACCAGTGCCGGTATTACAAGTGTTGTATTTGACCGCAATGGTTATCTGTATCATGGTAGAGTTAAACAATTAGCGGATGCTGCTCGTGAGGCAGGCCTTAAATTTTAAATATTATGGCAGGAAATACACAAAGAGTTCGTACAACTAATGACCTTGAATTAAAGGACAGGCTGGTAGCCATAAATCGTGTAACCAAAGTAACCAAAGGTGGTCGTACCTTTAGTTTCTCCGCTATTGTTGTGGTTGGTAACGAAAATGGTATTGTAGGCTGGGGTCTTGGCAAAGCTAACGAGGTTACCACTGCTATAGCAAAAGGCGTTGAGGCTGCTAAGAAGAATTTGGTTAAAGTACCCGTTTTAAAAGGTACCATACCTCACGAACAGGCAGCTAAGTTTGGTGGTGCTCAGGTTTATATGCGTCCAGCATCACATGGTACCGGTTTGGTTGCTGGTGGTGCTATGCGCGCTGTACTTGAAAGCGCCGGTATCGTGGACGTTTTGGCCAAATCAAAAGGTTCGGCCAACCCTCACAACCTTGTGAAGGCTACCATTCAGGCACTTTGCGAACTTCGCGATGCCCATACCGTAGCTCAAAATAGGGGGGTTAACCTCGATAAAGTGTTTAACGGTTAAGCAGACTAATAAAATGGCTAAAATTAAAGTAACTCAAGTTAAAAGTAAAATCAGGAGTACTCAACGTCAGAAAAGAACGTTGGAAGCACTTGGTTTGAAAAAATTAAATGCCACTGTGGAGCACGAAGATACTCCCGAAATATTAGGCATGGTTGACAAAGTGAAACACCTCGTTTCTGTCGCAAAATAGAGTTTTAACGAAGTTTAAGAATAGTATATATGGAACTTAATCAGTTAAAACCTGCAGCGGGGTCCAGACATCACCAGAAACGAATCGGCCGTGGTGCTGGTTCTGGTTTTGGAGGAACCTCTACCAGAGGGCACAAGGGTGCTAAGTCTCGCTCAGGATATTCCCGGAAAATTGGTTTTGAAGGTGGTCAGATGCCTCTTCAACGCCGTGTTCCCAAATTTGGATTTAAGAATGTCAATCGCAAGGAGTATAAATCCATTAATGTTGGTGTTCTTCAGAATTTGATTGAAAAGAATAAATGGGATATTATTACCCCTGATAATCTGATCGAAGCCGGTTTTATTAATAAAAACGACATGGTGAAGATTTTGGGTAATGGAACTATTACTGCAAAAGTAGAAGTTAAAGCCCACGCTTTTTCAAAATCAGCGCAGGCTGCAATTGAAGCCGCTCAAGGTACTGTTGTGGTATTGTAACAATTTAAACACCCTTAGAGTCTCAACGATTAGGTTGAGACCTTTAAAGGTGTTTCTATAGTTTGTTTACTTTAGCTACAGCGCCCGGAGTATCAGATGATGGCCTTATAATCAAAATCAGATAAAACATTTTATTGCTGTTTTATCTGGCAAAAGAGGAACAAATTTAAATCATATGAAACGACCATCATAATCTGTTTCAGAAAGGAACAGGTTATGTTTTGGGAGTTCCATCTGGCAAATAAAAACAAATTATAATCAGATGAAACTATTTGAAACCATCCGAAATATTTGGAAGATTGAAGATCTCAAGAGCCGGATTCTTACAACGCTTGGTTTGCTTGCAATTTACCGATTAGGATCATATGTCGTTCTTCCGGGAATCGATCCTGATCAGTTATCAGGTCTGGCCGATCAAACCAGTGATGGTGTGTTGGGATTGCTTAATATGTTTTCCGGTGGTGCATTTGCGAATGCATCCATTATGGCATTAGGTATTATGCCTTATATTTCAGCTTCTATTGTGATACAACTTTTGGGAATTGCAATACCTTATTTCCAGAGGCTACAACGTGAAGGTGAAAGCGGTCGACGTAAAATCAATCAAATTACCCGATATTTAACGGTGGTAATTTTATTATTTCAAGCTCCGGGTTATATTGCCAATTTACATGCGCAATTACCCGTATCTGCTTTTGTTAGCAGCGGATGGAGTTTCACGATTACCTCTACCATTATCCTCACCGCCGGGAGTATGTTTGTTATGTGGCTGGGTGAACGAATTACTGATAAAGGTATAGGAAACGGTATCTCGCTGATTATTATGATAGGTATTATTGCTCGTTTACCTTTTGCTGTTTTGGCCGAGTTCGGTTCAAGATTAGAGGAAGGTGGGTTGGTAATGTTGCTTATTGAATTGGTTGTGTTGTTTTTTGTTTTCGAAAGTGCAATTCTTTTGGTTCAGGGAACAAGACGAGTACCGGTACAATATGCCAAACGTATAGTTGGTAATAAACAATATGGCGGTGTACGTCAGTATATTCCGTTGAAGGTTAATGCAGCAGGTGTTATGCCTATCATTTTTGCTCAGGCAATAATGTTTATCCCAATCACGGTTGTCGGATTTGTTGACAGTGAATCAGCTACTGGATTTGCAGCTGTTTTTTCAAATTTTACAGGGTTTTGGTATAATTTTACCTTTGCTTTTTTGATTATAGTTTTTACCTATTTTTATACTGCTATCACCATCAATCCGCAACAAATGGCGGACGATATGAAACGTAACGGAGGCTTTATACCTGGCGTTAAACCTGGTAAAAGAACGGCTGAATTCCTTGATTCGGTAATGTCTAAAATTACATTGCCTGGGTCTATTTTTCTGGCGTTCGTAGCTATACTTCCGGCGTTTGCTCAGATGGCAGACATTGACCAAAATTTTGCTCAGTTTTATGGGGGAACTTCTTTGCTGATTCTTGTGGGTGTTGTTTTGGACACTCTTCAGCAAATTGAAAGTCACCTTTTAATGCGGCATTATGATGGCCTATTGAAATCAGGCCGTATAAAAGGTCGTACTGGTGGTGGAGCTGCCATGTATTAATAGAAGATGAATTAAAAAGCAACATGATTTATTTAAAGACTGAAGAAGAGATTGAACTGTTGCGCCAAAGCAATATGCTTGTTGCAATGACGCTGGGAGAAATGGCTAAACTGGTAAAACCTGGTGTAACAACTCTTGAATTAGACAAGGTTGCTGAGACATTTATTAGAGATCATAAAGGGATTCCGGGTTTTCTGGATTATGATGGTTTCCCTAACACATTATGTACATCTGTTAATGAACAGGTTGTACATGGAATTCCAAGTAAAAGAGCTTTAAAAGAAGGAGACGTAGTTTCTATTGATTGCGGCGTTCTTTTAAATGGTTTTTATGGGGATAGTGCTTATACTTTCGAAGTAGGAGAAGTTAAGCCCGAAGTTAAACTGCTGTTACAAACAACCAAGGAGTCTCTGTATAAGGGAATTGAAATGGCTGTAGAAGGCAATCGATTGGGTGATGTGGGTTTTGCTGTGCAAAAGCATTGTGAAGACCGTGGATTTTCAGTCGTTCGGGAAATGGTAGGCCACGGTGTGGGTCGATCATTGCATGAGGCCCCGGAAGTTCCTAATTATGGGCGCAGAGGTAATGGACCAAAACTTCGAAAAGGAATGGTTATTGCTATTGAGCCGATGATTAATTTAGGAAAGCGGAATATTGTGATGGAAAATGATAATTGGACCATTAGTACCATTGATAAAAGTGTGTCGGCTCATTTTGAACACACTCTGGCAATTGGAAAAAATAGTGCAGATATCCTTTCCAGTTTTAAATTTGTCGAAGAAATATTAACTTTGCAGTCTTAAAAAAAATAAAGCAATTGATTTATGGCTAAACAAGCCTCTATTGAACAGGACGGTACCATTATCGAAGCTCTTTCCAATGCTATGTTTCGCGTGGAATTAGAAAATGGTCATGTGATTACTGCTCACATCTCCGGTAAGATGCGTATGCATTATATTAAAATACTTCCTGGCGACAGGGTCAAAGTGGAAATGTCTCCTTATGACCTGACTAAAGGAAGAATTAGTTACAGGTACAAATAATACTTATTAATATGAAAGTTAGAGCATCCATTAAAAAGCGCAGTGCCGACTGCAAAATTGTGCGTCGTAAAGGTCGCTTGTATGTGATAAATAAGAAGAATCCCAAGTTTAAACAACGTCAAGGATAAATAAATTAGAATATGGCAAGAATTGCAGGAGTTGACATCCCTACCAATAAAAGGGGAGAGATAGCGCTGACTTATATCTATGGTATTGGACGCAGCAAAGCTACATCTATCCTTACTCAGGCTGGTATTGATGTTAATATGAAAGTAAAAGAATGGAATGATGATCAGATTACCGCAGTGCGTGATTTGATTAGTTCAACCATTAAAACCGAAGGTGAACTGCGGTCAGAAGTTCAATTGAACATCAAGCGTCTTATGGACATTGGTTGTTACAGGGGAATTCGTCACCGTATTGGTTTACCATTACGTGGACAGTCCACTAAAAACAATGCACGGACCCGTAAAGGGAAAAAGAAAACCGTGGCCAATAAAAAGAAAGCGACTAAATAATCATTGAAGATGGCAAAAAAGGCAGGAACACAGAAGAAAAGAGTAGTAAAAGTTGATGCTCTTGGACAGGCGCATATTCATTCGTCGTTCAATAACATCATCGTTTGCCTGACCAATGCAAATGGACAGGTTATTTCATGGTCTAGTGCCGGTAAAATGGGTTTTCGAGGATCAAAAAAGAATACCCCTTATGCCGCTCAGACAGCAGCAGCCGATTGTGCTAAAGTAGCTTATGACCTTGGCTTGAGAAAAGTTAAAGTATATGTGAAAGGACCAGGTAATGGTCGTGAATCTGCAATTCGTTCTCTTCATTCAACAGGTATTGAAGTGGCCGAAATTGTTGATGTTACCCCACTACCACATAATGGTTGCAGACCTCCTAAAAGAAGACGGGTCTAATTTAATTACTAGTTATTAACCATAAGTTTTTGGCTTTAATTTTGAATAATGGTAGGTTATAACCAAACCTTCCTTCTATAATCTTGCGGCTGTCATATTCAATCTTTAAAATCAAAAATTTAAAATCAAAAATTTAGTAGAATGGCTAGATACATTGGTCCAAAAACCAAAATCGCACGTAAATTCGGAGAACCAATTTACGGTCCTGACCG
Source organism: Geofilum sp. OHC36d9 (assembly GCF_052400685.1). Taxonomy (NCBI): domain Bacteria; kingdom Pseudomonadati; phylum Bacteroidota; class Bacteroidia; order Marinilabiliales; family Marinilabiliaceae; genus Geofilum; species Geofilum sp. OHC36d9. The sequence continues at coordinate 20,316 of NZ_JBQTGJ010000021.1, forward strand.
GTATTTTGAAAAGAAAAATTACCCGCCGGGACAACACGGTGTTAACCGTAGAAAGAAAACCAGCGAATATGGTGTTCAGCTGAAAGAAAAACAAAAAGTAAAGTATACCTACGGTATTCTGGAGAAACAATTTCGTAACCTGTTTGAAAAAGCAAACCGTAGTAAGGGTATTACAGGTGAAGAATTGATTATCTTTTTAGAAAGTCGTTTGGATAACGTTGTATATCGTTTGGGATTAGCTCCTACCCGCGCAGCTGCTCGTCAGCTGGTCTCTCACCGTCACATTACTGTAGATGGTTCAATTGTGAATATCCCTTCTTATATGCTTAAAGCTGGTCAAGCTGTGGGCGTAAGAGAAAAGTCTAAATCTCTCGAAGTTATCACAACTGCTTGTGCTAATTCAAGTGTTCATAAATTTTCCTGGTTGGAATGGGATAATCATACCATGACTGGTAAATTTCTTAATGCTCCTGAGCGTTCAGAAGTACCTGAAAATATAAAAGAACAGTTGATTGTAGAATTGTACTCTAAATAATTTATTCTTATGGCAATATTAGCGTTCCAAAAACCTGATAAAGTTATCATGCTTGATGCTGATGACAAGTTCGGTCGTTTCGAATTTCGTCCTCTTGAGCCAGGATATGGTATTACTGTTGGAAATGCCTTAAGAAGAATCTTGCTCTCTTCATTGGAGGGCTATGCAATTGCAACTGTTAAGATTGAAGGTGTTGATCACGAATTTTCTAACATTCCGGGTGTAATTGATGACGTCACCGAGATTATCCTGAATCTTAAGCAAGTTAGGTTTAAAAGAATTATTGAAGATGTCGACAGTGAAAAAGTTACTGTTACGATAACTGGAAAAGAAAGTCTTACTGCTGCTGATTTTAATAGTCAGCTTTCAGGGTTCAAGGTGTTAAATCCAGAACTGGTTATCGCCCGTATGAATCCGGAGGTGACACTTCAGATGACCATTAACATTGTTAAAGGTCGTGGTTATGTGCCTGCTGAGGAAAACCGGTCGTCCGAGTTGGAATTTGGTACCATTGCCATAGATTCTATCTTTACGCCTATTCGTAACGTTAAATATTCAGTCGAAAATTTCCGTGTTGAGCAAAAAACCGACTACGAGAAGCTTTTGTTTGAGATCAGCACTGATGGTTCTATTCATCCCAAGGAAGCATTGAAAGAGGCATCAAAAATTCTTATTTATCATTTTATGTTGTTCTCCGACGAGAAAATTACGCTCGATTCGGAAGATAAAATGGCTAACGAAGAGTTTGATGAGGAAGTATTGCATATGCGCCAGTTGTTAAAGACCAAATTAGTGGATCTTGACCTGTCTGTACGTGCTCTTAATTGCCTTAAAGCTGCTGATGTTGAATCGCTGGGCGAATTGGTTCAGTACAACCGCAATGACTTGTTGAAATTCAGAAACTTCGGAAAGAAGTCGCTCACTGAGTTGGAAGACTTACTCGTGAATCTCAACTTGAGTTTCGGTATGGATATTTCTAAGTATAAATTAGACAAGGAATAATAAGCAATGAGACATAGAAAGAAAATAAACCATCTGGGAAGGACCAGTTCTCACAGAAAAGCTATGCTATCCAACATGGCGAGTTCTCTCATCCTGCATAAAAGAATTAAAACAACAGTCGCTAAGGCAAAGGCTTTGAAAGTTTATCTGGAGCCTTTAATTACCCGTTCTAAGGAAGATACGACCCATTCCCGTCGTATTGTCTTTAGTTATCTTCAAAATAAGGAAGCGGTAACCGAACTGTTTAGAGAGATTTCTTTGAAAATAGCTGACCGTCCTGGTGGTTATACGCGTATTCTTAAGCTGGGCAGCCGATTTGGCGACGCAGCTGAGATGTGTTATATTGAATTGGTTGATTATAACGAAAATATGTTAGCTGCCGCTTCTGCCAAAGGAGAGGCTAAAAAATCAACCAGAAGAAGTCGTTCCAGAAAGAAAGCAACCACTAATGTGGCTGCCGAGACTACAGCTCCAGATACAGCAGCAGCTACTCCTGATGCTGAAACAGATAAAGCTGAGTAAATTCGTATCAGAAACCGTGCAAAGTTACGGTCTATCTATAAATTTGCTGAAGGGGGATAAAGTCGTTACGTCTTTATCCCTTTTTTATGATTTTTGAAATTATTGTTTATACATCATAAAAAACTTACATTATGGGTTTAATTGCAAACATCCATGGACGTGAAATACTTGATTCACGTGGTAATCCAACTATTGAAGTGGAAGTGGAACTCGAAAGTGGCATCGTAGGTCGTGCAGCTGTTCCATCAGGAGCTTCTACCGGCGAGAATGAAGCCCTTGAACTTCGTGATGGCGACAAAAAAAGATATCTTGGAAAAGGTGTTTTGAAGGCCGTTGAAAATGTTAACAAAGTGCTTGCTCCTGCGCTCATTGGTATGCCTGCTACTAGTCAGGTAGCTATTGATCGGAAAATGCTTGAAATGGATGGCACTAAAACCAAAAGTAAATTAGGTGCTAATGCTATGTTGGGCGTTTCGTTGGCTGTGGCTAAAGCCGCTGCTGAATATTCCGGTATGCCTTTGTATCGCTATTTAGGTGGTCCTAATGCCAAAACACTGCCGGTTCCTATGATGAACATTATTAATGGCGGTTCACATTCAGATGCGCCTATCGCTTTTCAGGAGTTTATGATTCGTCCGGTTGGCGCATGTTGTTTCCGCGAAGGTTTACGTATGGGTGCAGAAGTTTTTCACAGTCTGAAAAAAGTTTTGCACGATCGTGGCTTGAGCACTGCTGTTGGCGATGAAGGTGGTTTTGCTCCTACTTTGGAAGGAACTGAAGATGCTCTTAACAGTATTATTGATGCCATTAAAAAAGCTGGTTACAAACCGGGTAGACTTGAAGATGGCGGTCAGGTTGCTATTGCATTGGATTGTGCTTCTTCTGAATTCTATAGCGACGGTGTTTATGACTACTCCAAATTTGAAGGTGCTACAGGTGTAAAAAGAAGTCGTGAAGAACAAGTTGCCTACCTGTCTGAATTAGTGGCAAAATTCCCTATTGACAGTATCGAAGACGGTTGTTCTGAAAATGACTGGGATGGCTGGGTTTTGTTGAACAAAGCTATTGGTGATAAATGCCAGTTAGTAGGTGACGATTTGTTTGTTACCAATGTAGAATATCTGAAAAAAGGAATTGAATTGGATGCTGCTAATTCAATTCTTATTAAAGTTAACCAAATTGGTACTTTAACTGAAACACTTGATGCTATTGAGATGGCTCACCGTGCAGGTTATACTTCAGTAACTTCTCACCGTTCTGGAGAAACCGAAGATGCTACCATTGCAGATATTGCTGTTGCTACCAACAGTGGACAAATTAAGACTGGCTCTTTGAGCCGATCAGACCGTATGGCTAAGTATAACCAGTTGCTCCGTATTGAAGAGGAATTAGGTGATACTGCTATTTATGGCTATAAGAAAGTGGTGAAATAATTATCACTCTTTCATAAATTTTTTAAGAGAGACTGTTCTTTTGGGCAGTCTCTTTTTTTATGCCTTTTAATTTAATCTGTAAAAGCGTGGACTTTATGCTTTTTTATTACGAAATTTAATTGAAATATTGATTGGCTATGCGTTTTGTTGTTCATGAATTTTGTGTTTCGAATAGAGTGGTTGCTTGTTTAGCCGCTCTAACCGTTGTGATGTAAAGACGCATTATTTTTGTGGTTTTTGAAGGATGAAAATTATTTCTAACGGGATCGCTGGTGTTTATTTAATTATTTCTTATTGATTGTCAGGCTTATGGGCGAGTATACTCGTTTTGAGGTGTCCCAAATGTTAGTTGATTATTGTAAATGACCATATAGAAAATAAGACTAACGAAAAAAATCGTTTTCTTATTTATGCTGGATAGACGAAATGAGATTAATTTATTTAAAATTAGCGATATATAGATACTTGGTTTTGTTGCTTTATTTAATAAAAATTCACCCAGACATTTGTTCTCAGAACAAAACTAAAGTTCTTCTGTTTTAAATATATGTGATAAAAGTTATATTAATAATAAATATAATCTAAAAATATAATTTATGGATTTAGTAAAAAAGAGGCTACAGGAAGTAGGATCGCCGAGGGCTGAATTGTTGAAGAAGATGGTGCGGGAGCATGGCGGTAAAGTCATTCAGGAAGTTACCTTAGATCAGGTTGTTTCAGGAATGAAAGGCATTGTTGCATTGTTGACAGATTCATCCAAACTGGATCCGGCTGAAGGAATCCGGTTCAGAGGTCATTCTATTCCTGAACTCAGGTCGCGGTTACCTAAGATTAATGAGGATGGGGAACCATTGCCGGAAGGTCTTTTTTACCTTATGCTAATTGGTGAATTGCCAGAAAAAAGCCAGGTGGATTATATTTCGAAGGAGTGGGCCAGAAGAGCACAGGGGATTCCGTCACATGTATTTGATGTGATTAATGCACTGCCTAAGTCTTCTCATCCCATGATACAATTTAATACCGCTATTTTGGCTATGAGTACTGAATCTCATTTCCGGCGGGCCTATATGGACGGGATGGATAAGAAGGATTATTGGGATCCTATGTATGAGGGTGTTATGGATTTGATCAGCCGATTGCCTATTATTGCAGCTTATATTTACCGCCGCGTTTTTTTCAACGACGATCATATAGATATGGATCCTTCGCTTGATTGGGCAGGTAATCTGGCTCACATGATGGGTTACGAAAGTGAAGAAGTTAAGCGACTCATGCGTTTGTATATGGTATTGCATGCAGATCACGAGGGTGGCAATGTTTCGGCTCATACAACACATTTGGTGGGGACTGCTCTTTCAAACCCTTACTATAGTTTTGCAGCTGGGATGAATGGATTAGCTGGCCCTTTACATGGTATGGCCAATCAGGAAGTTATGATGTGGCTGGAGAGACTGATCAAAGAAATTGGTACCGCCGATCCCACGCGGGAACAGATTAAAGCATACGCAATTGCAACATTGGAAAAGGGTCGGGTTATTCCGGGGTATGGCCATGCTGTGCTAAGAAAAACGGATCCCCGATTTAGCGAGCAACTTGATTTTGCCAATAAATATATCCCGGATGCGCCGCTCATTAAATTAGTCCGTACTATTTATGAGGTCGTGCCGGAAGTGCTGCTTTCAACCGGGAAAGTAAAAAATCCTTGGCCTAACGTAGACGCTATTTCAGGTAGTTTGTTGTCAAGTTATGGTATAAAAGAATATCCGATTTATACCGTCTTATTTGGGGTTTCTCGTGCCTTAGGCGTCCTTTCTTCTTTAATTTGGGATCGTATATACGGAATGGGACTTGAACGACCAACGTCGCATACCTTAGAATGGTATATGGATAAAGTTAATTTTAAAGCATAGCATAAATTATTGCTTTGTTTGGATTTAACGCTTTAATCAGGTTGCTGTTTAAAGAGTATGACATTAATATATTAAAGCTTCAGGGAAATATCGCCGGGAGCTTTAATTGTTTTTAAACGAACTTTGATTACCTTTATTTCAGCGTCATTGAAGGTTGTTGCTACAATAATGTTATAAAAGTGAATAAACTATTTCCTCTTTCTTTTGCCATATTATTTATTTTTTTAGCTCAATCTGTTCTTGCAAAGAGTGAAAATGGCTTCATTCAGCATTTTACGATTACTGAAGGGTTATCGAGTAATGCCGTGAATGTGGTTTTTCAGGATTCGCGAGGATTTTTATGGATTGGTACTGAAGATGGCCTTAATAGGTACGACGGGTACCATTTTAAGTCTTTTCGGTATAACTATCAGAATAAGAATAGTATCTCAGAGAACCGAATTACTGCCATAAACGAAGACAGTCTGGGTAATGTTTGGGTAGGACATCGGAATTTGGGCATTAGTGTATATAATCCTTTAACTGGTTTTTTTACCCACTATAGTAGTGATAAGGGCAATGAAGCGGCGTTGCCTGAGGATATGATCAGATATATTCATGTATCACCCGATGGAAAAGTGTGGATAAAAACGGATAATTATCTCTCTTTATTTGATTCAGATTCCCATACTTTTAAGTCATATCGTCATTTTTCAAATCAGATGACAAAAAGTGGTTTCTCCGGTTATTGTGTACAAAGTGAGAGCGATAGTACTTTGTTGGTTGGGACAAAAGACGGTTTGATGCGGTTTAATATTTATAACGAAGAATTTACCTGGTATTCAAATAAATCTGAGAAAACGCATAAAAGGAATTTTTTTGTTAATGATTTACTGGGCATCTCTGCCCGGGAATATCTGGTTGCAACGCGCGATGGGCTTTTGCAGATAAATGCCGATGGGCATGTGGTACACATTGAATCGTCAAGCCATCGGGCCGATAATGTAATGGCTTTGATGCTAGATGAAAAGGGGCAGATTTGGGTCGGGTCTGATAATGGTGTTGCGTTATATAATGCGACCCATTTTTCTTATTCGACGACTTTAGACTGGGCTAAAAATTATTCCGTCACATCAATAACGGAAGATGTTTCAGGTGTCATCTGGATTGGCACAAAATTTAACGGATTAATTAAATTTTCCGGCCAGCAGGCAAAATTTTCTTTTTTTAATGATGATGCGGAAGGTCTCTCTTCTTTAAACGTTAATTCCATATTTGTTGAGAACGACAGTGTTGTATGGTTAGGGTGTGACGATGTGGGGTTGCTAAGTTTTAATTATCGGTTGGGTAAAGTGTTGTATTCTGATAAGGAGAATTTTCATTCGTTGGGGATTAATTCAGTAAATGTTATTTCTCGAATTAGCGATGATCTGACCTGGCTTGGTACAAATATTGGTCTTTTTCAGTTCGACCTTAAGAATCGACGGATTTTGCGCCCTGATTTCTGTAAAAACAAGAGCTTCTCATCTGCTTTTGGAAATAATGAAATTACTGCTATTGTTAAGGATTTAAAAGATCGGCTCTGGATAGGAACGTTGTATGGTTTATTTCAGATTAACGGAAAGTCTATCAAGTCGTATTTTGCAGTTGACGGCAACCATGAATTGTTGTCCGACGAAATAAATTCTTTGGCATTGGATGAGAACGGGGATGTTTTAATTGGAACGTCAAATGGGGTTTGTTACTATGATGAAAATCTTGATAAAATAAGAAAAATCCATTGTCAGGAACAGGCTTATTCTTTGGATCATCAGGTTATTACAATGAGTTGTGACAGTAAGGGGCGTTTATGGTTAGGTACTTATCTGGGGTTGTTGCAGATGGATCGAATATCAAGCGATAGCGTTTCAGTGTCGATGATGCCTGGTTTTGACAAAGAAATGATAACGTCGGTACTTGTTGATATCAGCAACCGGGTTTGGGTTAGTACCAATGGCGGTGTTGCCATGCTTATGGCCGATGGTGGTATTAGATGGTTTGACGAATACGATGGTTTGCCAGGCGATTTATTTAATATTGGAAGTGTGGACGTTTCGCCATCGGGCACTATTTTTTTTGGTGGCGTTAACGGACTTAGCTGGACGCATCCGGATTCTATAAGATTTAATACGCATTTGCCCGTTATTGAAGTTACTTCAGCCAAGGTGTGCAATAAAGGGCATTGTGCTGATGTAGGGAGTGGTCTTGTTCGAGATTTGGAAATTAAGTACCACCCGGGTATGCTTTTGGAAATGTCTATGGCCGCCCTGGATTTCAGGCAACCGTCTAAAAATTATTTTCAAATTTATCTTGAGGGATATGATGACGGTTGGCGTCCTCCAACATTACAGAATGTGGCGTCCTTCACAAATTTGATGCCGGGCGATTACGTTTTGAAAATACGGGCTTCAAATAATGATTTTGTATGGAGTAATGACATTTTGGAAGTTCCGATAAAAGTTAAGGCACCTTTGTGGCTTTCCAGTTATGCGTATCTGTTCTATGCGTTTATTTTTATTTTTTTGATACAGCTTTTCGTGAATTATAGAGTTCGTGACTACAGAAAGGCGAACAGGTTGCTGACTGAAAAAAATAGTGATAAACAGAAACTTGAAGAACAACAGGAGATACTCTCAAAAATTAATCAGAATCTTACCGATAGTATAAATTATGCCAATCGCATTCAACGGGCAATGATTCCATCGACTGATACTATTAATGGTGTTTTGGGCGATTCTTTCATCTATTTCAGACCTCGTGATGTGGTTAGTGGCGATTTTAGTTGGGTTTATACAGATCAGGCAAAAGTGTTTGTGGCGGTTGTTGATTGTACCGGGCATGGCGTACCGGGGGCGTTTATGTCTATTATTGGTATCGATTTGCTTAAAAGTATTATTGTGGGGAAAGGTGAAAATGACCCGGCACGTATATTAAATCTTGTGAGTATTGAATTGGCTGCAACATTGCATAGCGGATTAAATGACGGTCTTGTGGATGATAATCACGTGAAAGATACCATGGATATTTCACTTTGTGTTATTGATCATTCAGTTCAAAAAATGTTTTTTGCGGGCGCTATTCACGATCTTTATTTGATACGGAATAATCAGATGCAGATAATTAAAGGCGATCGCTATATGATAGGGCGACGGTTACCAAATGGTGCGTTTCCTGAGTTTAAAACATCTGTCATAGATCTTACCGGAAATGAGGTGGCTTATTTATTCACCGATGGATTTGTTGATCAGTTTGGCGGGGCTGAAAAGAAAAAATTTAAATACCGACGTTTCCGACACCTGCTTTTAAGTCTTTATTCGCTGCCATTTGGCGAGCAGAGACAAATTCTGCATCGCAAGTTTGAAGAGTGGCGGGGAAGCGAGGAGCAGGTTGATGATATTTTGGTTTTGGGCTTCAAACCATTGACAACTAAAAAACTATATTAATTGTCCAGAAAGTATTTCATTTTGTCCAAAAGCTGATCCGGATTAAATGGTTTGCTGATGTACGAGTCCATCCCAGCTTCTAAACATTTAATCTCGTCTTCGGGGAAAGCATTTGCTGTTACTGCAATGATTGGCGTGCGGGAGTCGGAGGTGTTTTCCAGTTCGCGTATTTTTTCGGTGGCTTTGAAACCGTCCATTACCGGCATCTGTATGTCCATTAATATCAGATCATATTTTGTAGTGGCAACTTTATTCAATGCCTCTTTGCCATTATTGGCAATATCGACCTTCTTTACATGCTTTTTGATATACAGGGTAAGTATTTGCTGGTTACTAATGTTATCTTCAACTATCAGTATCTGAGAATTATTCATGCCTTTTTTTTGACTCAGCTGTTGAGGACGTTTCTCTTTTGTGAAGGTAATGTTGGCTGTTTCGGGGTATTGGTTGGTGGTGGTAAAGGAGGCGGTAAACTTGAATGTTATGAGGTCCTTCGAAAGGGTGATAGTAAGGTGATGTCCATCTACTTCGATCATTTTTTGGGTTAGGCCGAGATCCAGCAGGCTAATCATTTTATTGGTGTTCAATTTGGCAATGTCTTGCGAATTGAAAAAATTGTCGGAAAATTGGCTGTCGGGTTTCAGATCGGGGTGTTGCAAATCGCTTATAACGGCAAAGGAGAGATTTAATTTGCCGGGCATGCTACTGTTCCTTTTTACTTCAATGGTTATATGTGTTAGTTCTGCATTTGGTTGTTTTATGATGCTGTTGAAGATGTTTAGCAATATTTGTTTTAGTTTAATATTGTTTCCTGTTAGTTGATACGGAATGTCAGGTGCAAGAGATATGCTGTATTTTACTTTTCGCGATTCGGCTATAAATAACAAAAATACGCTATTTATGGTGTTGTACAGATTGAAGTTGGTTATATTAGCAGTGTTCCCTACTTCTGCTTTGGTGGCCATAACAAGGTTGTTTACCACTTCAGTCAGATTGTTTGAAGAGGTTCTTAATGTTTCCATATATTTTTTTTGCTCATCATTCAATCGTGTTGTCTCAAAAATATTGGCAATCCCTTTAATGTTACTGAGTGGTGTTCTTATTTGATGTGAAAGTCGACTCAGCAAATCCTCCAATGCTTTATTTTTATTTTGTGTCTCAAGAATAATACGTTCTTTTTCGAGCAGTACTTCTGAACGTAAAAATTGAAAGGCGAATGCCGTAATAAATGAAATGGAATAGAAAATAGAAATGAACAGGATGGCTTCAAGTGTGTATTGTTTTGTCCCAAGATTGAGCGGTTGAATAAATATAAAATATATAAGCATCAAACTGGCAAGCAGCGTCGACCAGATGGTCCCGTTTCTTCTGCCCCGAAGAGCCGTGGCGTAGAACGGGAAAAAGACACACCAGCCTGCACTGAAGCCAGTATTTCCGCCTGTAGTGAATAATGTGAAGGAACTGATAAAAAATATGATAATCGCAATTTGCTGGTGTTTTATGCTGGTGAATGTCCGTAAATAGAGATGGCTTATTGTTAGAATGATACTTAATGAAAGAAAAGGGATGGCTAGTTCAATCGATTCTTTGGCCAGTGATAGAACCGCCTCCGTTAATACGATAACGGTAAATGATAAACTACCCATATTTATCAGTAACGATTTTACCTGGGTATCCATATCTGTCTTGTCGCTTTGTCCGGAAATAAATAAACTGATTATTTTGTTGAGTAAATTTATGATCATAATGTGTCTGTTTTTATGCAAAGTAGTAAAAAATTATCCCTCAAAACATTGCTTCGTTTGTTTTTTTACTCTATTTGGATAAAATGCAGCATACGCTTCTTTAATTGTTTTGAAAAATTATAAAATGCCTGTTTAATGGCTGCCTTAAAGGGCGGTATTTCAGGAGTCTGATATGTCATGACAGATGTTTCATCAAGGTTTGCTATGTATAAAAGTTTTGAGGCGACTTATAGTCTTTAACTATTTTCAGCGTCATCTTGACGCTGAAGGTGTTTTTTATCGACAGACTTTGTTTTGAGTAATAGGACCGTTGAAAATGATAGTTCGGTAGATATATCGAAAGTCCATTTATGAGTTGTTTTTTTGTAAATCTTGCCATGTTCATGTAACCTCATCTGTCTTTAAGGAGTATTAAAAGCAATCTGATTTTTTATACCCTACGACGTTAAAAAGGTTGCTTGATTAAGTTTAATAATTTTTAGGAGTCGATTTAATTTTAATTAATAATACAATGAGATCTTTTTTTATTGCAGCATGGTTGCTAATTGCACCTTTTATGGCTTTTGCGCAAGAGCATATTCCGGTTATTGAAGATTACCAGAATTTTTTGAAATCTAAAACAATGGTTGTCCTGGATGGCGTTGCTTTAAGTGAATTTAATGGTGTAATTGAAGATGTGGTTAATAGAGCCTGGACCATCACACCGTTTGAAATTATTACATCCAAAGAGTTTGAAAAATTAAAGAATGATCCCAGTTTATCATTTTTGCTTACATCAACGGTCACTTTTCATAAGGATAAAACAAAGGCTCGGTATAAGTTTTTGAGCCTTTTAATGGGTGAACAGAAAGCCACGGTACGTACTATGCCTGACTTGTGTTCCTTGCCGCTATCCTATTTACAGGTTGAAAGTGATAGTTATAACTATAAGCTTGAAGCGTTCCTTCTTTTCATTCAGAACCATGTTAAAAACGTTATTGAAAATGAAAAGTTAATTGGTGAAAATGCCTTAAAACATTATAATAACAAGGAAAAAGGGGCTTTAGCCAATAAAGTATTATATCTTACAAAAGAAGATTTGGCTAAGGATGTAAGCACGGAAAAAGCCATTGCTGCAGTATATCCGTATGAATTTAAGATTGTAACGCGTGAGGAGATTGCCGAGGCCATTGCATCACGCGATCCCAAAGTCGTTTTTTTGCATAAAGTAGGCCCCGAAGGGACACGCATTAGAGCCCGTGTTTATAAACTTTTGGTTGGGGCTGCCGACTCTCAGCTTTATTATTTTAATTATCTAATGATGGATAATGCTAAAGACGACGCTTTTCAGCTGAAAGATTTTAAGAAGTTGAAATAAAATTATCACTATTATTTGTAGGTGTTGAAAAGATACGGATCCGGTTATTATTGGTCCGTATCTTTTTGTTTATGCGCCTTTTTCATAAATTAGCCAACTGAAATGTGTGTTGAGAAGGTTATTTTCCATCATATTTTTAACTGATAATTATATGGCCGACGATAAGAAAATTATTTTTAGTATGGTAGGGGTGAGCAAAGTGTATCCACCTCAGAAGAAAGTGTTGAATAATATTTATCTCTCGTTTTTCTATGGCGCTAAAATTGGTATCATAGGATTGAACGGATCGGGAAAGTCAACTTTGATGAAGATTATTGCCGGTCTTGAGAAAAATTATCAGGGACAGGTGGTCTTTTCGCCTGGCTATTCGGTTGGTTACCTGGAGCAGGAACCAAAGCTGGATGACAATAAAACAGTACGTGAAACTGTTGAGGAAGGCGTTCAGGATGTTGTCGATGTTTTAAAAGCTTATGAGGCCGTAAATGAACGTTTTGGCGATGCTGAAATACTGGAGAATCCCGATAAGATGGAAGCGTTGATGGATGAACAGGCTAAACTTCAGGAAAAAATTGACCAATACGATGCGTGGAATCTTGATAGCCGATTGGATCGTGCGATGGATGCCTTGCGTTGTCCTGACGAGAGTCAGAAAGTGTCAGAGTTGTCGGGAGGTGAGCGTCGCCGGGTTGCATTGTGTCGCTTATTGCTTCAGGAACCTGATGTTTTATTGCTGGATGAGCCTACCAACCATCTTGACGCAGAGTCGGTTCAGTGGCTCGAAATGCACCTGCAGCAGTATAAGGGAACGGTGATTGCAATTACGCACGACCGTTACTTCCTGGATAATGTGGCTGGCTGGATTCTTGAACTTGACCGGGGTGAGGGTATTCCATGGAAAGGAAATTATTCATCGTGGCTTGAGCAAAAATCAAATCGTCTGAAGCAGGAAGAGAAACAAGCATCCAAACGCCGTTTGACACTTGAGCGTGAGCTGGAGTGGGTGCGGATGGCGCCTAAGGCCCGTCAGGCAAAATCGAAAGCACGTTTGGCAGCCTACGAAAAATTGTTGAAGGAAGATGTTAAGCAGAAAGAAGAAAAGTTAGAGATTTTTATACCCAATGGTCCGCGTTTGGGAGAAAAGGTGATTGAGGCGCACGATGTCTCAAAATCTTTTGGCGATAGGTTGCTATTCGATAATCTTGATTTTTCGTTGCCGCCCAACGGTATTGTAGGGGTTATTGGACCGAACGGTGCCGGTAAAACCACTTTGTTCAGGATGATTATGGGACAGGAGGCTATTGACACTGGGTCTTTTGAAGTTGGCTCAACGGTGAAAGTCGGGTATGTCGATCAGTCGCACGCTGCCATTGACCCACTAAAAAGTGTCTATGAAGTTTTATCGGGCGGACAGGAGACAATGCGTTTAGGAGGCCGTGAGATTAACAGTCGGGCGTTTTTGTCACGATTTAATTTCTCCGGGGCCGATCAGGAAAAAAAGTGCGGGATGCTATCGGGTGGCGAACGGAATCGGCTGCATCTGGCTATGACATTGAAAGAGGAGGCCAACGTTTTACTGCTCGACGAACCAACCAACGATATTGATGTAAATACTTTACGGGCATTGGAAGAGGGGCTGGACGATTTTGCCGGTTGTGCCGTAGTTGTTTCGCACGACAGGTGGTTTCTTGATCGTATTGCAACTCATATTCTTGCTTTTGAAGGGAACTCTACCGTGGTGTTTTTTGAGGGCAGTTATTCCGATTACGAAGAAAACAGGAAAAAAAGAGTCGGAAATATTGGTCCGCAACGTATTAAATATCGTAAGCTGACCAGGGGAGTGTAATTTGTTCTATTTCCGATGTTTAGGAAAAAATGGCTCACGAAATAATTTTTGTGAGTCGTTTTTTTTGCTTATTTTTTTATCCGGGATTCGATGTTCGATCTTGCTTTGTCGGTTCTTACATGTATTGGTCGGTGCAGATAATACATATTAAGCGCCCCTTTCCCTTTTACTTTTCGCGACACGCGGCGAATGACATGATAATAGCCTTTAATCAGGTCATAAGTGGATTGAGAGATGTTAATCTGCATGGGGTTGGAGTACGATTGCATGCGGGAAGCAGTATTTACCGTATCTCCAAAAATATCAAATGACAGATTATTTTCGCTGATGATACCTGCTATTATATCACCTGAGTTCAGCCCGATACGTATTTCCCAGTCTATATTATGTGTCTTGTTGTGTTCAATAATGTATTGGCGCATCCTTTCGGCCATTTTAGCCGCGGTGAGTGCATGGTTGCTTGTTTCGTTCCACATGCCCGTAACAGCCATGTAAGCATCTCCAATTGTCTTAATACGGGTGCATTTGTGTTTCTCAGATATTTGGTCGAAGGCGGTGAAGATGGTTTGTAATTCGTCAAGTAATCTTTTGGGCGACATTTTTTGCGATTTGACGGTAAAATCAACCAAATCGGCCATAATGACTGTGACGTTACGAAATCTTTTGGGGGCTATATCACCCGAGTTTTTCATGGTTGTTAGTATCTCTTCAGGCAATAGTCCTTTCAGAAGCCTGTCGAGTTTAAATTTTTCTTCTTCCAGGCGGGCGGTTTGAAATTTTAGCTCACGTAACGTATGGGCAAGTGTTAATGCTGTTTTTACCCGGGCCAATAATTCTTCGGGTTCGATGGGTTTGCGCACATAGTCAATGGCCCCGGCTTCAAGGGCTTTTTTTACGTGCCCCGATTTTGTGAACCCGGATATCATAATGACCGGAATATCTTTGGTGACTTCATTTGACTTTAGTGAAACCAGGGCATCCATTCCCGAAAACTCGGGCATTTCCCAATCCAGAAGAATTAAATCAGGTTTTTCTTTCACCGAAACAGTGAAAACTTCATAACCATTGCGGGCTCTTAAATAATTTGCCCCTTGCCACATGGTGTTGAGGTGAGTAATGATATAGTCCACCAGATAATCCATGTCGTCAGCAATCAGTATCTTTGGTCCCTGCATACTTTTTTATTTTATGAATCTCTGGCGTCTGAGATTAATTTTTAATGTTTAGTTGTAAAATTACAAAAAAATGTTAATATGACACATTGGGTGCGTTTTTTTTTGTTAAACAAGGTTTTAACGGTTATTTGACCGTAATATTTTGTGTTTGTTTCTTGATTGAAATTTCTCCTTTTTCTGTTTTTCGTTATTATTTTTGTTTTAATAATAAATAACTGTTATGAGTGAAAAAAATTGGGTTGTATTGTCGCATTTGTCAGCATTAGCGATGTTTATAATTCCGCTTGGTAATGTTATTGGTCCCCTGGTCATCTATCTGTGGAAGAAGGATGAGATGCCTGCGGTTGGGCGAGAGGCCGGTGAAGCATTGAATTTTCAGATCACAGTTTCTATTGGGGTTGTTATCGCCTGGCTTTTAACGTTGCTTTGGGTGGGTTATCTGCTGCTGGGTTTACTGGTGGTGGCCGATGTGTTATTTGTTGTAATGGCGGCTTTAGAGACAAGCAGAGTGGGGTATTATCGTTATCCCTTTAATTTGCGGTTGATGCAGTAAGCGTTTTGTGGTTTTATGATTGGTCAAATTATTTAAATCGATGGATAGATATTGGATGGATGCCGACACTTTCTTGTAAAATAATTAACTTTGCAGGCTTATAAAGTATTCAAAATGCCGCTTTTGCCGGCAACCATCAATAAACTATAAAATATGGCTCAAAAACCCTCAATTCCTAAAGGGACTCGTGACTTTACGCCCACCGAAATGGTGCGTCGTAACTATATTTTCGATACCATTAAAGGCGTTTTTCAGATGTATGGCTATATGCCTGTTGAAACACCGGCTATGGAGAATCTGGATACCTTGCTGGGGAAATATGGTGAAGAAGGCGATAAGTTGCTCTTTAAGATTCTTAACTCAGGCGATTATTTGTCAAAAGTAACTGGCGATGATCTGTCTGCCCGGAACTCAATCCGTGTAACGGGGCAGATTAGCGAAAAAGGACTGCGTTACGATCTTACCGTTCCGTTCGCCCGTTTTGTGGTTCAGCACCAAAATGAAATTACGTTTCCTTTTAAGCGCTATCAGATACAACCTGTTTGGCGGGCCGACCGACCTCAAAGAGGACGTTATCGTGAATTTTATCAGTGCGATGTGGATGTGGTTGGAAGCAACGGTTTGTATAATGAAGTGGAACTAATTCAGATTGTGGATGCTGTTTACCGTAAGCTGAATATTAATGTGGTGGTGAAGTTAAACAACCGCAAGGTGCTTGCCGGAATTGCTGAAATTATTGGTGAGGCCGAACGGATGGTCGATATTACTGTTGCTATTGATAAGCTGGATAAGATTGGCCTGGAGAAAGTCAATCTGGAATTGGCGGAACGTGGGTTAAGCCAGTCGGCTATTGATAAACTTCAGCCAATTTTGGCATTGGCAGGCTCCAATCGTGAAAAATTGGCAATGTTGTCTGATATTTTGAAAGATTCAGAAATTGGACTCAAAGGAATAGAAGAATTAACCACTGTTCTTGATTTATCAGAAAGTGTTGATTTGAATACTAATATTGAGCTGGATCTGACATTGGCACGTGGACTTAATTATTATACGGGCGCCATATTTGAGGTGAAGGCTTTGGATGTGGAAATAGGAAGCATTACAGGCGGGGGGCGTTATGACGATTTGACCGGTATTTTTGGTCTCAACGGTGTGTCAGGGGTCGGTATATCATTCGGCGCCGATCGTATTTTTGATGTGATGAATCAGTTGGAGTTGTATCCCGAAAACGTGACGGCTGCCACTCAGGTTTTGTTCGTAAATTTTGGTACCAGGGAAGCAGCTTATTGTCTGCGTTTGGCAGCTACGCTTCGTGAAGCCGGTATACGTACCGAATTGTACCCCGATGCGGTAAAAATGAAAAAGCAGATGGCTTACGCCGATAAAAAAGGCATTCGTTTTGTTGCCATTGTTGGCGAAGATGAGATAAAAGATAATAGCATTACTTTAAAAAATATGCTTCAGGGCGACCAGAAAACATTGTCGATGGATGAGGTGATTAATCTGATTCGCACATCTGTTTGAAGGAATTTGGAGAAACAACAAATGGGCAAAACTAGTTAGTGCCTGTCCATAAACTAAGTGTTTGAAATATAAAGTTCAAATTCAAGGCTTGCGAAGTCATAAAAATCAAGGAGTTTACTTTTCGTAAATGACTGTTTTTATGACAAGCGTAACGCAGAAGTTGACTTTATAGACAAACACTAGTTAGTGCCTCATAAAGTCAGGATTTTATAGCCAAACACGGGTTCGTGTTTGGCCTTTTTTATTCGGTATAAGAATTAGTTGTTAGCTTTGAGACGAGTCGTTATCCTTTTTTTTATACTGTTTTTTAGCTTCTTTCATTTGTTTAAAAAGACGCATTTTGAATTCGTGTTCTGCTTCGTATAAAAGGATGATTTGATCGATGGATAGAATTTTCTTAAATTTTTGATGGTATTGTTGCTCTGTTTCAGCACTCTCAATTTTTAGACGAATAATCATATTCAACGATTCATCTTTTTGCTGGTTGGTTAGAGTTGCTTTTTTTTCATATAGCCGATGTTGAATCGTTTTTTTGAGTTGGTACAGACTGTCTTTTTTAGATGAATATTCGTTGTAAACCGGCCAGAATTTTTGTGCTGTGCCGCTGGTCATTCCCGTTTTTTTTGTAAAAAAAGCCACCTTCTGAGCATTTATGCGCTCCAGTTGTTCCTCTTTTGAACATTTTTCCTGCGCATTGATTAGTGTGGCTGTAAACAGTAATATTGGAAGTATAAATAAACATCTTTTCATAAATGTCCTGTTTTGTTAGTTTTCAATTAAGCTTAATAAATCGTAGTCGTCGTCAGTAATATCGCCAAAAAACAGACTGTCAGGGTAAAGTTCTATGTCAGTTGTCTCTTGTTCTTTTGACAGCAGGTATTCAACCATTTCCTGCTCGCTGAAAAGGTCGGCAGGTGATATATCTTCAAAAATTGCCGATTCAAAATTTATGACATCTTTTGTGGGAATGATATCTTTTGTGACGACGTTGTAAATTAACGTAATCACCAGAAAGGCCGCCGCCAGACCCAACCATGGCTTCACAATAGCAAAGCTGAATGGAGCGGTTGTTTTTGGGGGTGCTATTCTATTTTTTAGTTGCAGTTCGAATTTTTCAAAGTAACCTTCAGGTACTTTAAAAAGTTGTTCCTGTTTCCATATATTATTGTCCTTGGTCATTTTTATTGTATCAGTATCTTGATAATCGTTGTAAACATTAGATGCGTTGAAAATCAAAAAGTTTAATTTTCTTTTAGCAAAAATCAGAAGGTTTCATTTTTAATCATTGCCTCAATCTTCTTTACCGCATGAAAATATGAAGCTTTGAGGGCTCCGGTTGATGTGCCCAGTATTTCAGACATTTCGTCATACTTCATATTGTCGAAATATTTCATGTTGAAAACCAGGCGCTGTTTATCGGGTAGGGTGAGAATGCATTTTTGTAGCCTCGCCTGAATCTCATCGCCCGAAAACAGCGGGTCGTTTTCTATTTGCGAAGCCAAAAGTGTTTCCAGATCTTCAAACGAATTAAGTAGCTCGTTTCGCTTTTTGTTCAGATGATTTAAGGCTTCGTTGGTGGCAATGCGATAAAGCCAGGTGAAAAGCGACGCGTCTCCTCTGAATTTTTCAATATTGTTCCAAACTTTAATGAAGGTGTTTTGAAGTAAATCGTCGGTATCTTCATGCGCAAACACCATTTTTCGAATTAACCAGTACAAACGTTGCTGATATTTTTGTACTAACAAGGAAAAACCGGCTTCGCGTTCGGCCGGTATCTCTAACAAAGCAAGTATTTCCTGGTCAGTTGGGTGCATGTTGATTCGTTTTCTGTCGGTGAAGGTACTAAAAAGAAGCTAAATTATTAAGTTGGATCAGTTAAGGTCGGGATGTAACGACAAAGCAGATAACGATGTTTTGATACCTGCTTTGCCGTGATGTTAGTTGACGGATACATTTATGTCGTACTTGCCCGGGAACTCCCGAAACAGATAAGAATTCTTCATTTTGGGGGCTTACGAAGCTTGAAAAATGTGAGTTTAATTTTGTTCATGACCATTTTTAAGCGAGCGTAGCGTTTTATTACTGTTGCGATGTATCAGGGCATGTAAGCACCGATGGCTTGTTTATACCTGGTTTCTGCAATTTTATATTGGCAGATGGCATCCGTCAGCTGATCGAGAGACTGCTGATACATGGCTTTAGCGTTTAGGAGATCTGACACTGTTGAGAGTCCTGCTGTATGGTTGTTGGTTATGATATTTAAATGTTCAGCCGACTGCGCCTGTGTCTCCCTGGCCAGATCAATAGACAGATAAGCTTCCTGACATTGCTGCTTGGTTTGTTGTATCTGTATCGTCAGTAATTCTGCCGTTTCATTCATTTTATTACGGGCGATGTCAACCCGTATTTGTTTTTCTTTTATTTTATGAGAGCCGCCCCACCAGTCGGTAATGGGAATGGAGAGTGTTGCAAATGCCAGTCCGTTAGTCGCCGAATTATCCATGACGTCAAGATAGTACCCGGCTATGCCAAGGGCCAGTGTTGGCAGGTTGGCACCTATGGCCAGCTTCTTATCCAACAGGCTGATGTCTACCATTTTTTCCAATAGCTGGTATTCGTGACGTGTCTTTACATTTTCCGAACCAGAGATGAAAGGTGGAAAGTTCTCATTTGGATTGATTGGTTCCAATTGTATTTCTTTGCTGATTGTGGGATCTAGCCCTATTTGCTGACCTAAAGCTACTTTTGATAGTCGAATGCCGTTTTCAAGTTGCATGCGTTTGTTTTTGAGTTCGGTTTGTTTAATCTGTACTTTAAGCAGGTCGCTTTTTTGGATGAGGCCGGCCTTGTACGACACCCTGACGTCGCTTACCAACGAATCAACCATTTGCTGATAACTGATGATCGTTTTTAGTTTCTCCTCAAGGGCAACTGTATTCCAATAAAGTTCTTCTGTTCTCAAAAGTACTTCTGTTAATGTCATGGATAATTGCTCCTGTTTGAGCATGACAGCCATTTGGGCCATTTTGTTACCATTACTAATTTGGTGTCCGGCAAAAACAGGCTGCATGGCCATTACGCTAACGGTATTGAGATAATCCACCAGTCCGATGGATAAGGACGGTATATAAGCAAATTGCGACGCCGTTTCGAGCGAAACAGGGTCGCCATCGTAAACCGGGAGATTCATTTCAGGTGTTTTTCCTTGCAGTAAATAGTCATTTGATCTTAACACGGTGGCGTTGGCTGTTACTTTTGGAAAGTAATTGGTGAAAGCGGCTTTTTTTTGTTCAGCAGTAGCCTGTAGCTCATAATTGGCTGCCTTAATTTTACGGTTGTTTTTCACGGCCATCTGCCTGCATGAATCCAGACTAATGTTTTGTGCAGCCGATTGCGTTACAATCATTGGTGATAGAAAGGCCAGAACCATGATAATTGACTTTATGGGAACCGATCTAAAACCTTGTTTTCTGGTTTTATTTGGGTAGATAAGGGCAAAAAGGACGGGTAGAATAAATAATGTGAGCACCATGGAAATAATGAGTCCGAAGCAAATAACAGTACCCAGTGGTCCCCAAAGTGGCGATCGGCTTAAAATCATTGGTATGACGCCCATTGATGCGGCTGCAGCTGTAAGAAAAATGGGTCGCATTCGTCGCTTGCCCGCCAAAAGAGCGGCTTGTTTTACATCCATTTTGTGATTCTCTTTTAGGTCGCGCGCATAGTCCAGCAGGATAATGCCATTGCGAACGACCATGCCTATGAGGCTGGTTATGCCTATAAATGCCGTGATGCTGAATGGATAGCGCATTAGTACCAGCCCTAACGCAGCGCCGGGAAGTGATAATAGCATAGTTGACATAATGAGTAACGATAGTTTAATTTTCTTGAATTGCAACAGGAGTATTAAGAAGATGAGTAAAATGCTTAAAATAAGAGCTATTGCCATTGGGTTAAACACCTCAATTTGTCCTTCGTAATCGCCTCCGTAACTAATGCTGGTACCTTCCGGCAGTTGCAAATTGTCGATTTGGGGTTTAATTTCATCGAAGATATTTGACGCTGTTGCACTGTAATGGTTATCGACCAGTATTGTCATCGTTCTGACGCCATTGCGTCTTACAATGGTTCCTTCATTCCATTCAGGTTCAAGGGTGGCAAATGATCGTAACGGGTGGCCGGTAAACGAAACAGGAGAAGTAATGATTTGATCTTCCAGCTGACGGATGTTGCCTTCATTGTTTGATGGTTGAGTGAGTTTTACGGCAACAGGATTTTCGCCTTCCCATATTGTGGTTAAAGGCAGGCCATCGAGGCCGGCCATTATAGCTGTTGCTACGTACGCCTTGGTATACCCCAATTGCCCGGCTTTGTCTTTATTGAGGTTAATTTTAATGCTCTGCTGCATTTGGTCCCAGTCGGTGCGAACCCAGCCAATCCCATCGGTTTTGTTTAGAATGGCGTTGACTTTATTTTGGGTTGTTTTGATATCTTCTAACGTATTGGATGATATTCTTACTTCGATGGGCGCCGTGGACAGCTGCATGGCTAAAATTTTAAACCGGACGTGAGCGTTTACGAATTTATCGGAATATTTATCACTGTATTCATGGGCTATCTCTTTTGTGGCCTCGTTTGAGATGGTGTTGACTAAAATCTGACCCATGTTGGGCGATGGCATATTGGGCGCGTAGGCCGTATGGAAGCGGGGCGAGCTACTGCCTATGAAACTGGTGACATTAGTAACCCGGTAATCCTGCATAAGTATGAATTCAAGACTATCAATGACCTGGGCTGTATTTTCAAGTGCTGCGCCTGTAGGAAGATAAATCTCGACGGCAAACTGATTGCGGTCCATTTCAGGAAATAGCTTTTGATCGAGGGTTTTAAACAAGCCCAACGCCAGTAATATAGACAAGAGGCCACCAGCGACGATCATTTTGGGGTGTCTGAACGCTTTCTCAAGCCATTTGTCGAACCAGCCCTGGAGCCAATCGAGTAATGTCTTTTTTTTGTTTTTACTTTTGGCTGCTTTCAGCCCTTTTTTTATAAATACAAAATTGAGGAATGGAACCAGCAGCGTTGCTACCAGAACGGATACTGTTAGCGCAATGGATACAACGATTGGGATGGTCTGCATAAATTCGCCGGCGAAGCCCGGAACAAACAATGGCAACGGCAGATAGGCTGCAATGATTGCCAACGTTGCTGTAATAATTGGAATGACAAGTTCTTTTGCGCTGACAATGGCTGCGTGCCATGGACTCATCCCTTTGTCAATTTTATCGACATGGTTGTCAATAATGACAATTGAATTGTCTACAATCATTCCCAATACCAAAATAAGGACTGCCAATGACACTGTATGTAACTCAATTCCGGCAAAATAAATGATGCTGAGCGTTATCAGGACTGATATCGGCACTGTTATGCCGGCTACCGAAGCGACTCTGAATGGAAGCAATAGCATGGTCACCAATACGACCGCGACAATGGCTCCGAGAAACTCTTTCATGAAATTGCTGACTGATTCGTCTACATATTTGGGTAGTTCAGAAATTTTGGCGACTTCTATATCATCCGGACAATGCGTCTTAAATTCATTGAGCACACGGTCTATTTCTTGGCCATATTCAACGATGTTGTTTCCGGCTTGCATTTCTAATGAAAGAAGAATGGTTTTTTTCCCATTTTGACGGATATAGCTTTGGGGTTTTTCTCCTTTTCGTTGAATGCTGGCAATATCTTTTAGCCGGACTATGTTTCCATTGGGATCGGAGTAAACGATTTGGTTGGATAGATCAACTTCAGATTGGAAGTTGGGCGGAAAATGAACCGCACGGTTGTATTGTTCATCGTTTAGTTCCCCGGCCGGACTGACTATGCCGTTGAGCTGATAGTTCCCTAATAGTGACAGCGATTTAATATTATATTCGTTGAGTTTTTCGGCACTGACTTTTATTTCTATTTCTTCGTTTTGTAATCCGAAATGCTTCATTTTTGAAGTTGCCGGTATTTTGCGACATTCTGCTTCCAGCAGCTTGAGTTGTTCCTCAAGCTCCCGATAGGAACTTTTGTTGGACGACAACGTGATTAGCAACGCCGAGGTGTCGCCAAAATCGGAGTTGGCAACCAATGCCAACACGCCCGGAGGCAACGTCATTTTTAGTTCATTGAGACCGTGTTTTAGCTTTGACCAGAATTTGTCCGCATTGTTAACATCGTCATTTAATTCCACAAAAACATACATGATGCCTTCGCGTGAATAAGAGTAGGTCTTTGATTTTTTAACTTCTTTAAATTCAAAAATATAATTCTCGACCACTCTGGTTAACTGCGACTCCACCTCGGCCGATGTTGCTCCCGGATAAATGCCAACGACCACTCCTTGCCGGATTGTAAACTGGGGAAATTCGTTGCGTGGCATCTTCAACAGGGCTACAACACCTATAACCATCAGTAAGGCCGTAAAAATCATAACAATATTACGGTTCCGCATTGCGGATTCTATGAAGCTTCTTTTTTGTGTGCTCATTTTACCATACAATTTTAGTGTTGTCCGACAATTTTTCTAACCCTTCGCTTACAACCATGTCGCCGGTCTTTAACCCTGAAATGATTTCTATTCCTGACGCCATGACTTGCCCGGTTTTGATATAGGTTTTACTGGCTATGGCGCTGATGGTGTCAACTTTAAAGACGAAGGCGCCTTTGTGATCCCGTGAAACAGAACGGTAATCAACGGTGCGGTGCTTGATAGCCGGCACGTTTATGTTAACATCGCACACCATGCCGGGTTTTATTTGGTGCGTTTTGTTGGCCAGCAGAATACTGACACTGTAAGTGCGCGAAAGCTTGTCTGCAACAACCCCTATGCGGTCAACTGTCCCAATGTATTTTTGGTTACTGAGGGCGCCTATGCTGATACTGGCTGTTAAATTTTTGGTGAATTGTGGTATTTCTGTCTCAGGAACTGATATTTTGACCTGCACCTGGTCAATACTTGCAATTTCAAATGGGGCTTGCATCGTTGGTAGTGACATTCCAGGTTCAATATTTCGGCGCCCTATAAATCCCGATAATGGTGCCCTGAGGATTGTCTTCTTCAGATTGCTTTTTGCCAGCAATCGATTGGCTTCGGCTTGTTTTAATTGTGACTCTATTTCTACCCATTTGATTTCTGGAAGGCTCCCCTTTTTATACACTTCGCTAAGTCGTTTGTGTGCATCTAATGCTTGTTGGTATTGTGCTTCAGATATGGCATACAGATTATTTTGGTCTTCATCGTTAAGGGTGGCTAATACGTCTCCTTTTTTTACCTCCATGCCTTCATCCACATATACCGATTGAACCGTACCAATGGTTTGAAATGATACGGGTGTGGTTTGAGAAGCTTCTACAATTCCACTGTAATTTAGTGGTTTAACCGATGAGGTTTGCATTACTTGCGTGATTTTCACCTGTGGATTGGATGGCAATTCTTTGTGCTCGCTTGACGTGTGGCTTCCGCAGGCGCTCAATAACAGAGCCGGAATAATTAGTGTTTTGATATTTTTCATCGTTGTAGTGTATTTGAGAATTGATTGAACGTTCGGTATGTTTTTGATTAAAAAAATTGTCAGAAAACGAGCTCTGACAATTTTGGTAAGTTATATGCTGATCACTTTGTATAATTCCTGATACTGAACTTGCATCTGCTTCACGGCTTTTTTGAAGTTATCAAAGAGTATTATATTACTAAAGATCGAAAGTTCTATTTGAAAAAATAAGGTTGCAAAAGTGTCCACATCAATGTCAGCCCTGATGTTTTTTTCTTCGATGGATTTTGTAAGTGCTTGCTTCCATTGGTTTACTGATTGGTTTAAGTAATCTAACATTTGATTGGTGAAATGTGGACTGTGGCGTTTTGCTTCAACCGCCAGTGATGCTATATTGACCGGGATTGATTCATGGCCGGCTCCCATTAGTTTTGTTAAGAGGTCATTGGTTGATTTTAGTGAGGTCTTAATAAATTGTTTGACGTTTTGGCTGTTTGCACCTATCTCTATTTTAGCATCCGATATAAATTTGTTAATAACATCGTTAAATAAATCTTCTTTGTTGACAAAATGATGATATAATGCCCCTTTGGTCAGACCGCATACCTTACTGATTTCATTGATGGATACGGCTTCATAGTTTTTTGTTAAAAAAAGCTCTGACGCTTTTTCAATAATCAGCTCTTTTGTGTTTTTTGTTGCCATTTTTTTTCATACTAAACGTTCGGTATGCAAATCTAGGCAGTTTAATTGACGATGATGCCTTTTTTCTGATAAAAAATGTTAATCTGTTTTAGTTGGAAAATTTTATTAAATGCAACAGAAAATGATGTACTTTTGCACCCTGAAAAATGAAAGAGTCGAATGATGTCATTTTTTGGCTGACATTAATAAGTGTCTGTTCATAAAGTCGGAAGTTGAACTTTACAGGTAAACTCTGAATGATATCTGTCAGAGAACGGGAAAATCGGGTTGAGGTTACGTGCAGCAACATTTCATTCGACTTTAAGAAATAAGTTATTTCATGTTAGCAGGAAAACTCAACTGCTTGATAAGAAATGTTTAAATTCAGTGCTTGCGAGGTCTGAAAAATGTGAGTTTACTTTTGTAAATGACCATTTTGAGGACGAGCGTAATGCAGAAGTTGGATTTTTTTTTGCAAGAACTATTTACGGATTAAATAATTGATATAATGGCCTTGAAGTGTGGTATTGTCGGATTACCAAATGTGGGTAAGTCTACCTTGTTTAACTGTTTGTCCAACGCGAAAGCGCAGTCGGCTAATTTTCCGTTCTGCACCATAGAGCCCAATGTAGGCGTTATTACTGTTCCTGATGACCGCCTGGTGGTGTTGGAAAAATTGGTAAAACCGCAGCGCGTACAGCCAACCACTGTCGAAATTGTAGATATTGCAGGGTTGGTTAAAGGGGCTAGTAAAGGCGAAGGATTGGGCAATAAGTTTTTGGCCAATATCCGTGAAACCGATGCTATTATACATGTGTTGCGTTGTTTCGAGGACGAAAATGTGACCCATGTTGATGGTTCAGTTGATCCGGTACGCGATAAGGAAGTGATTGATATAGAGCTTCAGCTGAAGGATCTGGAAACCATTGAGACCCGTTTGCCGAAGGTGGAGAAAATGGCGAAAACAGCCAAAGACAACGAAAGCAAGAAGCTTTACGAGGTATTGGTGAAATATCGTGACGCTCTGAATGAAGGACGTTCGGCGCGGACGGTTGAATTATCCGACCAGGAACAAAAGGTGGCTCAATCGCTTTTTTTGCTGACCAACAAACCGGTTATGTATGTTTGTAACGTTGATGAAGCTTCGGTGGTTACCGGCAATAAACATGTAGCTGCAGTGACAGAAGCGGTTAAAGATGAAGCGGCTGATGTTTTGGTGATTGCGGCCCAGACCGAGTCGGAGATTGCAGAGTTGGAGACTTTTGAAGAACGTCAGATGTTTTTGGAAGATCTGGGCTTGAAAGAATCGGGTGTTGCCAAGCTGATTCGTTCGGCATACCATCTATTGGATTTGCAAACTTATTTTACGGCAGGCGAAAAAGAAGTGAGAGCCTGGACTTTCCCCAAAGGAGCTCTGGCGCCTCAGGCAGCAGGTGTTATCCATACCGATTTTGAAAAGGGGTTTATTCGTGCTGAAGTGATTAAGTACGACGATTACGTTAAGTATGGTTCGGAGCTGGCGTGCAAAGAGGCCGGAAAAATGAATGTGGAGGGAAAGGAATACGTTGTTTGTGATGGCGATATTATGCATTTCCGTTTTAATGTGTAGCGTAATTTCAGTTGTTAATTTTTTTTTTGACTAGCAGGCGGCAGTCCGTCTGTTTCAGATTAGTGGTCCGATGCTTCTCCGGCGATTATGGTTGCCAATATTATGATTTTTCTCATTTATATGTTTCTCGTAAAAACAGTTAAATAATGCTAAAGCGGCAGCTTTCAGGTTGGATGTGAGCTATTTTATGGTTTTATTTGCATGGTGAGATAACATTAAAATCATATTGAGTTGTCGTTTAAAAAGAAAAACAAAGTGAAGATAAGTATGCTTAGGGCTGAAGAGAATGAAACAGAGACTATAGCCCGACTGAAAAGGAAAATATTTATTTATTCCGTCGTCGAAGTCGTTATTGTGTTGGTTTTGATTGCTTTTGGTACTTTCCTGTTTAGTATCACGCTTTCGTAGTGAAATAAGATTTACCCCTGTTTAAATTTTTCTTTGTTTTCCAGATACAATCTAAAATCTTTGACTGCTATTGTTTGGTTTTCAAGGATTATTGTTAGTTTCCACAACCCCTCTTTGTCTTCATAAGGTTCCCAAACTGTATCTCCTAAAAAGAAGGACCATTCATTACCCGCAATATATTCTTCGCCTTCAAATGGCGGCATAATATTTCCGTTTTTATCTTTAAACGGCGGATGGTCAATGATAAATTTTATTTTTTTGCCTTTGGCTCGTTTTATTTTTATGACGTAGCCAAATTCGATTCCCGGAATAACCGGGATTTCTGTTGTTATGGCCTTTAGTTTGGGTAGCTCCTTTGAGCCTTTATCCCACGATTCATATATGCCATAACTGTATAATTCAGTTTCAATTTTGCGTTTCGGCATCTTTAAAATCAAATTATTGGTTTTGAAGATAGTATCGTAGTTGATCCAGCATGATGGGAATGTCATTTTCATCCACATGATGACTGATGAGCAGCTGGCGGTCGTTTTCAAAAGTTTCGAGAAATTCGTCCAGCGAATAGCCGGGGAAGGTCACGCATTTTTGATACCATTCAATGGCTTCCTGACGGTGACCGTTACACCATTTTAAGTGTCCCATATTCAGATAGTCGTGTTGCGATGGTTGGTCGTTCAATAGCTTCTGGCAGTATTTTTCAGCTTGTTCAAATTTACCCAGTGCCAGGGCACACCAAACAATCGGGCGCCACACCTTACTGTTTTTGGGGTCGAGATATTCCACTTTGAAATAGTATTTCAAAGCTTCTTCAAATTGTTTTAACTCAAACAGGCAATGCCCGATACTTACTTGTGTGTGTAAGTTGTCGGGGTTAATTTTTTCGGCCTTTTTATAAAAATCCAATGCTTTTTCCGGATTGTTGAGATGACGGTAGCACAGGGCTATTTTTTTGAGATTCCATACTTGCTGGTGGTCAAATAAGTCGGCCTCCAGATAATACTTCAGTGCCTGTTTGTAATTGTTTTCCTGCTGATAGCAGAAGGCTTGTTTTTGTATAATCTGGATGTTGGGCTGCTGGTGTTGCCCCAGAAGGTTAAATACTTCCAGCGACTCGGCATACCGGTCTTTTTTAAACAGATAATCACCTAAAGCAGGAAGCAATTCCTGGTTGGGGAAAATATAATTGATAAATTTTTTGTTGTGAAAATCGAGTTTCCAGTTAAAGGGGTCGTCAAAGTCCGCTTTTTGAGGATGAACTCTGAAAAAACGATATAAGTCCTGAATATATTGGTTTGAGGTCGACAGTAATTGTTTTTCCGGGTCAATGAGTTCATCACTCTTTTCAACTTCGCTGGCCGCGCTTATCTCTGCCATAAACATTTGACCCATCATATCTTTTTGGGCTTGTGGCATGGCCGGAATACTAAGTATCAGCGAAAATTTATCGGAGTTACACAGGATGCCGGTTGAAGCCAAACTCTCCATGATGTCGCGATTCTGGAAAGGGCCGGTTTCATCTTTTAGTATTTGGCTAACGGTTGGATTGGGGTATGAGAATGGTAAAAACCAATTGCTGGTTTGGTGAAAAAATGAGAAGTGTTTTAACATCCGGAATGTTGAGACAAACAGGTCGGAGCCCTCCATTTGAAGTTTCGAAAACTCTTCAAGCTTACTTAATAATTCCGGGGAATCAGAAAAGATGTCTTCCCAATCGGGATTTTTTCCTTCCATAAAATTTTCGCCGATAATGTTATCAAGGTCAAGTCTGTTTCGCAGATTAGGATGTATGCGGGCCACCTCGGGTAATATTTCATCGGTGAGTTTTTGGGCCAGTTTTTCTGTTTCGTGGGTACGCATCAGCTGAATGATGACGCCCTGTAAAATTGTTGATGATGTGGTTTCGTGCAACGCCTCCAGCCGCTGGCAAATGGACGGAAAATAGACCAGTCGGTCATCGTATAGAAATAAGACAAGCAGTAAGCCGGTTAATGCGCGTTGCCGGATTTCGGTTTGTGGATGGGCGGTCAGATTAAACAGCAAAAGCAATGCGTGGGTATTGAAGTGGTGCAGCAAAAGCAGCGTCACAGCCGTTACCATAATGCTTTGTTGCGGCCAGGGCATGAAGCCTTCAGTGAATATTTTGTTGATGTCGTTTTTTTTATTGTAAACCCGTGGTTGGGTCATCAACAACTCAAAAAGGATTTCTATTTGTTGGTTCAGGTCTTCTTCAAAAGGCGCATTTTCTTCATGCATCAGCTGCCACATCGCGATTTTCTGTTCTATGGCTGTTATGGTCTCTTCCAGATCGGTGGACAGGTGTTTTTTTCTTAAGGTGTAAAAAAGGTCGCTGGCAAAATTGGTCTTGAGTGCCAGAAACGTGTCGTCGGCAAGCAGAAAAAGGTCACTGACAAATTGATTGTATATTTTAAGACGTTCGGGATCAGTAAATCCTTCAACGGTATATTTTAACAGGCTTTTATAGGAGTTTTCGATGTTGTATTGTGTGTCAATAAGTGTGCTGTCATGGGTTTCTTTCACCATTGTGCCTAATAAGTCAAGCGCCTCTTTCAGACGCTTTGTGTTTAGGTAAAACTTGGTTTCTTTTTGTTTGTCAATTATAACTTTGGTATCCATCTGTTTATAATTTGTTTTTTAAGGCCGTATTGAACTCCCCGAAATTGACCATACTCTTGTGTGTAAAGCAATTTCCATGGCTCGTTTCATGTCGTTTATTTTTCGAACTTGAGAATAATATCAACGCCCGAATCATTTACCTTTCCGTGCAGCAAACGAAGCGAGAGGCGGCGGGTTATCTCATATTCCAGCGTGATGGTTTCGGGGGTGATGTCGTTTTCGCCCGACTGACCAAAACTGCGCTGATAGGTTACAAACAGGTCGTTGGTAATATATTTACCGACCATAAAGGTACTATTTTGCCAGTTATCTGAGGCATCAATTTCAATCATGTCGAGATTTAGCGTTTTGCCGATGGTTTTTGACAGTTGCGTCGTGACCAGATTGGATAAGAGTCGTGATGACATGGCATCTGAAACGCCTTGTTGGTTGCCATGGTTTAACTGGTCAAAAGGCTGCCCGAAAAGCATATAGGCCATGGCGTCAGCTTCGGGAATTTCCTGTTTGTCAAGCTGGAATTTTATTTCGGGGTTCGATAGTCTTTGACTGACAATAATAGACAGTGTTTTTTTTTCTTTTTCGGCGGTACGGAATATATAACTGGCTTTTAGATTTAGCAGAGGGTCAAATTTTTCTCCACCTGTAAAGGTAAATTCGCCTTCATCAATATTTAGTTTTTTACCATAAAGAGTGTAAAATCCTCTTTGGATACCCAGTGTCCCAAATAATTCAAAGAAACTACTGTTTTTGATGATGTCCAGATTACCATAAACTTCCATCTGCATATCGGGCGAACGAAGCCAGGTGTTGCGTGGTATCTCAATTTTCAGGCTGCCAGTTAAATTATTTAATATTTTTTGGGGGTTGGTGTTTTTTATTTTTTTAGAAGCAATGGTATCCTTTATTTGGATGGTAACGTTTGAATCAGCGGCCTGCCTTGTTAAAGCCTGCGTTAGCAAGGGTACGTTAACCTCGCTGCCATTACCGTTTAAACCGGCAAGAGCCTTAACATTAAATCCGGAACGTAAAACTTTGATGTTGCCACCAAATTGGGGTTTGCTTTCAATGTCTTTTAAAAACGTGTTGGCATTGATTTGTATCTCGTAATCGCGATGGCGAGCAAGATAAAATTCATGGGCAGTGATATTTAAATTGCTGTTTTTTATCTGATCGGAGAAGAGTGAGTTTTCCATTTCAACAAAACCTTGCGTCATGAGATATCCCTTTTGGTTCATAATATAGAGGCTGTCAAGTTGTATTTTGGTACTGTCGATGAGTAGTTTAAGTCGGATATTATTGTAGTCGATGCCGTATTTGGGTAACGGCATGACCCCCTGTTTGACGTCGATGGTTCCTTTTAGCATCGGGTCTGTTGCTTTGCCATTGGCCGTAAGGTCGAGCGAAAGCAGTGCTTTGGGTTGTTCTAAGCCCTTTATCTGGGTGAAGAAACCGCTAAGGTGTGTTTTGTCGGCTTTTAGATGTGCCTTGATGGTCTCGGGCCATGAAAGTACCAGGCTGTCTTGTAGCGTAATTGTGAGTGGCGTGACGCCTTCCAGATATATGGAGTCGTTAACCGCATTGTGTATGGCCGTGTTGAAGTAGAGCGAATCGCCGGGGTAATAAATGCCTGCATTTATTTGTTTGATAGTGAGAGGTTCCAGTGCCAATTGGTTGATGACGGTTTGGGCATTCACCCGGAATTGGTTGTTGTTGCCGGATACATTCACCAATAAATTCATGCGGCCGGTAATGGCGTCTTTGGTCAGGTGATAGTTGGACAGATGTTGCAGGTTGATACCACCGATGCTGGTGGTAATTGATATTGAATCTTTTTGGTTAAAGAAGGCATCTGCTTTCATTGAAAATGAGGAGTCGAGCGCATCTGTCAGAAATAGATTCTGTAGTTGGATAAGCGAATCGCTGTATGCTATATGTGCTTGATTTTGGAGTCTTATTTGATTGTAAGGGGTGTTGAAGTCCAACTGGTAGAGGTTGGCATCTAAGGCTTTATCCCATAAGCCCTGAGCGGCTATCAGCAGCTGTCTGTTCTGCTCCAGGTATGCCGATAGCGCCACGTCCCACCGGGTGTCGTGAATCGCAGCGTTCATCGTTATCGAGTCGAGATTAATACTGCCCGCTGTTATTTGTTGACTCTGAAGATTGATTGTTGCCTGTGGTTTCTGTTGTACCAGTTGTCCGTCTAAATTCAGGGCCAGTTGATGGATGGATAACGTGGAGTCCATGACCAGATTTTGAATGCCGCCGGAGGCATTTACATTAAGAGAGTCGATGGTGCCCATGGCCGACCCATTGATGGTCAGTTTTTCCCATCGCGCTGGCTGTGAAACGTAGTGTTCAAAAGCGGTAGTGTTGTAAGCTACCGCATTTATTTTGGTCGAAATATTTTTATGCACATCGTAACTTATTTTTAGTGCTGCCGAAAGCGATTCGTTGCGCAATGTCAGGGTGTCGAGAGTGAGGTTTCCGTATTGGTAGGAGCCTCGCAGATTCAGGGTGTCAACAGTAACATATTCTACAACCGAGTTGAGCATTTGCGCTGAGAAGTCAGCTGTCAAAGAGTCGGTCCCGAGGCCTTTCCCTACGGCTTTCCCTTTTATTGAGATGATGGTACTGTCGAGGATGTCGGGCATTAGCCGGTAGGCCATCAACTGTTGCGTACTGAATTGGGCTGTGAAATTTCCCTGTGGGTTAAACAGGTCTAGAACGCTGTTAACAGACAGCTTCCCAAATGGTGCCGCGATGTTAATATCGGCACGTGTGAGGCCGTTAAGATAAGAGGCATCAATCAGGGCGCTGTCAATTTTCAGACCTTCCCAAATCGTTTCATTGAGTTTTCCATGAATGGATAATGGGGGGGATGACGCCGTCAAACCATTTCCTTTAATGGCAAACCGGGCATTTAGTATCAACGGGATGGGAGTGGTTTTGACCCAATGGTGGGGCGTGAGGTTTTGTATTTTTACGATGAGGTTGAGAAAGGCATTGTGCCGAAGTGAGTCGGTCAGTAACGCCGGTAATTGATAAATGTAACCACCAATGCTGATTTGGTCAGTACTGTCGGTCAATGTCAGGTTTACATCGGTTTGTTTGTCTTGAGTCTTGATCCATAGTTGTAGGTCGGGCGTGGCAGGTGTTGGTATTTCCGGAATGAAGAACCTGAATTCATGCAGGTTAATCTGATTCCAGTTGAGTGTGGCTTCAAATTGCTCTGTGTTTTGCCAGGCCCCTTCAAAGGTTATTTCATTTTGCGCTGTTTGCAGGTGCACCTTGTTCACCAGCCATTCTGAGAAGTCGCTTTCGAGGTTTGCCTGAAACGACCGAAGCCGAAAGTTCGGTTTAAAGGTTGTGAAGGAGAGGTTTTCCAGCCGGGTCATGATTTTTTTTGCCGAATAGAACGCGTTGAGTTGCAGGTCAAGTGCTTTTATCTTTTTGGGTAGAATGGTATCCTGCACATCAAGGTTTATAGTTCCACCTGTTAGATGCATCTCATTAAGAAAAAAAGATAATTTGGTTGGCGAAGAAGACGGTTGCCCGGAGGTGTCGGGTTTCGCCGGCGGCAATAGCTCCTGGAAGTTCCAGCTTGAGTCGCGTCGTTGTTGAAGGTAGATGAGCGGCTCTTCGATTAACAGTTGGTTGATAATGACTTGTCCATTGATTAATGCCAGCGGTGCGTATTTGAGTTTTATCTGTTTGATTGTGATTAAAGTGTCACCTTTGGGTAAGAGGAGGACAACCCCTGTGAGTCTTAAATTGGTAAACAGATTTCCTGAAATGTTTTGCAATTCAAGGGTGCCGTTTATCTGCTGGTTAACCATGGTAACCGTTTTGTTTTTAAGAATTGTTTTGAACCACTGCGATTGCATCATACCCAGGGTAGTTGCTATCAACAGAAGGATGGCAAGACAAAACCAAAGCGATATTTTGATTGTTTTTTTCACTAAAATGCGTGTCCAATGTTAAAATGTAACTGCCATTTTTTTGTTTCGTCCCACACAGGACGCGCCAGGTCGATGCCAACGGGGCCTATGGGTGTTGAAAAACGAATGCCGCTGCCCATTGCATAACGCAATTCCGATAGATTTATGGCATTGGCTTCGCTCCAAACATTTCCGCCATCCAAAAATAAAACCATACTTAGCGGACCGTATATTTTGATACGTGGTTCAATGCTGAATTCAACAGTGCTGTTACCACCGGTAGGTGTTTCTGATTCGTCAACAGGTCCCAGCTCCTGACGTGCCCATCCGCGAACCGAACGGCTGCCCCCGGCAAAAAAACGCTCTTCAACGGGGATGGTTGAGTTATTGCCAACGGGCTTGATGGTTCCTGCTTTGAAGCGCATGGCGAGAATTATGGGTTCGAGAATCCGCTGGTAATGTTTTACTTCGGTCTGTAGTTTCAGAAACGGGTATTCGCTGTTGAGGAGGGTGGTGTTGAATTTTGGGCGAACGGTCACCATCCATCCCGACGACGGATCGAATCGGGGAAGTGTATTGTTGACTATAAGGGTGGCGCTAAATCCGTTTTTCGAATAATTATCGAGAATATCCAGGTCTTCAATGAGGGCCAGGGAGGTCGTATCCAGGTTTATGGTTTCGTAAAACAGGTCGAAGGTGGCGCTGAGGTTTTTGTTTATTTTTTGTAAGATGGAGAGGTCGGCGCTACTGCTGAAAAGTTTGTATCCCGGTTCCTCTGTTTTTTGTATGGCTGTTTTCAGTGCCAGAGTTGAGTTGGGGCTAAATGCGGCCGGTTGTGTTACCGTGGCCTCAAACCGATAGGGCTCTATGCGGGAGTGTTTGGCAAACAGATTGAGACGCCGGGCACCTCCTGTGAAGTTCAGTATCTGGTAGTCGACAAAGGCCCGTACATAGTCTTCACGACCATAACCCAATCCAAATTTTACAGAGTGACGTGGCGCCTCAGTGATGGCAATGTGAATGGGGATGGTATCGGTTTGCGCGTCGTTGAGTTGTGCCTGCAATGAAGCAATACGGAAGGTGCCCAGCTGATAGACCTGTTGTTGTGAAATGTTGAGGGCCTGACGGCTGTATTGGTCGCCTTTTTTAATGGTGAGCTGTTTATAGATGAGACGTTCGGGGGTGTATTCAGCGCCTGAAATAGAAATTGGACCAAAATGGTTCAGCGGCCCGGGGTTCAGTTTCCAGATTATTGTGGCACTGTTTTTTGTGCTATCGGCGTTTATTAGTGGCTCAACAATGGCATATGCATAGCCGTGGTCAACCATTTGCTGGTTGATGAGGTTGCGATCGTTCCAGATGAGATCATCGCGAAAGCGTATGCCGGGCAATGCTGTTATTTTTGTTTTTGGTTGCCGGCTGTACTGAAGTAGTTGTTGACGCCAAAGTGTGTCACTACTTTCAAATCTCAGTTTGTTGATGACAACGGGTGCCCCTTCCTGCAGGCGCAAGGTGATTCTGATTTTTGTGTTTCGTTTGTTTAAGGTCGTTATCGTCGGCAGGATTTGAAGGTGCACAAATCCTTCGGAATAATAATAGTGTTTTAGCTCTTTTTGGAAGAGCAGATCCACATCCCGGGTGTAATACGATGCTTCTTGACCTAAAAATTTGCGGCCAATCCATGTTGATGCTTTGGTTGAGAGCAGGTCCTTTATTTTTTTATCAGAAAAGGTTTCGTTGCCTTGAATTTTTATCTTTCGTACAATGGGGTCTGTCTGTCCCTGAAGCAGATGGGGCAGATACAGAAACAGGCAAAGAATAAGTAGATGTATGAAATTTGTTTTCAAGGATTGGTATTATTGCAGTATAACCATCGCAAACGGTTATTTGTTTAATATTAAACGGTTTGATAACGGGGTTTAAAGATAAAAGGAAATTTTTTGTTTTGAACAATTTTTTCGGGGTTGGGGATCGTCGGGATGTATTGCGTAATTGTAATTACAATAACAATAACGGCCCACCAACCATTTATCCAAAACCCAAAATGCATATCGTCGTTTATTGCCGGGTTTAAATCGGCAATAAATTCAAAAATTGATGATTACATTGATGAAAAACAATTGAATATCCCGAAATACCACCGCAACAACCATTTTTGGCAGCCCAATTACTTCGACCACATCATACGAAATGATCAGGAATTAGAACGCATACGCCATTATATCGTACGCAATCCACAAAATTGGCAGGCGGACAAATTTCATTCAGAGATGCCAATCGGATTAGGAAATGACTGTTTTGTGAGCCAGCGTAACGCTGTCGTTGGCCTTTATAGCGCAACCTATAATAAATTAAGTGTTTAAAATATAAAGTTCAAATACAAGGCTTGTGAAGTTATGAAAATCAAGGAGTTTACTTTTCGTAAATGACTGTTTTTATGGCAAGCATAGACGGAGTCGTTGACTTTATAGACAGACTCTAATTAAACAGACCATAAATAATCGTATTACATTTCGCACATCGGTTTTCACGAAGCCCCGTTACATATACGTTATACCCATGGCGCGTAATGAGTGTGTTTTTGCAGTCGGGACAAATGGTGCTGTCCCGGCCACTTTCTGACATATTACCGGCATAAACATATTTTAGTCCGGACTGGCGTGCCTGGTGACAAGCTGCAAGGATGGTTTTTTCGGGTGTGGCTGGCAGATGTAATAGTTTGTGAGCAGGGAAAAAGCGGCTGAAATGAATGGGTATGTCTGAAAAATTTTTAGCGACGAGCCAGTCACACATTTTTTGAAGAGTAGCAGGATTGTCATTCCATCCGGGGATGATGAGCGATGTAATTTCAAGATGAACCCCTTCATTTTTTATTAGTTCAAGCGCTTTAAGGACGGGTTTCAGCGATGCGCCACACAATTTTCGGTAGACGTCATCATCAAAAGCTTTTAGGTCGATGTTGACCGCATCGATGTAGGGTAGTAGTTTTTTTAACGGTTCCGGGTTTATAAATCCGGAGGAAACCATACAGGTTTTAATATTATGTTCTTTTGCTAATTGGGCCGTGTCCATCATCCATTCATAAAATACGGTGGGTTCGGTGTAGGTAAAAGACAGTGATGGGATGTCGTTTTTCATCGCCATTTCGATAATTTGGCGCGGCGTGGTGAAATCGGCCTCGTTTGTTTCGGGGCCGCACTGCGACAGGGTGCTGTTTTGGCAGTTTAAACACCGCAGGTTACAGCCTTTGGTGGCCACCGAAAGGGTTGAACTGCCTGGTAAAAAGTGATAGAGTGGTTTTTTTTCAATGGGGTCGGAGTGAATCACTGCCGCATTTCCATAGGCCATGGTTATAAGTTGGTGTTGCTTGTTTTGGCGGGTACGACACAGGCCTGTTTCGTTTTCGCCCAACAAACAGTAGTGGGGGCATAGCAAGCAGCGTATTTTATTATTTTCTGGTTGCCAAAAGGTTGCTGTATGTTCCATAAGTTTTTTGCTGAGATTAATAATGGTCTTTAAATACGATGGCTTCATAGGTAAATAGCTCTGCATCTTTCCACCCGTCGGCGTCGATACCCATTTTGTCTCGGGCACAGTGGCGCAGCATCTCTTCGCGCGTCCAGTGCATACGTTGGGCCACCTGGGGTAAGAAAGTGCCTCTATGAGGCCCTTTTTGTATGATTATGCCATGGCGCCCGGGCTCAATTTCGTTGATGTCGGTTATTTTTGCAGGGGGCGTTAACACTGAAATTTCAATTTCAAGATAAGGCAGATCTTCTGCCTTGAGACGGTCGAAGCGGTGGTCATCAAAGGCTGCGGCCAATACCATTTCTTTTACCACGAGCCAAAGGGGTTGCGAAGGTTCTAATTGTCCGATACATCCATTTAAATGACCGCTGATATATAATGAAACGAAGGCGCCTGCTGGCTGGTTGAGAATTTCGGATGCCGGGGCTGTGATGTTATCCGGCATTTTATTGAACGTATTACTTAGAGTTTGGCGCGCTATGGTCAGCAAATCGTTTTTATTATTGGCTGTTAATGAAAAATTATACTGGGTTGGTCGTGTTACCTTTATGGCTTCGTAGCCAACCACCTGGCCGGTGTCACCCTGTGGGCTGTCGCCCGAATTTTGGTAGATAATATGGTGATATTGAATTCCGGGGATATTTTGTGTAAGGCACAGAAGTGTCAATACCGACGTCCAGCTGCATAATGACGTGGCCAGGTTGGGGATATTCATTTGACGGTGTTTTTTGAGGATTGAATGGAGTGCGGCAGGGTTGTTTTTCAGGATGGCACCGGCGGTTTCATGGTCTGTGTTTTGTGCATCGCTGTAATTCGGATAATGAGAAAAGTCGGTGCTGATGATAAACAGGTTGCCCTCATGGAAGTGAGAGTGCAGGGCTTGCGCCATCAGCCGACAGTCGTCTTCATCTTGCGTTCCAATAATAACAGGGACTATTTTAAATGGTTTTTTGAGATGATATTGCAGAAATGGGAGCTGAACTTCCAATGTGTGTTCTTGTTGGTGTGGTTGATTGTTTATGTGGAACAGATTGGAAGTTTCGGCCAGCTCTTGCACGGCTGCGGTGTCAACCGGGACATCTCCAAGGGGTGTTTCAAAGGCCTGCCCGTCAAATAGAGCCGCGCCACTGAATGTCATCCGGTGACTGCTGCCGATGAGGTAGATGCGATTGAATTGGGCGTGTGCCGGAAGTTGTTGATAAGCCGAAGCGGCGACCGTACCCGAGTATATATAACCCGCATGAGGCACTATTAGCGCAGCAACCGGTTGTTGCGATTCTTTTGGTTGTGCGTTAATAAACATTTGTTTTAAATGGAATAGAAGATTATTGCGGTTTTTATCGTAAAAGGTGCCTGCAAAAGCCGGTTTTCTTGTTTTCATAATCATGGTATTGGTTTTTTTCAGGTTTTAAGCGGATGCGAATGATAAAAATACGAAAAATCAGACTGGCGATGAAAAAAATATGTGTGTGTAAAATTCTAAAAACTTGTGGTTTAAGGTTTGTTGTTGTGGAGGCAAAAGGAAAAATGTCTTTTTTTTTGATTTGTTGACTTGCAAGTTTAATAATAACAGCCTATTTTTGCATCGCATTTGAGAGAGGTACAATCTCTTTCTTAACGCAAAAATGTGATGACTTAGTAGCTCAGTTGGTAGAGCACATCCCTTTTAAGGATGGGGTCCTGGGTTCGAACCCCAGCTGAGTCACATTCCGGAGAGGTTGTTGAAGAAACAATCTCTCTTTTTTTCAAAGTTGGAATTGCTTTTTGAAGACGATTCTGAAACATTAATGATGACTTAGTAGCTCAGTTGGTAGAGCACATCCCTTTTAAGGATGGGGTCCTGGGTTCGAACCCCAGCTGAGTCACCAAAATTTAACAAACAGAAAGGCGGTTAAATCATTGATTTAACCGCCTTTCTGTTTGTTGTGACGGATGGCTAAATCCGCCTTTAGAGTTTAGTTAGTGCCTGTGCATAAAGCAGGTGTTTGAATCAGGCAAATACTTCAAGGTGTTTTGCTATGTACTCTTTCGTCATTTCATAAATAATTTCATGCAGCGTTACCTTATTCAGATAAACCGATACTTTCGAGTTCTTCATCGAAATTTTGGAGAGTTTGTCTGTCTCTTCCCAGGGCGATGCCTGCAGGGTTATATCAATAAAAGAGATATCCTTTAAAATGTGGAAAATTATTGGTTTAAAGGATTCTACGTAAGGACCTGAGAATATTATGTCAGAAACTCCGCCAAGCATAGCAATGGATTCACCAATGTATTTTTTCACCTGGTTCATGTAAATGTCAAAAGCCAAATCAACTTTTGGGTCATTTCCATACAGTTTTACCAGTTCATCCATCTCTTTGTCGTAACCGGTTAATCCGAAAAAGCCGCTTTTATTTTTAAGTATTTCGTCCATTTTTTGGATGGAATACTTATTCTTTTTCATGAGGTAAAACACAATTCCGGGGTCTATATCACCGCAACTTCTTTTGCCCATTATACCTTCAAGCGGCGTGCTCCCAAAACTCATTGTGACAGGTAATTTTTTATTTAAGGCACAAACGGTTGTGGTTTTATCAAGCACAATTGAAATTGTTTTTTTTGGTTTTGCAGGTAATTTGGCATTGTAGTCGTGCCAAATACCATGAAACCCCCATTTCCTGTACGAGATGTCGCCATAATAATTATCCGGCATTGCATAACACTTCTCCACTTCAGGTAATTCCAGGAATAAGCCGGTTTCGAAAAAGGCAAGTATATGAATACCCGGAAATGATTGGTAAAGCACCTTAATAAAGGTCAATACATAAGAGATATAAGAAGGGCGTATTTTTATCAATTTTTCAAAAGCCGGGAAAAAATTATCATCAACCAACGCTATTTTTCCAAATAATTCTCCGCCAAAAAGAATTCTTATTGATATGGCCTTTGGCAGCGTATTTCCGGTAATTTTATTGATGGTTTCGGCTAAGATATGCCTGGTTTTAATTTCTTCGGTGCTTATGGTAATTGATTGTGGGCTATGTTCGGATCCGGGACGCTGGTACGTCCAAAAAGTTACCTCATTGTATGTTGGTTCAACGATCAAAATCATGATAATATGTTTTTAGCTTCTTTGCTTGAACTCATTTTCTTGAAAACTTCTCTTGCTATCATTAATTCCTCATTGTTAGGTACAATTAATATTTTAACCTCCGAATCGGCCATGGAAACATCAAGTATGCCGCACTGGTAATTTTTATTCAAGTGTTTGTCTATCCGTATTCCAAAATATTCCATTCCTTTACAAATGGCGTTTCTTATGGCTGGCATGCCAATGCCCAGAGTGTCGGTAAATATTAATACATCGGCCTTTTTAAGTTGAATCATATAATTTCCAATGTATTTTTTGATTCTTCGTACATACATTTCAAGTGCCATTTCTGCATTTGGGTTTTTATCCCGCCCTTTTAAGGCATCCCGTAAGTCAGATGACTCTTTGAAAATACTAAGAACACCACTTTTTTTATTCAGGATATTCTCCGCTTCTGAGGCATTCAAGCCATTGTTATACATTATATTAAAAATCATTCCGGCGTCAATGTCGCCCGAACGGGTATTCATCATCAATCCTTCTAATGGGGTAAATCCCATTGACGAATTCACCGATTTCCCGAACTGGATGGCACAAACACTCGATCCGCCGGTACCTAAATGACAACTGATTATTTTTAGCGTTTGCGCATCCTGATCCAAAAAGTTGCAGGCTTCCTGCATCACATACTGATGCGAAATTCCATGATAACCCATTCTTTTTATGTGGTGTTTTTTTATCAGGTCTAACGGCAGTGCGTAGGTCGAATATTTTGCCGGGATGTTGCTGTGAAAGCCATTGTCGGCTAAAATATATTGCGGAATATCACGGTATTCTTCACTACAGAATTTTATCACCTCATAAATGATGGGGCCATGCAGCGGTGTAATGTCAAAAGTTTCCTGCAGTTTTTCTAAGTCCTCGGGGAATATTCTTGAAGCGCCTGAGAAATGCTCGCCTGAGTTAACATAGCGATGGGCGATACAATCAAAATAGATATCTTCATCATTTTTATGATTTTCAAATATTAGTTGTAATACTTTTTTAAAAGCGTCAACGTGGGTTGGTAAGTCTATGTTAAGGGTACTGTTTTGTCCTTTTACGGTGTGTGTAATAAAGGAAGTATCTGCACTTTTAATTCCGACTCTTTGCGCTTCGCCATTAACAATGTCTGTTTCAACGGGCATTTTGATAATACGATACTTAAGTGAAGAGCTTCCGCAATTCAATACTAAAACGTTCATCATAAATCTGTTTTGCTTGTCTTAAATCTCACCGTCATCCCAGCCAAATGTAGGAACCCCAATCTGGCGGTAGATTATCAGGGATTTTCCATAAATTGATTTCAGCAAATCGTTGAGCGATACGCCTTGAGTGTTCTCTTGTTTACCTGCTCCAAAGCCAATGGTCGGTATTTTCAGTTCACCGTTAGTAAAAGAGCCTTCTGTAATTCTGTTTTTCCAGTAGCCTACGGATGTATCGAAGTTGTTTTCATGTAACACTTCCAGTGAATTCACGACAAAAGGATGATAGCCTTCCATCTTCCAGGGCTTGTAATCTTTTGTTTCTTGTAATGTTTTACCGGTAGACGTTGTTATTTTATTTTCATCAATGTGCGTATCTTCAATTGCATCATCATTAAAAATATTTTTAGTCAATCTTTGTGCGTTTTGCAGGATTACAGTTTCGTTTTCGGCTGGTGTAAACGTTCTGTCTACCTTGATATGAATTTCCCGGTCTCCTTTATCATAAGGGCTGTTTTTGTAACAAACATTTTTGACTACAAGCGATGGTTTGCCCAATTCATTATCCATTGGTAATCTGTCTGAAACAGCATTCAGACTATTTAGAAGATCATTCTTTTTAGAGTCAAGAATTTGTTCGTATTTGGGCGAATTGTTTTTGTGGTTTGATTCGTGTACAACGATTTCGTACTCCAGCTGTCCTTTATTTCCTGTATATATTTTAAAGTCTGTTGGTTCGCACAAAATCACCCCTTTTATCTTTTCTTTTTTCAATTGTTGGTTAAAAAGATATTTCACGCCGAAACCACAACTCTCACTCCTGGTTATGCAGGCAACAATCAGGTTTCCTGTTAAAAGAGCCAATGAGCGTTTGAAAAGAGCTCCGGTGAAAAGACTGGTAAGAATCCCGGATTTGTCATTGTCAAACATGATGGATGCATTTTTATCAGGCGTGCTGTCATTGTTATGTTCA
The DNA here is from genome assembly GCF_052400685.1 of Geofilum sp. OHC36d9. Taxonomy (NCBI): domain Bacteria; kingdom Pseudomonadati; phylum Bacteroidota; class Bacteroidia; order Marinilabiliales; family Marinilabiliaceae; genus Geofilum; species Geofilum sp. OHC36d9. Next base: position 63,002 of record NZ_JBQTGJ010000021.1, read on the forward strand.
GCTACCGGCAAATCAATGTTTGAGAGCAATACTATGTCATCAACGCTTTTGTAGCCCTTGATAATTCCGATTACATTACCTACTTCATCGGTTTTAACTTCATCAAAACCCAGTTTTTCCATCTCAGATGTAATCATCGATTCCAACTGTGACATATTGCCTTGTTGCAATTTGAATTGGTTCAGTTTTTCAGAGAAATCTTTTATTTCTCCTTCCAATCCGCCCAATTTGTTTTTTAAAATGGTATTCATGATAACTATTGTTAAGTATTAATTATCTTAGTTAATAAATACTGAACGAAATAGACAAAAAAAAGTATGCTATAAACTAGGCGGGGTGTCCACCCAGACTACTTCAGCGACTACCTCACCCAGATTTCTGAATGAATGAGGGGTGCTTGAATTGAAATAGATACTATCCCCTATATTGAGTATATATCGGGTATCATTTAATGTGATTTCAATTTTGCCTTTCAGTACCAGGACGAATTCTTGTCCAAAGTGTTGATATTGTTGATTTCCGGATGAAGCGTTTTGCTGTATTTTAATGAACAGCGGCTCCATTTGTTTATTGGGATCGGGCGAGGTGAGTAGATAGATGTTGATTCCTTTACCCAGATGGTCAGTGTGTTTTCTTTCGTTTCTTCGAACGACCGGTGAAGCGTTGGACGTGTGGGGATGATTGGTTTCTCCAATCAGTAATCCGATGGTCGTGTTTAAGGCGTCGGCTATGTCTTTTAATTTGGATAAGGATGGACTAATTTTGTCTGTTTCAACCTGAGAGATAAAACTGGCCGAAACACCAACTTTGTCAGCAAACTCTTTCAGACTATAGCCCTTTGCCTGTCTGAGTCTTTTGATATTTAGCCCTACCATTTTCATAATTCAATCAAATAATGGACAAAGATAGAAAAATATTTGTAATTCAGTATTCATTAATTGTAGTAATGAATACTGAATTATTTTAATGGTTCGGCCCGTCTGTTTGATCTGATTTATTTTCACGGTGTTACGATTCGTTGTATGGTTTTATTTTTAAGTAGTGTTTGTTTATAAAGTCAACGAATTCGTTATGCCTGGCATAAAGACAGTTAATTAAAGTCGGTCAATAAAGTCCGGCTTTAGCGCTACGCTTGCTTCCAAAATGGTCATTTACCAAAATGAAATTCACGTTTTTTTAATTTCTCCGACCTCAAATGTAATGGTGTAAGCTTTTGCTTGTAATGTCTTAATCAGCCGCTTGAGTAATGTTTATATAATCAAAATAGTCGCCGGCTTCAAGAGTAATACTCATACCTCTTTTTCTATTTGTACTGTTTTCATATAATTTCACAAAAAGGGTGTTTTTATCGCGTCGTTCAACTATAAAAAAGTCTTCTTTTATGGAATAGGAATCGGACTCAAGGTCTATGTCTTTTCTGTTGTAATAAATATAGGTGCTGTCGTCAAATGAAATTGAATTAATCCACCACCAATCTCCTTCTGTGGTTATTGTCACTGAATCAGTTTTTGCCGTCAGAGTAACATTTTTAGTTGAAAGTTTAATGATGTCGTCCCATAAACCTATCAGGGAATCTTTTTTTTCGGAGCAGGAGGATAGTCCCAAAATCGTCATTAATAAAATGATTGTTTTTTTCATTTGATTATAATTTGTCTCTCAGTTGTTATATGGAACTCGCCAGGATAATCATACTTCTGTGTGTGAATCAATTCCCCTTGTTTGTTTCATCGTTGCCGAGTTGAAGTTGATATTCATAAAGTTATGAATTTATTTTTAGGTTGTATATTGCTTAACATTGGTGTCCGGTAAAAATTTAGAGAAATGATTAGAACCCAGATCCAATGTGATAGTCAGAGATTTTAGGAGATATTGGGGTTGCTTTCCGCCTCAAGAAATTTCCGTTAAAAAAATCAATTTTATTGGCGTAAAGAAATCCGGGCTGTTTGAGCGAAGCGAGTTCCCGGATTTTAGACAATGAAATTGATTTTTAGGAAATTACTTGCAGCGGCGGCATTTTTTGTTTACTTTTTTTTGCTGTAGAAAAAAAGTAAAAGCCCGTGCGGCTTGAGCACTTAAATGGAGAATCTATTTTTTACCGGACAATAGTGATTGCTTAATAGATGCCGTTATTTGGATTGGTTGCTTGCCATAAACTTAAAGCTGCATTATCGGATTTCAATTCCACGATGGTCCGATTGGTAGACTGGTGAGCCTTTTGGCTCCCATGTATTGCGCACTTTCGTTTTGTGTTTGGATTGCAGATATGCCCTGTTGCCGTGGTCAGACAGTAATTTTTTGTTTTTTTTGTTGGCTGAACCGTGGTTTTACATAATTGGGAAAAGACCAATAAGTGTCAGCGTTTTTCGTATGATTTTATATGTCTGTAATTTAATTGTTAAGGTCACATGGAATTCCCATGAAAATAATCATCCTCCTTATGTGAGAATTCTTTTATCATGGTCGTTTCATGTGATTTTAAGAGATTCGATTCCGGTAGAACGTAGAAATTAATAATTCCAATTTATTAAGCACTGGGGTTTTGTTAATATTAAGTGTGTATCCAGGTGCTATTTTGAGTTTTAAAAACGTGTTAACTTTTTTGTTAGTTATGGATGTTTGGTTTTTATGAGGTTACTATCTCCAGTTATCGGAGGTTACTGTCTCCAGTTATCGGAGGTTACTGTCTCCAGTTATCGGAGGTTACTGTCTCCAGTTATCGGAGGTTACTATCTCCAGTTATCGGAGGTTACTACCTCCAGTTATCGGAGGTTACTACCTCCAGTTATCGGAGGTTACTGTCTCCAGCTATCGGAGATTACTATCTCCAGCTATCGGAGGTTACTGTCTCAAGGTGTATGATACCATCGACTCGGAGTGTCCGATACCATCGACTCGTGGTGTCTGATACCATTTACTCGTGATGTCCGATACCATTTACTCGTGGTGTCCGATACCATTTACTCGTGGTGTCCGATACCATTTACTTAAGGAGCATGAGACTATTGTCTCAAGGTGTATGAGACTACTGTCTCAAGGTGTATGAGACTACTGTCTCAAGGTGTATGAGACTACTGTCTCAA
>NZ_JBQTGJ010000022.1:0-60518 GCF_052400685.1 Geofilum sp. OHC36d9
GCTATTTGTTAACATGGCAATTCCTTTTTTTTTCATTTTACTTGACTTTTTACGTCAAGCTATTTCAGAATATGACAGCGAACCATCATCCCCAAGGGGCGCAAGGCTCGGAAACTCCCCCAAATGACCGGATACAAAGGAATAGCCAAAAAAAATATAAATCGATACACAAGGCAACGAATCAAAAAACATTCTTCTCATTTACCGCTGTCACAAAAATGAAATGGCAATGCAAAACCCTTCTGAAAATAATTTCAGCCGCTGAGCTAATGGAGAATTCCACATTCATAAACGACAAAAAAATAGCAATGGTGAGAAATTTAATCAAAGTCCTCTTTAATCATATATCACGTTAAACCACAACCGCATTTATAACACCTAATAGGTTTGTTAATTGTTAAATAAATAATCACCTGGAAACGAGGGTGTAAACACCCCCAACTTCAGTATTCAGGGTTTTAATTTCATCGCCAATCTTAACTTTAAGAACATTACCTGAATTAGAGGTAATCTCGACAAAACAGAGCTTTCGGTTCTGCCATTTCATATCAACCACAAAACCACCACGCGCCCTGACGCCTTTCAATTCGCCGTCGGCCCATTCGTTGGGTAAAGCCGGCAACAAATGAACCATTCCATTCTGACTTTGGATGAGCATTTCCGCAATACCGGCAGCCGCTCCAAAATTACCGTCAATTTGAAAAGGAGGATGCGCATCCATCAAATTAGGATAAGAACCACCCCCACCCTCGTGATCGGTATTCAACGCATCACGAAAAATCATTTGCAGCATTTTATAAGCATGCTCCCCATCGAGAAAACGAGCCCAGAGATTAATTTTCCAGGCCAGGCTCCACCCGGTACCATCATCGCCCCGAAACACCAACGAACGACGGGCGGCCGACATCAAATCAGGTGATTGTTGCCAGTTAATTTCGTGACCTGGATAAACACCCCATAGATGAGACACATGACGATGCGTACTTGTGGTATCATCAATATCAGCCAACCACTCCTGTAACTGGCCAAACTGACCGATGTTATCAGGGGCTATCTGAGACAACTGATTTTGAAGAATTTCGGAAAACTCCTTGTCAACGTTAAGAATCCCGGCGGCTTCAATCACATCACGGTATAAAGTTCTGATAATTTGATGATCCATAGTTGGACCCGCCACAAGTCCGCCATGTTCAGGTGAATTAGACGGCGTACTGATTAAATAACCTGTTTTAGGATCTTTGACAAGAAAATCCACAAAAAATTCTGCGGCTCCTTTCATTAAAGGATAAGCCTTTTCGCGCAAAAAAGCCGTATCCTGCGAATACAGATAATGTTCCCATAAATGAGTTGTCAGCCAGGCTCCCCCGGTAACCCAGATACCATGATTGGAATTATTAATTGGTGCGGTGCCACGCCACTGGTCTGTATTATGATGTACCACCCAGCCATTGGCTTTATAGTACTCACGCGCCGTTGCCGCACCTTTTATGGCCAGATCTTCAATCATTCCAAATAAAGAATAATGGCATTCATCAATATTTAAAACTTCCACCGGCCAATAATTCATCTCGCAGTTTATATTAAGCGTGTATTTGCTGCCCCACGCAGGGAACTTTTTATCGTTCCATATACCCTGAAGATTGGCGGGTTTAGTCCCTTTTCGTCCCGAAGACAACATCAAATAACGGGCATATTGTAAATATAATGCCGCCAAATCGTTGTCGGGTGATACTTGCGCCTGTCGGATGCGCACATCGGTAGGCAAAAGACGCTTATCCTTACCACCCAAATCAATATCCAAACGATTAAAATACCGCTTATAATCAGACTCATGTCGTGCTTTTATGGTATCATACGCAATGGCTTTGATCTGATTCAACTGTTTCAGGCACAAGGCCGATGGATCACCAGAAACCTCATCGTAAGAGACATAATTTGTGGCAGCCACTAATTTAAGCAGTGCTTCATCGGCGTTGGTGACCCTAACACGCCCATTTTTAGTAACAACAACATCACCCCCTAAAGTCGAAACATGAATATACGCCGAGCCTTTCATAACACCATTATCCACTTTAACATCAATAGCTAAGGTATTAGCATCAATCTTCCGGAGGCCATAATTTTCATGAGGAGATTCAAAAGACACATTAAAACTAAGCGAGCCTTTGCGACTGGCAGATAGCTTTACAGCAATTACATTATCAGGATAACTTGCCAACACTTCACGTTGATAAGTGGTGCCATCCACATTGTAGGATACATAAGCCAAAGCGTCATTCAAATTCAGACTACGACGATAATTGGTGTAATTTTCATGTCCCGGAAACTGAATCATTAAATCGCCAAAAGGCTGATAATTGGCTTGATATTGCGGATAATAAGGCGGCTTATGATCTATCACCCTATATTTCCAGGCCCCTTCAACAATAATGGTATCCTGAATAAACGCATTCAATCGAAGATTCATTTTGTGCGGCTTAACCCTCACGCCGTTAAAGCCTCCCGTTGACACATAATTGTTTATTAAAACAGCAATCACATTCTCACCGGTATGAAAAACACCTGCGGGAACCGTATAGCATCTATTCCCATTTTCGTTGAACGTTGAACCCACCAGCAAGCCATTAATAAAGGTAAAATCCTCATCCTTAATACGCCCCATCTGAAAAGTCACCGGCTTATTGGCCCAGTTATCAGGGATAAACACTTTTCGACGAAAAAGAACACTTCCATTCAAATCGGGCAGACCATGTCGCTCCCACACACTCTTATAGTCAATCAACATTTCAGGCCATACCGCGTCATCAAAATCAGACTTCACCGCTTCTTCTACAACAGAAAGATGCAATACACTATCAGCCCATGCCTTACGTAAATTCTCAAATTCATTTTCATACGAAAGCCTGCCCATAAACGTTTTTGCAGCCAATAGCTCAGCCTCTTTTTGTTTACCTTTAAAAAGCAACGACCGGATCTCATTCAGATGCAGATAAGCCTTATTACGGTTATAATCACGCGGGCCACTGTCCCACAATGTTTCCTCGTTAAACTGAAGATGTTCGCAGCCAGGTTCGCCAAATACCATTGCACCCAACCGGCCATTACCGATGGGCAAAGCCTCCTCCCAAACAGAAGCCGGATGGTTGTACCACAGCTCAAAATCATCGGACGCCTCACGTCTCATTTTACATGAAAAGGCAACAAATACAATAAACAAAACAGGAAGCACAAATCTTCTCATAACAAAAAATTTTAACTTAAAGCCGCAAGTCAGAGTTTGACTATTTCAATTTAAGACAACCATTGACTATCAATCATAATAATATCTGCGAATTCACTATTGTCCGGTAAAAAATATATTCTCCATTTAAGTGCTCAAGCCGCACCGGCTTTTACTTTTTTTACTCATTGAGGTTTTTATTTCAAAGGAATTCGTGATCCGCTTCGCTCCACTACAGCAAAAAAAAGTAAACAAAAAATGCCGCCGCTGCAAGTAATTTCCTAAAAATCAATTTCATTGTCTAAAATCCGGGAACTCGCTTCGCTCAAACAGCCCGGATTTCTTTACGCCAATAAAATTGATTTTCTTAACGGAAATTTCTTGAGGCGGAAAGCAACCCCAATATCTCCTAAAATCTCTGACTATCACATTGGATCTGGGTTCTAATCATTTCTCTAAATTTTTACCGGACACCAATGCTGCGAATTATAAATTTTAACGAACCATCTGGAAATAAATACCAGAAATATTGAAATATCACATTTATTGAACCGTCAGTTCGTCCAACTGCTGCGTACAAATTTCAACGGGTTTCAGCAAACCAAAAGGAACCATGTAGTAGTTATCATTCCATGCATCAGTTTGTTCCCCCTTTACACGTAAATCGTACCAATCACGATTTCCACGGCCGTTAGGAAAACCGCCTCTGCCTGAAAAGGTAGCAGGGCCAACCCTATTCATCTCTTTCCATACATGATGATGAGGACCCAACAAATTACGCAGCGAGTTAACCAACGTTACTTTGACACTATTTTCACCTTCATGAATACTGCTGGTAACATCCATTTTATAAGGCATCCACACCAACGGGGCATACTTATTTCCATTAATTTCGACCTGTAAAACAATGGCTTCATAGTCCGGGAAATTAAAAACATATCGGGTCGACGAGTTGATCGAATCCAGAGTAAAAGAAGAAGTCAACTCAACCGCGCCGGCATAAAACGGATAACCTTCATCAGTGAGGCTCCCTGAAACAGAATCTCTTTCGCCGTCGATAAAAAAAGCATCGAAAACATGCACCGGACGAATAGGTGAAAGCCCCGACCAATTGCGCTGATTATCAAACGATAGTTGCTGAGTTTTACCAAACACCCCAAAATCGCCCATCAGATAAATGCTTTCTATTTCAGTACCATACCGATCGGCCGGCTTCATTTCTTTGGGTTGTGGCGCTTTAAAAATCAATGACACATCGACACTATTCACCCCAACATTCACCCACCGGGTAATCTCGTTGGTTAAAAATTTAGTATCAATATAATATTGGCCGTTGCAGAACTGTTGTACATGGTTATTTATCCGGACATTCCCGTTAGTCATTGATTCTTCCACAACCAGGCTCATCTTTGAGGGTATGGTTTTCACTTCAAATTCGTAGTGCAACATCAACGGGCCATTATAACCAGCATCAGTCAGCCGTTCATGAATGCCAATAACAGGCTCTTTATCGCTAAACGTCAATCCGCCATCGGTTGAATACGAGGCAAAATCCAAGGTCATAGCATTTGAATTGAGTCGTTTTGCAGACCACTGACCTGAAGTAGAATCAACAATTGCTATGGAAGCAGGCACCTTGTAGCGTCCTGACAGTTCAACATCAGAAGAGAGCGCCCCAGTGGTTATCCAGGCTAAAGATGAGGGAGCAAGCTCAATTTCAAACCAACCATTAGTTTGAGGCTTCAAAGTGTAACATTTAACAGATTCAGGTTGCCATAAAACAGGGTTATCATCAAAAAAACGGCTTCGTACAAAAAACCTTTTACTATCAAACATATCCTGATTCATCAACATCACCAAATGACCATTATCAACTTGCCTGTGACTCACCCATATTTCCTCAGCATCCGCTCCTTCAACCTGAACTTCAGGGCTTATGAGTTGCTGTATATCAAAATTAAAACTATCCGGTTTAAGCGAAATAACATCCTTTTGTAATTGACTCAAAGCCTTTTCATTCTTTATCCCATTTAAAAATGAAGGAAAACGTTTACCCAGATGAGCCACCTTGCCCCCATTTTGTAAAAACCTTACAAGCAAGTCCAGTGTTGATTTACGCATCTCAATCATATCAGGAATAATGACCAAACTATAGTGCATAGCGCCCACTTCAAGAATTTCATCTTTTACTCTGGCAATGTCGGCTAGGATTTGCTCATCGCCAATGTCATAATCAAAATGAGCAGACTGAAGTCGTAGGAGTACCTCTGAAACACCTTTAGTAAATTTAGCATCTTCTGAGCCTGCAATAAATTCGCTTTCGAGGGGACTGAGAACCAACACCTGCGGTTGATACTCGCCCACCGTTGCAGCATACGAGATGCGTCCCTGATAATCTTCCTCCAATTTATTGTAGGGCCAGTAAGGCTGATGTTCTGAAAAAGCAGGTGGATAGTCACGTTTACGTAACCCTGTTAAGCTGTACTGTGTGAGGTGCGGTACCAAATGATTAATTCCATTCATGGCATGCCAGTTAGCGATACGCTTACGATCCTGAAAATTCATATTGTGTCCGCTAATACCGAATAACTCACTCATACGTCTGGGAATACCATACTGATTCGCCACAGACGTCATACGTCGCGCCGTAATTAAACGGTCATCGGTTGACATGCCCAGCATATCGATACCAGGGATTTGCATATTTCTATAATGAAGCATCGAATTACCGATACGATCGCGCACCTTGGTCAAAACATCTTCTCCCAGATAGTGACCTACAAACAGACCGTTATGATCGCCCATATACTGTCCCATTTGAGCCGAGAAAGAACTCTCAAACTGCGCTGCGACAGCCGTATAATACTGCCAACGAATCTCACGCCAGTTGTCCTTCTCCTCGAACAACAAATTCACTTTATCCATTAAATCAGTCCCATACATCTCTTCATAGCGTTTGCGTACAACAGGCGAATATGACACAATACCCTCATTGGGTGTGTTTTTATCAAAATACCGGGCATGAATGTGTGGCTCGTCCGAAAAAATGGTAACGGGATATGGTAATTGACTCTTATACCGATCTAAATATTGCTGATGGGTTAAATGAATAAAAGTTGTCACTGTTTCGGGATTCATCAAATCAACATACGAAGTACCATTAAACAGCGGATTTCCCGGTTGAGCCGTATAACACACATACCTGTGCACGTCATCCTCCTTTAAGACATCGGCACCTTTAGGCAGGGATACATCTTTAGATAAACGCACCAGTGATTTAGCTCTAAAATCATCAGAGGCCAACGGAACCGCTCCGCCGGCAAAACCACTTGGCCAACGGTCTTCATCATAAAACCGAATCTGAACATCGGCCTCCAAAGCAGCTGCCACAGCGGTATCAACGGCCTGCCACCACTCTTTTTGCAGATAAGGCGTTAGCAATCCTTCGCGACTGTGAAAATAAAAACCACCAAACCCTGCCGCTTTAAAATGATGAATCTGTCGTTTCAATTCTGCCGGATCAAGCGTATCGTTAACCGAATAAAACGTAAACGACCTGTATTGATTTGGTGGATCAACAAATTTAGAGTAATTCAAATTTGCTTCGTAGTCGCCCTTCATTTTGGGACCTATAATCTCTTCTTTTGAACAAGACTCAAGACCAAATACTAACAAAACCGCAACAGAACATAACCCTATCAATTTTATCATAACTAACAGGTTTAAAAAATAAACATAAGAGAGCCATGCTGAATGCCTGAAACTTTTGCAGCCTGTGAAGAAGGTCCAACGAGGTCGGTATTGTTAACCTTATTGCGGACAGCCGGAATCACATCCAAAAATGAGATGCCCGTTTCAGGTAAGGTATATAACAATGCATCCCGACCATCGCGAGGCGTATAAACGCCAAGATATGGCGTACCTCCTTCATTGCCAATAGCAATATTGCCTTCGGTTGTCGAGAACACGGCCCATTGCCAGTCGCGGAAATAGCCTTTAAATTCCGGGTAAATAAACGATTCACCAGGAATTGCATCATTATATTTATTTTCCCAAATGCCCAGTGTAGTGCCTCTCAGCCTGTTTTGCCAAACGCGATATGGCCCTTGTCCCAAATAACGGACAGAAACCATCCGGGACTCCGGATAATCAAACCTGACGCCCATTAATTCCACAATTCCATCATACCTGTAATCATAATCAAGTTGAATTGTTCCATTCGAAAAAATACGCCAGACAACTTTTTGTAAAGCTCCGCTATATTCAGACGCTATAATTACACAACTATCAGTCTGGAAAGAACTAAAATGCGTCAATTGTGAGTTCACTACAATTTCGGGATAAATGCGATCAACATTGTCAGGCAAATTTTCTTCGACCCATCCATCCAATGAACGGTCGCCCCGCCGCGCGGCAACAAATTGAGGTCCGTTACCAAACGAGATGGATTTCCCATCTAGCTCAACCCCCTCCAGATAACCTGTTGCAGTATTAAAAGTATACTCTGAAGATCCGGCATTCACCACCAACAGACTATCATCTTCTGCCGTTTCAAAATGACCTGTTGATAGAGGGGCAGGCACAGCCCTCACCCGCTTCAATTCAAAAGACCAGGTCCATATCTCATCGCCAGAGGGATCAGTTGCAGTTACATACAACACATTAGCCATTCTGGCATTTGCCGGAAACGAAAGTCTAACCTCTTGGCTTGCCCCAGGAACCACATCGGGCGAGTCTATGTTGCCTTTTGCTAAAACAACACCGGAGTTTTGATTATCAGTAATCGCCGGGAATTTTTCCAGCTGATAAGTAAATTCACAAGCTCGCAAATTGATAAAATCGTATCTATTCTCAAAGATAAGAATACACGTATCCGGTGATATTTCATTTTTTGGATGGATGCACACCGGCGACCACACTTCCCGAATGGTATTAAAGCTCCCTTCTTTTTCATGATGAGGCCCAACGATGCCATCGGCGCCATGATTTCCATCCGTATCAATACGGTTATTTTGATCCGTTCGGGCCACCCCTTCATCGGCATAAGCCCACAAAAAGCCACCGGTACAATTGGGATGCTGTCGCATCATCTCCCAATAATCAAACAGACCAGCACCATGACCGCCGTCATAAAGACCATGCAAAAATTCTGTGGGCATAAACAAATCCTTTCCCCGCAAATATTCCTGTGTCTGACCAAAAGACCGATAATGCATTGTTTCAAGTCCATTTAACTCCTGCTGCGGATGTATCACAGGTCTGTTCTGAAGATCATACTTACCAAATTCGGAATCCAGTTCAGTGTTCCAACCGCCCTCGTTACCATTAGACCACAACAATACCGAAGCATGATTTACATCGCGTGTAATCATTTCCTTGACCAATTTACGACCAACACCAGTATCGTAATGGTTATGCCACCCCCCCAGCTCATCAATCACATAAAGGCCTAACTCATCACAGGCATTCAAAAAATCAGTATCAGGTGGATAATGAGACATGCGCACGGCATTCATATTCATCTCCTTAATTAACCGGGCATCTTCATAGTTTAACGCTCTATTCAATGTACGGCCAGTTTCAGGCCAGAAACTATGACGGTTAACTCCTTTCATCATAATACGAGAGCCATTCAGATAAAGCCCATCTCCCTGACGAATTTCGAATGTTCTAAAACCAATTCGTTCTGTTTTTTGATGCAACAATTGATCATTTCTGAACAAAGAAAAACGCACTTGATAAAGATTAGGTGTTTCGGCCGTCCATTGGCTAATTCCTGCAAATTTTGACTTTAGATTTACCTGATCGGAACCATCCCCTATCTTCGATAAAAATGGTTCACCAATTATTTTTCCGTTTAAATCAAACAATTCTGCTTTTACAGAATAATTACCTGTTACACCTTCCGATAAAAATACATGTGCTTTACAAGTTCCATCGGCTTGAGCCGACACAGCCACCCTATTAATAAAACAAGGCGGCATAACCTCAAGATACACGGGCCGGAAAATACCTCCAAAATTCCAATAATCGCCCCGTCGCTCAGCCATATTAACACTAACATTATCAGACTCTTTACTAACTAAAACAGACAGCTGATTTAACTTACCAAACTTCACATAATTAGTAATATCATATTTAAAGCGGTAAAAAGCGCCCTGATGAGTACCCACCTTTTTACCGTTGATGCGTACTTCAGCATCGGTCATTACTCCCTCAAAAACGATATATATTCTTTTACCACGCCATTGAGACGAAACATCAAACTGATGACGATATTCACCCTTCTCAGAGGCAATCAACGGATCGCTTTTTTTACCATAAAAATTCACACCATAGCCATATTCCCCAAAACCTTCCTGCTCCCAGCAAGATGGCACTTTTATAGTACTCCACTCATTACTGTTACGGCCACCGGTGCAAAAAAAGTCCCAATTAACGGCATCATCAAACCCCTTACCTGAAAGATAAATTCTTTGTGTCTCCACACTCTGGGGTACAGCGGACATAAGACCTATCCAACTGACCAGGATCAGCATTCCCCATTTTTTTAATTGATTAAAAACCATCTCTTATACTTTTAAATATTTACAGCCTGACTTAATGAACTCCGGCTTATTTTAAGTCCTCGACAAAACATCTTTCGAACCTGTGCTTGCAAAAAGCTCCAACTTCTGCGTTATGCTTATTCTCAAATAAATCATTTACCCTAATAAACTCACATTTTCAGGACTTCTAAATAATTAATTTAAAACACTTAACAACAGACACTTCAATATTATCGCCAACACTCGTTAACAAATCGAAAATTCTATTTTTTTAATATCAATATTATTGAACCTTCACCCAATCAAAATACATCTCTCCTTCTTTCAATGGCGTTAGTCTAATTTCATAAATACCGGCATTAATGGTCGTCCCCGTATCTGTACGCAAACTTTTCCACTTCTCCGAAGATGGAGAAAAATCCAATATCCCCATCCACTGAATGGTTTCATCCGAAGAAACAATTTCCATTTTGACAGGGATAGCATCATTACTCAAATTCAGGTATCTGAAATGCAAACCGTATTTAGAGGCCAGTCCAACAGAAAAAACAAATGAGAGCCTGTCATGTCCTTCACGTTGAACCATCACACAGTCTTTATTCTTATAATAAACCACACGCGCTGTTGCTCCATTCATATTCCCATTACGGGCATAATATGTGTTAGTTGGTCTCAAATCAATGGCATCATCCATCCCATGTGCCGCATTAACAGCTATAATAAATTGACTATTTGTAGTAAAAACAGGCACCTGAATATTGGCTCCTGCGGGGAAATATTTTTGATACACCTGATAAACACCATTATGTTGCCCCGTTATTACGATACTGTCATTAATACTATTCCAGTCAAACATCTCATCCGGCATTATTTCAGCTTTATTAACAGCTGCATAGACACAGACATTGCGAGAAACGGTAAATGACAATTTTTGCTTATCAACGCTATTTTCCAACTGTTTTGGATATTGAATCCATTCGGCACCATACAAATCAGGAGGTAAATAAGAGAACTTCGAAGGGCTATCCACAAAAACAAGGTCGCCTGTTGACAGCCATTTTTTGGAAACCGGCGATTGGTCACCAGATAGTAATACAATATCCTCAATCAAATTATGTGCAGGCGGCGCAGCCTTAACCAATTTGTCATCCAACGACGACACAGCAATAGCCGAAATAACAGCCTGCGAAGCTTTAACGCCATTAAAGCCAATTTCCAGACAGCCTCCGGTCACCTTTACAATTGCGACTTTTTTCAAAGCCTTATTAGTTCCAACCTCGTTCCAAATATCAAGGTCATCAACCAGTGTCAGGCCATTGGCAACCACATCAAAAAGCCGCCAGTTTTTACATGACGTGGCACCCCCAACGCCATACCAGGGCTCCATAAAAAACAGTTCCACCCGATAGGTTCCGTCCGGTATCGGAAACCGGTATCGTAGCCCCTCCATTCCATACCGATAAGTTTGAAACAAAGGCCACTCACGAGTTCCGGTAACAGGTGAATAAGATTGTCGTTGACTGCCATAAAAAGGTGGCATATCATTGAAATAATCAGTCCAGTTAAGAGAACCCCACGACGTTGAATCCTGCCATTGCACATCACCCAGCCAAGTATTACCATGTTCGTCGGCATAATCATCACCGCCGCAGTTAACGCGATAAATATAATGACCATTAGTTTGCGGAATAACAAGCGACTCATGAGTCGACTTCAACTGCGCAATACCAGGTGCTTTATGCAGATGGTTCAACAACACCTCATCAGTAGCGACAGGCTTTCCGTTATTATAGCCCACTGCGTGTAACAAATTATAAACCACCAAAACACTATCCCATTCAAAATGAAAGCCACGCCCTGGATTTTTAAGTCGTCCCAAAGAAGAACCATTAATATCATTAAAAAGCTCGACTTCTTCGCAATTTGAAAAAACAGAAATACGACTTTTTGTTCCCGGTAAAACAAATCGGTCGGGCCATGAATGTCCGGCAATATAAACCATCGGGTCTTTAACGCCATCTGCATAATTAGCCCTATACATATAATACACATCGAGCGGCTCACCCCAAACTGTAAAAAGCCCTTTATAGTTCACTGGCCCCACGCGGTCCAACGCTCTAAATCCTTCGCCGCTTTGAGTTCGACCGGGATTTTCATGCGAAGCAAACAGCCACTGTATATGTCCACATGAACTATCAGAAACACTTTCAGCCAGACGAAGCTTCATTTCCATCAGTTGCCACATACGTTCTTCGGTGTAACTGCCTTCCTGATCAAATTCACCTTCGGCATGCCAGTCAGCACTTCGCCAGGCACCATATTCACCATTAAAAGCCTGCCGTTTTAAATCTTCATCATATTTTTCAGGTTGCCCGCCGTAGGTCCCCGACCAATTTTGAACCACATTCCAATCCGTGCCCGTTCCGCCATTGCAAGTGGTGACCAACCTTTGTGTGGATGCTGTAGGGTCCATTTCCCTGAAAATTTCGGTGCATTCACGGGCAAAAGATTCGGGTAATACGCTCTCATTCTGTAGCCCCCATAGAATATTGGAAGGACTGTTGCGTCGTTCTTTGATAAAATCACGCAGACAGGCTTTAAAATTATCACGAAACTCAGGAGTGTCAAACCAAATATGAGCCGACATTTGAGGCCACCATAGCATCCCGGTTTGATTCCACAACTTATTATACCTTAAATTGTGAGGCTGATGAGCGTCTCTAAAAAGATTAAATCCTGCTGCTCTTATCTGTTCTACACGCGACTGAACCATTTCATCGGTAAAAGAATGACTACGCCCCATAAGGTGCTCATATTCTGCCGTACCATTCAAAAAGAAAGGCTTCCCATTGACATAAAAACGATTGGTGGCTTGCTTTCCCCGTAACTGTTTAAGATCCCATTTCACCCAACGAATCCCATACCTGTCGTTCACCTCATCCAAAATCTTTCCGCTTTGATACAACCTTGTTTGGACGGTGTAAAGATACGGCCGGTCCGGATGCCATAACACCGGATTTTTGACCGGACTAATACTCGCAAATGACGTAAGAGTCTGACCGGCCGCGATGGTAACCTTTTTCCTTATTTCAGCGACTAAATCACCTTTATTATTTAAGAGTCGGTTCTCAATCACAATTAAAAAATCACCATCCGAATAATTTTTCACTTCCGTATTAACATAAATCTGCGCTTCCTTATCTGTTACTGTTGTATCATTCCAAATATGAACACCAAACGGTTCTACCCGAACAGATGCTGTTTCGATTAATTGAACCGGACGAAAAATTCCCAAAGGCTGGCTCCCTTCCGAAAATCCCCACTCCGAACTACATCCGCCACAAACCCATGGGAGATCATTAATATGAGCGGGTTCATCAGCCCGTACAGCCAATAAATTAGCATCACCTTCGGCAATCGCATCAGTGATATCAAGCGTAAAAGTAGTACGGCCACCGGCGTGATAGCCAACCTTTTTACCATTAACCCAAATTGTAGCATAAGATCCAATCCCTTCAAAAAACAAAAAATATCTTTTCTCCTTCTCAATTTTTGAGATCGTAAAATATCGACGATACAAGGCTGAACCATGCTTATTTCCATGCTTTAAACGGCGGTATCCATAGTATTGATCCCAATTGTGCGGTACAGTGACAGAATCCCAACCTATCAGCCCGAAATCCCTGTTTTGAAAACCATTATACTTTTCAGCGACCGTATCCGCAAGGATAGAAACCCATCCTTGATCTAATCTTCTAACATTTCTAATTTCAGCATTGTATGGTTGACAACTTACCATAAAGGCAAGAGAGATTAAAACAATGATTCGCATCATCAATCGGCTTTCAAATTCAGTTATGGACCAGTTCATTATGAAGGGGAAAAATATTTAGTTTATAAATAATGTTATCGTTTTCACATTATTATACTCCAACATTTCAAGATATTAAACAACGACAATATATGAAATAATGAAAACGTTTAAAACGCAATTATATTTTTAACCCGGAAACTTTGCAATAATTCACACAAAAAACTTAAAAAAACGAATAATGTAACTCACCAAATAGCAGATGCGGCAATGTGACTGGTATAACTTTCATCCAAAAATTGTATATTAACACCTGAAAGAACCAGGAGAATTACTTCACACACAGGTGCATGATTAATTTGAGAAAGTTTCATGTGACCTTAACAAAACAAATTATAAAAGCATGAAATTAAAAGTACTGACAATTGCGCTAATTAGTCTGTTTACCATTAAAGGATTCAGCCAATCGGCCACCGAAATCATTAAAAAAATGGATGACAAAACACAAGGAAATTCAAACATAAGTGAAATGTCGATGGCCATTGTCAGACCCAAATACACCCGAACCATTGAATTTAAAAACTGGTCGTTGAAACGCGATTATTTCATGACCTACATAACCGCTCCAGCCAAAGATAAAGGTCAGGTTTTTATGAAGTATAAAACCGAAATGTGGAACTACACGCCATCAATAAACCGAATGATCAAACTTCCGCCCAGCATGATGTCACAGGGGTGGATGGGATCTGACTACAGCAACGACGACCTGGTGAAGCAATCGTCGGTAGTTACCGATTACAACCATACGCTCATAGGTGAAGAAACCATAGACGGACGCATGTGCTACAAAATTGAAATGATTCCCCATCAAACCTCGAACATTGTTTGGGGAAAAGTATTAATCTGGGTGGACAAAGCACTTTTCATTTCTATGAAAGCCGCCTATTACGATGAAGAAAACTATCTGGTTCGAACCGAATACGGAAAAGACATTAAGACATTTGATGGCCGCAAACTAACTTCAGTTATTGAAATCATACCGGCAGATGAGCCCGAAAACAAAACCATTATTACCATTAAATCCATGGACTTCGACGTGGATGTTAAAGAATCATTTTTCACCCAACAAAATATGAAACGCATTCGATAACCCACAAAAAAGTCTTTCCATCAAGGAACCTATAAAATAAAAATCATGAACAGAATTGTGAGCATGGCCTGGCGTAACATCTGGCGAAATAAGCGACGCACACTAATAACCGCCTCATCAATATTCTTTGCCGTTTTTTTTGCCATCATAATGCGTTCGTTTCAGTTAGGAACATACAGTCACATGATTAAACAGAGCATTGAAATGTTTTCGGGGTACCTGCAGGTACAAAATCCGGATTATTTTGACGATCCCAATCTCGACAACTCCTTTGAGCTTTCACCTGATGTGTTAAAGACCATCCGGACCACCCCGGGCATAAAAGTAGCTGTTCCGCGTATCGAATCGTTTGCACTGGCATCAACTGGACACCAAAGCAAAGGCATAGTAGTGACCGGCATCGACCCTTTGAAAGAAAAACAAATCAGCAACCCCGAACACATGCTGGTACACTATAAACTAACGCCTGAATTGGTGACAGCAGTCTTAAAAGAGACAGACTTACCCCAAAAGCAACAAGACCTATTATTACTGCACCAAAACAGCATTTACAACAATCTGGACAGACTAGCACTTGACCTGGGTTTAAAAAGCAACGAGATAAAACCCTATAGAGAAGTGTTTGAAAAATATTTTAAGTTTCCGGGAACGCATCTTAACCCCGACGACAAGGGGGTTTTAATCAGTTACAAGTTATCTCAGTTTTTGCGTGCCTCGGTAGGCGATTCGCTGGTGCTTATTGGTCAGGGATATCATGGAAATTCAGCCGCAGGTCTGTTTCCTGTTCGGGGAATAGTGCATGTGCCTTCACCCGATCTGGATAACAAACTCATCTATATGACACTGAGTATGGCACAGCATTTTTATTCCCTGGACAACCATATCACATCTGTGGTATTGAACCTGACCGATGCCGGACAAATGAAGGAGATTCAGGCCAGTCTATCCAACAAACTGCCAAAAGATCAATATCTGGTAAAAAACTGGCAGGAGATCAACCCCGTTTTAAAACAACAAATTGAAGGCGATAATAAAAGCGGACAAATCTTTGTTGGAATTTTATACCTGATCATTTTCTTTGGCATATTTGGAACCGTACTCATGATGATTACAGAACGTAAACGCGAATTTGGTGTATTGGTGGCCATTGGCATGCGAAAAAGAGTGTTGGTAACTGTTGTGGTACTTGAGATGTTTTTTCTGGGTTTAATCGGTACCGTATCAGGAATGCTGGCTGCCATTCCCCTGGTACTCGGTTTTAACGCCAATCCTGTCCGCATTACCGGCAATATGGCTAAAATGTATGAAGATATGGGTTTTGACCCGGTAATGCCTACGGCACCCATTGAACATTACTTTGCCTGGCAGGCCCTCATCATTCTGATAATGGTGCTGGCAGCCTGCTACATCCCGTCAAACCGTATTCGTAACATCAAAATAGTAAAAGCCTTAAAAGGCTGAGCAAGCTCACATCATTCTTTAACAACAAACCAATTATGAGCATAATACCAAATATATCCTGGAAAAACGTATGGCGCAATAAACCACGCAGCTTAGTCGTGATTGGCGCAATAACGCTGGGAACGGTGGCTGGAGTTTTTGTGGCCGGTATGATGAAAGGCTGGGTTGATCAAAAAATTAATGCCGCAGTATACACCGAATTGGGCCATTTAAAAGTGCAAAACCCCAACTACCTTATTAACGAAGAAATTATTTATAGCCTGCCCAATGTCAAAAAGCTTGACAACTATCTGTCGAAAAACAACGCCGTTAAAGCCTACGTATTTCGCAGCAAAGTGATGGCTATGGCTACCACAGCACGCGGCAATGCCGGCGTGGTGCTAAAAGGAATCGACCCCGAAAAAGAAAAAACAGTCAGCGATTTATTCACCAAACTACTCCCCAACCAGGGAAATTATTTTGAAGCTGAAACACGTTTGCCTGCTGTGTTAATTAGCTTAAAAACAGCCGGGCAATTACGAATCAAAAATTACCGCGTGACGCAGCAGGTAGAAGACAGCTTAACCCGGCTACAGATACCACAAAATATCGTGAGTCAACTCGACAGCATCAAAGACATTCGTTTCATTACCGAAAAAAAATTCGAACGGGCCGTAAGTCAATTGTGGAGCAAAGCAACGATTCAAAAATATGGGCCCAAACTGATGAATACAGCCATGTATATCAATCCCCGGTCGCGTATCACCTTTAGCTTTACCAACACGCAAGGACAACTGACTTATCAGACCTATCGCATTTGTGGCGTATTTAAAACATCCAACACCATGTTCGATCAAAGCAGCGCATTTGTCCGGCAGCGTGATTTGGCACCAGTAGCTGGTCTGGCTACCAATCAATATCATGAAATATCCATCCTTCTTAAGGACAATAAATTACTGGAACCAACCAAAAAAGCCATTGCAACAGCGTTCCCCAATCAAAATGTGATGACATGGAAGGAACTGGCGCCCGATGCCGGAATCATGGCAGACTTCATACAGGTATACTATTACATAATTATGGGAATCATCTTTTTTGCTTTGGCATTTGGCATCATTAACACCATGTTAATGACAGTCCTTGAACGCATTAAAGAATTGGGAATGCTGATGGCCATTGGCATGAAAAAAAGAAAAGTTTTTCAGATGATCATGCTCGAAACGGTATTTCTTACGCTTACCGGAACATTTATCGGTATGTCGCTGGGGGCGTTACTCATAAAAATAACCGGACACACAGGCCTGAACTTTTCGTCGGTGGCCGAGGGATTCGAAGCTGTAGGTTGGGCTGCTGTAATCTATCCATCCATCGAGCCCAGCTTCTTTTTTGGAATAACAATTATGGTTACCATCATTGGCATATTAGCCTCCATAATACCGGCACGCAAAGCGCTTAAAATGAACCCCATTGAAGCGATAAGAATTGAATAACACAATTTTGTTTTCCTATTTCAGTTTTAAGCGATGCTAAAAACACGTAACTAAATTCCATATGGCAAATGATAGACAAATGAAACGAACCATGCGAATTACTTCACACACAAGAGGATGATTAATCCCGGCGAGTTCCATATGACCTTAAAAATCAAATAATAAACAGATGAAAGTTATAGAAATAAGTAACCTGAATAAAATTTACAATGAATCCGAAATTCAGGTGCAGGCGGTAAACAATGTGACAATAAATTTTGAGGAAGGGGAATTTACGGCCATAGTCGGGCCGTCCGGTTCAGGTAAAACAACCTTGTTAAACATGATTGGAGGTTTGGACGAAGCCACGTCGGGAGAAATAAAGATAGCCGGCCATTTGATGAGTTCATTGAAAGGAGCTGCCTTAACCGATTTCCGACTGCACAACATAGGCTTTGTGTTTCAGGCCTACAATCTGATTCCGGTTTTAACAGCCAAAGAAAATACCGAATTTGTGATGCGCTTACAGGGTAAACCGGCTAAAGAATGTGATGCCCGAACCACAGAACTGCTAAAAGCAGTCGGCCTAGGAGAACGCATGAACGCACGACCCGCCAAATTATCGGGCGGACAGCAACAACGCGTTGCAGTGGCCAGAGCTCTGGCCTCCAAACCAAAATTTGTATTGGCCGACGAACCAACAGCCAACCTCGATTCCAAATCCACAGAAACACTACTCGACATCATGGAAAAGCTGAATCGCGAGGAAAATATCACCTTCATATTTAGCACTCACGATGCCCGTGTGGTTAAAAAGGCAAGACGCATTATAACCCTTGAAGATGGTAAAGTATTAAGCGATGTGTTTAAAAATAACCGGGCGTAAAACAGGCACAAAACAGAAGCATTTCAAAAAACAACCATCAAAAGCGATCAATTCGATGAAACGACCGATTTCATTAATCATCCTACTATTTACAGGCATAAACATCATTGCCCAAAATCAACTGGCGGTCGATGGTTATATCTCACAATTGGGATCTTCACAATTCTACCGGGAATCATCAAATGCCACCTGGGACTATGTGTGGCATAACCGCATAAATATGGCGTGGTATCCGTCCGACAAATTCACCCTAAAACTACAATTTCGCAATCAATTTTTATGGGGTCAAACAATGAAAAACACGCCGGGCTATGCCAACCTCTTCAGTGCTGACAAAGGGATGATTGATATGAACTGGAACTGGTTCAACGGTAACAACACCCTTCTAAACACACAAATTGACAGGCTGTATGGCGAATATAATAAAGGGAATCTGGAACTGACCCTGGGCCGTCAACGAATCAACTGGGGGCGCTCATTGGTCTGGAATCCCAATGACATTTTCAATGCGTACTCGTACTACGATTTCGATTATGCCGAGAAACCAGGTTCGGATGCCCTTCGCGCGGTGTATTATACAGGAACTGCCTCGTCGGTTGAATTGGTGACCAAGGTCGACAGCACCCACAACATCACCATTGCTGCATTAACCAAGTTTAACAAATGGGGTTACGACATACAATTTTTAGGCGGCTATGTTAACGGCGAAGATTTTATTTTGGGGACCGGATGGGAAGGCAATATAAACCAATTTTCACTTCGTGGCGAAATATCCTATTATCATCCTAAAAAATCATTTGCCGATACTTCGGGTGTGTGGTTAGGCACAATTGGAACTGATATCAGTGTGAATAACAGTCTCACCATCCAGGCCGAATTTTTGTACAACGATAAACAGACGGTAAGCAATTTAAATCAGTTAATTGCGGCGCCGGCCAATTCAAAAAGCTTATCAATCTCCCAATTCAACCTGTTTGCCAATGTCAATTACGTCATAACACCTATTATATCAGCCTACATGGCAGGTATGTATTACACCGATCAGAAAGGTTTTTTCCTAATGCCGGGATTTGATTTGTCATTAAGCAACAACCTTTATTTTTCCATTATCTACCAATATTTTAATGTAAAAATGCCGCTATCAGACCGGCTGGCCTTAAATATGGCATTTGCCCGACTGAAATGGAATTTTTAAACCATAATACAAAGCAGACTGTAAATTTCATAAAACTATTGACCGTTAATTACAACCGAGGCATCGGGTAGCCCGACCGATTTGGCTGTCACCTTAATGGCTCCCGGATTTCCGCTTTGCGAGCGTACAATGACAAGAGCCAGCCCGTTAAAGGCATGACGTGACAGGGACGAAAAAGCCATCATATCCGTAGGATCGCCATTATCGGTCGCCACAATAATGCCAGGCCCCTCAATACCAAATTCAATCAGATTATTGGTCCGGGGCACCATACGGCCATCATCATCCGACACCTGAACTGTAATAAATGATAAGTCCGTTCCATTGGCCTTTATTATCTGACGATCAGGTAAAAGCTTCAACTGAGCCGGAACGCCAGTAGTTTTTACCATCTCTTCGGCCCATATCTGACCGTTTTTATAGGCAACAGCTTTTAACTCACCAGGCTGATAAATAACGTCGTCCCATCTCAAGCGATACTTACGCGTCTTTTTTTTCTTTCGTCCCAACGACTTTCCATTTAGAAAAAGTTCCACCTCATCACCTGATGTAAATACATGTACCGGGGTGATTTTGCCAATACGCTCGGGCCAGTTCCAATGCGGCAGGATATGAATCATCGGATAATCGGGACGCCACCGCGACTGATACAAATAAAAACGATCTTTTTTAAATCCCGCTAAATCGATGATACCGGTGTACGAACTTCGGGCCGAATAGTAAGGCGTAGGCTCGCCCAGATAATCCCAACCCGTCCAGACAAACTCACCCGCAACGAAAGGATGACTGTCGAGAGATGCAAAAACTTTATCCGCCGAAGCACCGAAATCAACAGCATACAGTTCATAAGAGCTCACCTGACAAATATTGGAGTCACCTCCACTACCCTCTCGTACCGGCGCACTAATGCCATGCGAAACCGGGAACAAATAGATACCACGACTGCTAAAAGCCGATGCTGTTTCAGTACTAAGAATCATTTTGTCAGGAAACTGATGATGAAAATTATCATACTGCGGCTTTGTTCGTATACGATCGGTTTCTTCGAACATCGGATCCTGCCGGATGCCTTCCCCCTGATAGTTGAGTCCGATAATATCAGGCACCTCCGGCAATTTCATATAAGGCTTGGCAAAATTCATAGCTGTAACTGCTGGCCGCGTGTTATCTTCTTCTTTTAACATTTTGTACAAACGGCGTCCAACAGCAGCCCCTTCCGAATCGGTATATTGCTCACCCACTTCGTTGCCAAAGCTCCACATAACAACCGACGGGCAATTACGATCACGCCGCACAAAAGCGCGCAAGTCGGGCTCAGACCATTCAGGAAAAATAAGATGAAAATCATAAGGTGTTTTTTTCTGCTCCCACGAATCAAATATTTCGTCCATCACCAGAAAACCCATTTTATCTGTCAACTCCAGTAATTCGGGCGCTGGCGGATTATGCGACATGCGTATGGCATTGCACCCCATCTCTCTCAAAATTTGTAATTGACGCTCAGCAGCTCTGGTATTAAAGGCAGCACCTATTGCACCCAAATCGTGATGCTGATTAACACCTTTAATGATGATGTGCTCGCCATTAACAAACAGACCACTATCGGGATTAAAGGTTAACGATCGAATGCCAAAACGAGTCTCATAATTGTCAACCGGCACCTTATTTACATATACAACCGTCATCGCCTTATATAAATCAGGTTGCTGTGAAGGCGGCGGTCCCCACAAACATGGATTTTCTATTTTAACACGCCCATCCAGCTTTATATTGTGCCCGGCACTCACAGTCGCCTTCAATAAAGGGACTTCAGTCACTTCCATATCATCATCTATTTTGCCTTCTGCATTAAGACCATAGATGCGTGTTATAACTTCAACGGTCTTTTCTGATTCAGAATCATTGTCAACCTGAACCATAACATTCACAGTAGCCAACGTATCCGACACCTCTTGAGTGGTAATATAAGTTCCATATTGCGCCACATGTACTTTGTTTGTTTTAGTAAGCCAAACATTGCGATAAAGGCCGGCTCCGGGATACCAACGTGCTGAATAATTTGGGTTGTCGAGACGAATAGCGAGCTGGTTCACCCCTCCGGGCACCACATAAGGCGTAAGGTCAAGACGCCATGAATTGTACCCATAAGGCCATCCACCCACCAAATTACCATTCAGCCAGACCATTGCATACGACATAGCGCCATCCACATCCAGAAAAAAGCACTGATCCGCATCTTCCAATGCGATATCCAATTGTCTGCGATACCAGGCCACACCATTGACAGGCAATCGTCCCATGCCACCACTCACCTCCGGATTATTGCCTTTCTGAAAAGGTCCTTGTGCAGCCCAATCATGCGGAAGTGTCACGGATTGCCAGGCACTATCGTCGAAGCCGGGTTGAACAAACGGAAAATCAGCACCGGGATTACCTTCGGGACGCTCATGCCACTCTTCCCTATTACTGATAAACGGGTTGGCCGAAGGAAGAATCCAGGGCTTTAAAACCTTCTTTTTTGTGTCAATCTTTTGCGCCAACGTCGGACGGGCATCGGCCTCTTTAATTGTATTTGCACCATTTACTTCCGGTCGGACATCATACACAAGATCATCCGCCGATTGAGCACTATCATATTTAAAAAATCGCCAGTTCTGGTTAATTGAAATACGTTCGCGCACAACTTCGTCAGATTGAGGAAAGCTGGTGCACCCCACCAACCATATTGATAAAACAACCAACACAGTTCCTTTTAAATAATTGAATAGTTTACACATCATAAAACCAAATGATTATTTGTTATATTATCCAGTGCTTGCAAGATACCGCTCCGGCCCCATAGAACGGCGTTGCTCTCAAATAGATTTCAGTCCCTTCAATTGAGGCAGATTCAATCTCTTTTCCATTATTAAAATTCAATCACCACAGTAGTCACGCTTCTGGCATCCAGATCCAGAGTAATACCACCATTGTTGGCTGCATCAAGTATTATCGCTTCCCGATCCTTTTCCAGAGATGTGGTATAAGCAACCGCCGCCGAAATACCAGTCAAACCAATCAGATTAGCCTGGGGAACGATGCTGTAGGCATCATTAATTATAACCACTACAGTTTTACCGTCACCGGTATAAGCCGTCGCCTTGACTCCTGCAGTTGAATTTTCAACCTCAGCATCAATACGGACATAACCGGGCCGTATAAACTTTGAAAACTGAGAGTAGGCAAAGCCTCGTTTAAGTATTTCGCCCCTCGTCGTCCCTTTTTCACCATCGCCCAAAAATGAATAATACCGTCGAATGTACCACCAGATATAGGCATTCCAGTTGTTGCACATAACAGCATGTATTTCATCAACCATCTGCATCGTTTCATTCCAGATAGTAACCGGATCAGTATATTGGGTCCAAAGTTCAGGATTGTTACCACTGTCGAGATTCAACAAATGTTCGGTCATCCACACTTCCTTTTGCTTTTCAGCCGCCAAAGGATACGGCGCATTACCTGAACCATACAGATGTCCACCAATAATATCAATATTATCAGCAACCACAGCATCATTTAGGATGGCTGTTGTGTAGGCTTGATTGGAATTAAGTGATTCAGCAACCATTAATTTGGCCCCCTGAATCATGTGACCCTGATTTTTAACAAAATTAAACATCTGATTTACAGTGTATTCACAACCTTCGTAAGAGACTTTCCAATCGGGTTCATTTTGTACAGAAACCACATCAACAGTCGCATTTGCATCGGCCATATATTGAATAAAATCATTAATATAAGTTGCAAAATCAGCGTAATGATCTTCGAGAAGGTACCCACCTCCATTCACGCTATTGTTACTCTTCCATTCGGCCGGAGGCGACCATGGACTAGCCAACACCTTAGCGCCATAACTATTGGCCATCGTAACAGTGTTCACCAAACCAGGCCAATCACTTTTGGAAGAAGACAAACGCACTCTGAAAATAGATAATCCGAGCCCTTTATCACCAGTGCCAAAAGCCAATTCCATTTCATTTTGATTGAGGTAGTCGGTGCCCCAAATAGCATTTGCACCTCCAAAACCAGTAATGGATTGATGTATTTTGGATGCATCGAGTGTGATATCAAAAGGCTCCACTTCTTTGGCCAATTGCGACACAACAAATGTGTCGGCCAGACTGCCATCAGGGGAACGAACCACAATTCGTTGCTTATTAACTGAATAGGTGTCGTTATTTTCATACACAAAGCGAACCTCTGTGGTGCGCCCCTCCATCTCCTCATCACCAAAATACGAAGGCGATACTTCGCTTATAAAAGGACTCCCTTCAATAGTCTCGTCAAGGGATACTCTCACTATCGTGAAAGCCCATGAAACACCAATGGTAAATTCACCGGCCTTACTTGACAAACTGGTAGCAGGAATAGTCGTTTCATCAATCGAAAGGGATGGATTCGGATCGACCTCATTGGCATCGTCGGTACAAGACATCGCCATTAAAACGATGAATAGATTTAAACTGAAAAAACAGGCAAAAAACTTTTTTCTCATCTCGTAAAGAATTATTTAATAATTGCCAGATGAAACTCACCGGAAATAATCATCCTCTTGTGTCGGAAACAATTTTTATGGTTCGTTACATTTGTTTAGAACAAAGCTAAGGAGATTACCTCTTTACAAAGAGGAATTTTTTGCTCAAAGAGAGGATATTTCTAATTAAAGTCTGTCTATAAAGTCCAACTTCTGCGTTACGCTTGCTCTCAAAATGGTCATTTACGGGAGTAAACTCACATTTTTCGAGCTGCGCAAGCCTTGAATTTGAACTTTATAGCTCAAACTCCCGACTTTATGGACAGACTCTAATTAGTTTTTGTCTATAAAGTCAACTTCTGCGTTACGCTTGCTCTCAAAACAGTCATTTACGAAAAGTAAACTCCTTGATTTTTATGACTTCGCAAGCCTTGAATTTGAACTTTATAGCTCAAACACTTAAGTTTATGGACAGGCACAAATTAGTCTTTGCAAAAAAGGTAAAACACTGCGTTATTCTCGTTTTTGAAACAGTCATTTACAATTAGTACACTCCTTGGTTTCAAGAAATTAGAAAGCCTTGTCTTTGACAATTTATTATCAAAGACCAAAAAACAAGGGATTTTCTTGAAGGCACTAATTCATGGGGATGAAATAAGGGAATTAACAGATAGCACCAGTGGACGGACAATCAAATATTAAAAAAAACTTTGATGTGGCACAAGAAATAAATCTTTCGGTAGATTTAAATTCTGACGTTATAAGTAAGGATCAACGCATTGTGAAACTAAAAAATAAGGTATCAACAAACAGAACCACAAAAATAAAGGCTTAAACAATACACTTTACAGCTTCAACAACACCCAATTTTTACAAAAAATCTTTTACTCCTCAACATTTTGAATCGACGCCAAATCATCAGCCGGCACACTATGAGCGCTATACCACAAATTTGAACAATTGCAGGGTTTGGGCGCCCGTGAGGTGCTGCGACAGGCGCCTAGCGTAAACAGAAACAAAACAAGTAAAAGCAATAGATATTTTTTAGCCGTCATGATTTCAACGTTTGGCAATAAAACGGCAAAATTAGCAGAATGTTACACTACCGGATATTATTCAAGCAATTAACGTTATAAAAAACTGGATTTCAAACAGTCTATACCCCCATCTACAACCTTAAGCAAACACCCGAACAGCATATTAATAAATAAAAGAAACAGGAACTCAACACAAAATACTTATGGGTGGCGGCATTCCAGTCTCACCAGTTTTATATTTTTAATGCCAAAACAATCGAAAATAATATTTAATCGTAATTTTGAGACCTAAAAAAACAGTTATAATAAACCACCATCGTTAAATATAAATGAATCAAACCACAGAAAGAACGTCAAACGCCCCCATTCAAGATGTAGCCTTAGTGCTTGAAGGTGGCGGGTTTAGAGGTATATATACCGCAGGCGTGCTGGATGCAATGATGCAGCAACAACTCTATTTCGCTTATTTAATAGGCGTTTCGGCCGGTGCGGCTTACAGCGTATCATACATATCGCATCAATACGAACGAAACATAGCTGTTAACCAATATGTAAATGATAAACGATATTGCAGCTGGGGCAACCTTATCAAACGGGGCACTTATTTCAATTGGGAGTTTATGTATCGTACAATTCCTACGCAAATTATCCCATTCGACTATAACTCTTTTTATCAATCATCCTCCCATCTAAAAGTTGTCGTCACAAACACGATTACCGGCAAAGCGGAATACAAAGAACTACGAACCAACCAACCTGACGAATTCCGTGACTGGCTCACAGCCACCTCGTCATTGCCATTTATTGCACAACCCAAACAAATTAACGGTCAGCTCTATATGGATGGCGGTTTAAGCGATTCCATTCCGGTGCAACAAGCCTTAAAAGACGGAAACCAGCGCGCCGTGGTGGTATTGACACGTCCCCTTGGATATCGAAAAAAAATGATGAAAAACAGTTGGATAATAAAACAGTATTATCGTAAATATCCAAAACTGGCAGAATGCATAGTGTCGCGCGCACAAGCGTACAATCATACGCTTGATGAATTAGACCAGCTGGAACAGGCAGGAAAAGTATTTGTTATCCGACCCGCCAATACCCTTGTTGTCTCGCGTCTTGAGAACAACCCCGACAACCTTAAAAGAGTCTATGACGATTCGCTAATACAAATGAAGGAAGTGCTGCCCAAACTAAACAAATGGCTGGCAACCAAAATTTAAAAACAGCACCGTGCTGATCGCCTCACTAATTCTCAAAAATAAATAATGGAATATATAGATAGTAAGACCTTTCACAACATAAATTTTGCAACGACACCGTGCGAAGCTAAAGAATATGAGACCTGTTCGTTTCAGAATTGCGATTTTTCCAATGCCAATATTTCCGGCTGTCTGTTTTCCGACTGTCAGTTTATGGATTGTAATCTCAGCCTGACAAAAATAGACAGAACGGCCTTTCAGGATGTCACCTTTAAAAATTGCAAAATGCTGGGTCTTCACTTCGATAGTTGCAATCAATTTGGTCTTTCCTTATCATTTCACGATTGTCAGCTTAACCACTCCTCCTTCTTTAAACTGAAACTCAAAAAAACGACATTTAATAACTGTCAATTACACGAAGTTGACTTTGTTGAAAGTAATTTAACCAGTGCCCTATTCAGCAACTGTGACCTGATGGGAGCCATGATTGAAAATGCCAATCTCGAAAAAGCAGATTTCACAACCGCCTACAATTTCTACATCAATCCCGATCTTAATAAAATTAAAAAAGCGCGCTTTTCCATCAATGGTTTACCCGGATTACTTGGCAAATATGATATTGTTATCGACCAATAAAAATTTATTTACAAATCATTGGTGTCCGATAAAAATTTAGAAAAATGATTAGAACCCAGCTCCAATGTGCGAGCCAGAGATTTTAGGAGATATTGGGGTTGCTTTCCGCCTCAAGAAATTTCCGTTAAGAAAATCAATTTTATTGTTGTAAAGAAATCCGGGCTGTTTGAGCGAAGCGAGTTGCCGGATTTTAGACAATAAAAATCCAACTCCGGCCTTACGCTTTCAACCTGAACTTCACAGCTACAATATTGATTTACAAACTGGCACTGATGATATCTATTAATTTACCGAAACAAACAAATGGTAAGTTAATATGTCTGGCCCAAAGAACAACCTGAGTATACAAATTCACACAATTAGTATTTGAAAAAAAATTATGACAGGTCGGGTGATTGTTAAACTATTCAATAAAAAAAAAGAAAAGAATAACGTAAAACAAATAACTGAGAAACAGCCATAATAAAGAGATAAAGGTAAAACACTACGTTACGAACAGGCGCAAACGACCTTGGAAATTTCTTAATTTTTTGTACTAACAATACCACGAAACTACAACATAACATTATATTTGCGAACGAACCAATATAAACAAGTTATGTTAAAACAATTTACTTTAATAGTGAGCATACTGTTATTTCATCAATTCGTATTCTCACAAACAGAAAATAGTTTTCCTGATGGCACCCCCTTCAGCACCTGGATTACCAACTCCACAAAAATTCAGCTGAAAGATTTAGGAACTCAGTATACCATCACGGACTTCGGTGTTGTAAACGACAGCACAATCCTTCAGACGAAGGCAATACAGTCTGTCATCGACCGTGCTGCTAAAAATGGCGGTGGCGTCATCATTATCCCCGAAGGGACCTATCTGAGCGGCGCTCTCTATTTCAAGCCCAACACGCATCTGCACATAACCACCAATGGGGTATTAAAAGGCTCTGATAATATAGCCAATTATCCACTTATACCTTCAAGAATGGAAGGACAGAATCTGGACTATTATTCAGCACTCATCAATGCCTATAATGTCGACAACTTCACTATCACAGGCCATGGCACCATCAACGGCAATGGACTAAATTTTTGGAAAGCTTTTTGGCAACGACGGGCCGAAAATCCCAAATGTACCAACCTTGAGGTTTCGCGCCCCCGTCTTGTTTTTGTATGGAGTTCCGACAATGTGCAATTCCAGGATATCCGTGAAATAAATTCAGGTTTCTGGACCAATCATTTTTATCAATGTAACAACATTAAGTTGCTTGATTTACATATCTTTTCGCCAAGTGCTCCAATCAAAGCGCCCAGCACCGATGCCATCGACATCGATGTATGCTCCAATGTATTAATAAAAGGCTGTTATTTATCTGTTAACGATGATGCCATAGCCCTTAAAGGTGGGAAAGGACCTCAGGCCGATAAGGACACATGCAACGGACCTAACACAAACATTTTAATAGAAGATTGCGAATTTGGCTTTTGCCATTCTGCCCTTACCAACGGAAGCGAAGCCATTCACAACAGAAATATTATCATGAGAAACTGCTCCGTTAACGATGCAAAAAGACTACTATGGCTTAAGATGAGACCTGATACGCCCCAGAAATATGAATATATCACCGTGGAGAATATCACCGGACAAACCCACCTTGGAATAGATGTCTTTTCCTGGCGACAATTCTTCGACCTGAAAGGTCACAATGAGATACCTTTATCCTATGCCAATCATATAACCTTAAGAAATCTCAATCTCAAATGTGATACATTTTACGATATCGAAGAAGATCCCAATATAAGGCTCTCTAACTTCACCTTCGAAAATCTTCAGATAGAAACCAAAAACTCGTCCATCAATAAAAAACTCGTTGACGGACTTATTTTGAAAAATGTAATAATCAATAAACAAATGGTCGAATAATCACAGGCACAGACAATTTAAGTGTCGGTGACCAGTTAATTTAAAAGTAACGTTGACTATCGTTCTAATGCTGACCACGGTGCATTCAATCACCAGAGTAGCAATGGAACGATAGTTTGTTTTTAGACTAATTAGTGTTTGTCTATAAAGTCAACTTCTGCGTTACGCTTGTCATAAAAACAATCATTTACGAAAAGTAAACGCCTTGATTTTTATGACTTCGCAAGCCTTAAATTTGAACTTTATATTTCAAACACTTAGTTTATGGACAGACTCTAATTACTCAAAATCCAGTATTTGACATTAATATGTAAGAATAAATTCCGACATTTTTCTGTTCCCTATTGACTTTTACACGCATGATATCTTAAATTTGGATTCAAGACTGATTTATCCTTTTATCTTTAAAATATTCGAATCCAATTGACACACCGCATAAATGATGCTTGCAGGAATACTTTTTTTTAAAATCATAAACAACTAAAAATTATACACAAGCCATGCCAAATACAAAAACGATACAAAAAGAAGAAGAATTCAGACTGACATCAAACAACCTTAAAATAAGATGTATACCCGGAGATGCCCATTTAACAACGAGTCGCATCTATTTAAACAATCAACTGATTAAAAACGGAACTGGCATAGTTGAGGCACAGCCGGATATTCATCAAAATGATGAATTTCTAATTGTAAACACCATTAATAAACCGGGTAATCAGAGCGACTTCGCAAGCATTACTGTTATCTTCGAAAATCAGGGAAGTGAACGCAGTTGGGCCTTTTCGTCTCCCGAACCCGATTATACTGAAGTTATCTATCAGATAAAAATCAAAATAATTTAATCAATAGCATAATAATAGACCAATCAACTTTAACAAAGAAATCGTTCCAAATGAAAAATATTTTACTTTTAGCAGTTTTAATCTTTATTACCAACCAACTTTGTGCACAGCAAATTGAACTGGATGAACTATCTACGCCGTCTACGCCCGCATTTTCAATATTAGATCTGAGTCCAACCAGCATCAGTCGCCCCACGCTGGGAAAAACGTTTCTGATGAGTTTGGCCAACGGCTTAAACAATAACAACATTGTATCGGATGTGGCCATCGAAACAACTCCCTATTGGTGGGTATCGAGGCCCGGACTGACTTATGAAAAATACTACGGGTTAGACACCGTTTCAGCTTCGGATAATATATTCGATCAGATAAGCAGTACATTGTCCCTTTCGTTTGCTACCAGCGATGCCAGTCCGGATATAGATAGCATAGACTCGAGATATCTGGCCGGCGGACTTCGTTTCCAGGTTTTAAAAGGCCAACCTTCGCAAAGCTTTAAAAACGCCTACCATAATTTGTTACAGAACGATCAGCTTTTAATCAGAGAGTCGATAGCCGAGTTAAAACATAGGGTAGATCTAAATATGATAACCACTCTGCAAGCATTAAAAACGGATATTGAAGTAAGTGTGCAGAGCATCATATCAACCAACTCAGCCTACCAAAACCTTACAGCACAAGACGTTGCAGGCTACAAACAAAAGGCCATCACTTACATCCGGAATATTATTGATAAAATGGATGCAACAGAATACGACAAAACAACCATTAGCGACTACTTAGAGAAAGAGAGAGCAACGGTTTCCGAATCTATAAATACAATACTAATGGATATGCAGGGTATGAGCCGCGTTGGCTGGCTGTTGGAATTTGCCGGTGCTGCTTCGTTATATGCCCCAACCAATAAAATTGATTATACGATGGGGCACAATTGGGCAGGCTGGGGAACCCTGACTTATCGTTTTGAGCCCACAAACGGAAATGAAAGAATGACCGATCTGAATTTCATGCTTCGTATTGGTGGTAATTTCCAAAACGCCAGCAGTTATAACACCGATTTTGGCTTAAGCTGGGTATCATCCGGCGATAATTACAGTCTGTCGTTAGAAGGTCTTTTACGCAGCTACCGCTCATATATCGACATAACCGCCATCGACGGGCAAACATACGAGGTTTCGGACACCGACAACACCTGGCGCTTTGCACTGGCCTATCAATACAAATTATCCGACAACATCAATATAACAGTAACAGCCGGCAAAGATTTTGAAAATTCCGCTATTTCGGCCGATGGAATGTTTAGCTTGCTGAATCTCAACTTAACTTTACCGGCAAGTCAAAAAATGCTTGTGAATAATAATTAAAAAATAAATAGTAATTGCAAAAAAAACATGCGTTACTTCAACAAATAATCATTTGGGGACGAGAATAAAGAAAAGTTAAATTTAATATTCAGATGCATAGTAGTAAATTTCTGAAATAAACCGTTACTCGTCAGATTGGCTATACCTTTCAGTATCTGAAGAGTCATCCGATGAGTTTTGAAAGACAAACACCGAAGAAAAAAAACGTTTTTAATCCTCATACCCGCATATTATTAACAAGCAGCACTCATATTTTTTTATCTTTGTTTCAAACAACGTTAATCAGGGCTATATCCATGAAAGCTGCTTTCTTAATATTTCTTTTTTTTTCAATAGCAATCAGTATCCATAGCGAAACCCTAAATAAGGAAAATCATTCCTTATTACAGACGCTGGATAAAGAACTGAAAAACAGAAAAGAATACACACACGAGCGTGAAACAAAAATTGAATATTTAAAAGAATTACTGGCCGAAAGCTCAACGCCGGAAGACGTATTCACCCTTCAGCATAAACTTTATCAGGAATACCAGGCTTTCATCTGTGACTCAGCTATTTATTATCTTGAGAAAAATCTTGAACTGACCCGCCATCTTAACAATGACCAAAGCTACTACGAAACGGCTATTCGACTGGCTCATCTGCTTTCGTCCAGCGGCATGTACAAAGAAGCGGTTGACATACTGGATTCTATTCCTCAAAACAAGTTAACAGCTGATCTTACCGATCAATTGTTAAGCTCCTACGATCATGTTTATGGAGAACTGGCCTTTTATTCGCGATCCAACACTCTCAAAAAAACATACAACTCAATAGCAAAGCAATATAAAGAGAAACTATTTCAAATTTTAGATCCTTCCTCAGATTTATACCTCAGTATGAAAGAGACCCGATTTCGTGATTCTGCGAATATCGACTCAGCCCTGTTTATAAATAACCTCCGACTTAAAAAATTATCGGAAGATGACCCCGGTTTTGCTTTGGTAGCTTTTCACCGTTCGCTGGACTACAATATAAAAAACGAGTATGAACAACGTAAAAAATATCTTATTCTTTCAGCTATTTCCGATACCCGGTCGGCAATAAAAGACAATGCTTCATTAACGCTGTTAGCCAATATTTTATTTGAAGAAGGTGATATCAACAGGGCCTATAACTACATCAGATATTCCATGGAAGATGCCAACTTTTATAATGCAAAACTCCGAAACGTACAAATATCAGAAATACAACCAATTATCGACCGAACCTATAACATCAGAAGCGAATATCGAAAACGACTATTACGGCTATTCCTTTTCATTTCGGTGCTGTTATTCATATTCTCGGTATTATCACTTTGGATTATTTATAAACAAAAACGAAACCTATTAAAGGCACATAGTAATGTACAGCAAATAAATGAACGTCTGAAAACTTTGAATCACGATTTAACAGAAGTCAACACCCGCTTGCAATATACCAACAGCAGCTTAGCCGAATCAAATCATGTAAAAGAAGAGTATATTGGTCTATTCCTTAGCATTTGCTCAACCTACATCGACAAGATGGAAGGCATGCGAAAAATGGTTTCCAAAGAGATAACCCACGGACGGGTAGCCGAACTGCTTTCGTTCAGCAAATCGGGCAACTTTATTGACAACGAACTGCGTGAATTCTATGCCAATTTCGACAATACTTTCCTGCATCTTTACCCTAATTTTGTTGACGCCTTTAACAATTTATTACAGCCAGAAGAACAAATTGAGCTAAAACAGGGAGAATTGCTAAACACCGAACTTCGAATTTTTGCCCTCATTCGACTTGGCATTACCGATAGCTCAAAAATTGCCGGACTGCTAAGGTATTCGGTCAATACTATTTATAACTACCGGGCGAAAATTAAAAACAAAGCGAAAATCTCCCGCAATGATTTTGAAAAGCAAGTGCAAGCTATCGACTCCACATTGTACTAACCGTCCTGATCCGGCATGTATATCAACAAAACATCTTCTCAAATCACCACCTCTCATCCACTTTTTTCGACGCCATATTAAACCATAAATATCTTTAAATAAAGAACTTAAATCACTACTACGATTTAAAATATCCACTATTTTACCCATCCGAATTGGCACTGCCATAGTGTGTCTTTACTTTTGAATTGTTTGTTAACAGACTTTAACTTCTGTTACCATGAAACAGAAACAGTGCTTGCACAAAAAATGAGCATAAGAAAGTTTCATTTTGAGGCTTTAGAAACGTGAAAATGTAAGTTTTCTGCTGTTTTTAAAGGCATGGGTAATGAAAAAAACAACATTTTCGTGCTGACACTCACTAAGTCTGTTAGTTAACGAAACAAAACAGGAGTAAACAATTGCGAATACAGGTAAAATGGATAAATAAATCATCAAAAAACAAAATTTATGAGAAAAGGAATTGCAATGCTAAACCAAATGAGCTTTGCCCTGATTATCCTGATAATTTTTTTCGCATCGGGCACAAGGGCCCTGGCACAAGAGATTTCAGTAACAGGCAAAGTAACTGATGCTGCCGGAGAACCCCTTCCTGGCGTAAGTGTTATCATAAAAGGCACAACACAAGGAACAGCTACGTCGTTAGAAGGGACATACAATCTGAAGGTTCCGGCCGACGGCACCCTTGTATTTTCATCTCTGGGAATGCGCACCGCAGAAATGCCTATTAACAATCAATCGGTGATTGATATCGTGTTAACTGATAACATAGAGTTGCTTGACGAATTAGTCGTAATAGGTTACGGATCCGTAAAAAAGAAAGATGTGACCACAGCCATTTCTTCTGTTTCAACCAAAGATCTGGATCAAAGACCGGTCAATTTAGTATCACAAGCCATACAGGGACGCGCAGCCGGGGTATCTGTAACACAACCCAATGGTGAACCCGGTGCTGGCATGGTCATCAGGGTCAGGGGTACCACTTCTTTCAACGGTAGTAACGACCCTCTTTATGTGGTTGATGGAGTACCCATGACCGACATTGCCTTTCTTTCAGCCAACGACATCGAAAGCATCCAAATTCTTAAAGACGCTTCATCGGCTGCTATTTATGGCTCAAGAGCAGCCAACGGGGTCGTCATGATCACAACCAAAACAGGCGCCACGGACAAAGCACGTGTGACTTTCAATGCACATACCGGCATTACCCGTCTGTCCAACAAAATTGAATCACTCAACGTAGACGAATACCGCGAGTTGTTGGAAGACATGGGCTCAACCATTACCCTGCCCGACAACCTGACCGATCAAACAGACTGGTATGATGAGACTTACCAGACAGCCAGAACCGAGAATTACCAATTATCGATATCCAACGGTAACGATAAAATGAAATACTACCTCTCAGGCGGCTACAATCATGAGGATGGCATTATCAGCGTCGCCTTCTTCGAACGCTATAATTTTAAGGCCAACATTGAAAACCAAATTAAACCATGGTTGAATATAGGAGCCAATATTACCTATTCCGATTATTCGTCAAACGGTATTATTTCAGGTCAAGGAGCCAATCGGGCCGGTGTGGTTTTATCGGTGATTAACACCCCAACCTACGCCCCGATATGGGATGCAGAAAACCCCGGCCAGTATTACAATAACTTTTATGGCGCCAATATCACACACCCGGTTGAAAATATGTCGCGTAGCGAAGATAACAAAAACAGCAACAGCCGTTTGGTTGCCACCGGTAAAGCGGAAATCACATTTCTGCCCGACTTAAAATTTAAATCGACGGTGACACTCGATCGCAGTTACACAAACTCCGTCTCATTCCTCGATCCTGTTAAAACCTCCTGGGGCCGGAGCCAATATGGCGAAGCCAGCGACAACCGCTCATTAGGTACCGTGATGATATACGATAACATACTGACCTTCAACAAAACAGTAAAACAACACCAATTTGATATTATGGCCGGAACTTCCGGCACGACTTCCCAATGGTCGCAAAGCTACCAAACAGCCACCCATTTTATTGATGGAAGCATAAAAACGCTTAACGCCGCCAACAAAGTTTCGCAAAGTAATGGCACAACCGCTTCCAACTGGACCATTATGTCGTATGTAGGAAGAATAGGATACAATTACGCCGGGAAATATTTATTGACGGCCAATATGCGGGCCGATGGCTCATCAAAACTACATCCCGACCATCGCTGGGGTTATTTTCCCTCAGCCTCGGCTGCCTGGCGTATTTCCTCCGAAGATTTCATGGCCGGCTTAAATTGGCTCGACGACCTAAAATTACGGGGTGGCTGGGGACAAACCGGGAACCAGTCGGGACTGGGCGATTATTCATACCTGGAACGCTACGGTATAACCCGTCAGAACTGGTGGGAAACGGGAAAAGAAAACGCAACTGTTATTTTGTATCAAAACAATCTACGAAATACAGATCTCTCCTGGGAAACAACTACCCAAACCAATATTGGTCTGGACATGACGATTCTTAACAGCCGGTTAAATTTAGGAATGGACTGGTATTATAAAAAAACCACGGATATGCTTATGACAGTGACACTACCTTCGGGTGCCGCTGCCGCTAATTCCATCAGTCGCAATGAGGGCGAAATGACCAACACAGGTTTTGAATTCATGATCGACTCTCACAACCTAACCGGTCAGCTGAGCTGGGATACAAACTTCAACATTTCGTTCAACCGCAACGAATTAAGCAGCCTTGAACTCACAAAAATATACTATGACGCCCGCACCAGCGACAATCTGAACGAATATGTGGTGCGCAACGAACCCGGACGTCCACTGGGTGGGTTCTATGGCTATATTAGCGACGGTGTAGATCCCGAAACCGGGGAACTAATGTATCGCGACACCAACAATGACAAACTGGTTTCCAGTTCGGACCGAACCTACATTGGCGATCCAAATCCCGATTTCACATTCGGCCTGACCAACACATTTACGTACAAAAACCTATCGCTCAACATTTTTCTTCAAGGCAGTTATGGCAATGACATCTTCAACGCCTCACGAATTGAAACAGAAGGAATGTACGATGCCAAAAACCAATCGCGCAATGTATTAAACCGATGGCGAATTCCAGGACAAATTACAGATATGCCAAAAGCCGGTTACGACATGAAAGTATCTTCCTATTTTGTTGAAGATGGAAGTTACCTGCGGGTTAAAAATGTTTCGCTCTCCTACAATTTCAAAGGTAATTTATTGGACAGATGGGGCATTAACCGTCTGCAACCCTATTTCACGGCAACGAACCTCATCACCTTCACCAATTACTCGGGGATGGATCCCGAAGTGAATCAGTGGGGCAACAGTGGGGCTGTACAGGGCATTGACTGGGGTACTTATCCGCAAACCAAGTCGTTTGTTTTGGGTGTAAATGTTGAATTTTAATACGATAGCATTATGAAATATATAAATATGATCAAGTTTATGACCGTAGTCATGGTATTATTCATGGCAACAGCCTGCTCACTCGACGAAGATCCTGTTTCTGAATTTTCAGAAGTCATACTGGGATCCTCCGGCGACTCGGGCGATCGCATTAAATACAAAACCCGCGCTGAAATAAGCTCTGCTTATGAAAGTCTGTACACTACGCTTAAAGACCGACAGGAACACTGGTATCTCGACTATTTATTACTGACCGAGACACATGCTGATAATGCCTATGCCGGCACGACAGGTTCTGAAGTTATCCCTGTTGAAAACAATTCCATCGATGGCGGCAACAGTGTGATTACACGCGACTGGGATCGTTATCTGGATGATATTGCCGGGGCGAATGCCATCATCTGTAATATTGACTCGGTGCCCGACGCCTCATTTTCACAAACCGAACGCCAACAATGGAAAGCCGAAGCCAAGATATTCAGAGCCATGATGATGTTCGACATGGTTCGCTTTTGGGGAAATATTCCTGTCATCACCGAAGAAGCAGGCGACATCACAGCAGATAACATCGAAACGGTTTACCCCCTGTACTTTCCTACACAAAAAAGTCCTGAGGAAGCCTATGCCCAGATCATTGCCGATCTCACCACGGCCATTCCGTATGCTCCCGCGAACAACGCTTCCGACAAAACCCGACTGAGCAAGTCAGTCGCACGCGCCTTGCTAGCCAAAGTGTATGCCGAAAAAACGGTGCAGGACTACAGCAAGGTCATTGCATACTGCGATTCGGTGATTAAAGATGGTTTTACGCTGGTAGATGATTACTCTGATCTCTTTGGCATGAATGACGAAGGAACAGACGCCAAAGTACGCAACAGCTCTGAATCCATTCTCGAAATTCAATACTTTTCGGGCGGTGGTAATTGGGTTACATGGATGTTTGGCCGCGATTTGCTCAACTATGATTCCAATTTCACCTGGGCAAAATGGGTGACGCCTTCACGCGATCTGATTTCGGCTTTCGATGCCCAAGGCGACACACAGCGAAAAAACGAATCTATTGTGTTTTATGCCACCAGCTGGAGTAACTATTACCCGTCAGACAGCTACGCTTTTATGTACAAATGCAGATCAGCCAACAGCAGCATAATAAAACTGCGTTTAGCAGACATATTGCTTCTTAAAGCAGAAGCTCTGGCATGGCAAGGTGGCGCAACCAATCTGGACGAGGCTGCTGGCATTGTAAACCAAATACGCAATAGAGCTGGTCTGGAAGCGCTGTCCGAAAACGTAAAAACGTCGCAGGAAGCCATGATTGACGCGGTGTTGAATGAGCGACGCCTGGAGTTGGCTTTTGAAGGCCAACGCTGGTTCGACCTTATCCGAAACAATAAGTTGCAGGAAGTCATGAATACACTGAATAATCGCGACAGTGGCAGATTAACGCAATTACGATCATTCAGTGAGACATCGGAACTGCTGCCAATTCCACAAACGGTTCTCGACAATAATTCCAATCTGGTACAAAACCCGGGTTACTAAAATTCATAAAAAACAAGTAAACGGCGTCATTTTGGCCCGGCAAACAACTAATAAATCCATTATTAGTTGAGATAGAAAAATTAACCAGTTATTAGCGGGACAAGGGCGTTCCGGAAAGCATTCGCGAACCGGAACGCCACACCCCAAAAAACATAAAAATTCAATGAAATTAAAAAACATATACTGGCTACTGGCCTTCAACTTTTTCATCACTGCCTGCGGAACATCAGCCTGCGACTCCAGTGAAAAAGATTCCACTGATCCGGGTATCAATGATGAAGATACCGACGTATCTGTACTGGTAACAACCAACAACCGATCGTTGGATTTGGCCGTTTATGGCACCGCATTCAGCACCACCTCTAACATGTCGCCATACACCATCACGCTTCAACCAAAAACATCATACCAGCAAATGGATGGTTTTGGCGCTGCCCTCACCGGCTCTTCATGCTACAATC
This sequence comes from Geofilum sp. OHC36d9, assembly GCF_052400685.1. Classification (NCBI taxonomy): domain Bacteria; kingdom Pseudomonadati; phylum Bacteroidota; class Bacteroidia; order Marinilabiliales; family Marinilabiliaceae; genus Geofilum; species Geofilum sp. OHC36d9. The sequence continues at coordinate 38,631 of NZ_JBQTGJ010000022.1, forward strand.
TGATGCAAATGAGTGCCGCCGATCGCACCAGTTTCCTGACTCAAACTTTTTCGAACGACAAAGGGTATGGATTTAGCTACGTAAGGATTTCTATCGGTTGTTCTGATTTTTCGCTAAGTGAATACACTTGTTGCGATGAACCCGGCATCGAAAATTTTGCATTACAAAATGAAGAGATAAATTATATTATTCCTGTATTAAAAGAAGTTCTGGAGATCAATCCCGACCTCAAAATACTGGGATCGCCATGGACCTCTCCGCGCTGGATGAAAGTGAATAATCTGAATGACCTTCAGGCACTCAATTCATGGACCAGCGGACAGCTAAACCCGGCTTATTATTCAGATTACGCCCTTTATTTTGTAAAATGGATACAAGCATTCGCCGGGCATGGCATTCATATAGACGCGGTCACACCACAAAATGAACCTCTCAACCGCGGCAATTCCGCTTCTCTCTTTATGGGATGGGATGAACAACGCGATTTTATCAAAGTACTGGGTGCTGCCATTCACCAGGCCGGCCTCGACACTAGGATATACGCCTTCGACCACAACTACAATTACGATAACATGGCCGATCAAAATGATTACCCTGTTAAAATTTACAACGATGCCGATGCCGCGCAATACCTGGCCGGAGCCGCCTATCATAACTATGGAGGCGACAAAAGCGAATTACTTGACATTCACGAAAAAGCCCCCGATAAAGCATTGATTTTCACAGAAACATCAATTGGGACATGGAATAACGGGCATGACCTTTCGCAACGATTGATGGACGACATGGCCGAAGTTGCGCTTGGCTCCATTAACAATTGGTGTGAAGCCGTAATTGTTTGGAATCTTATGCTCGACTCCAATCGTGGGCCAAACCGTGATGGCGGCTGTCAGACCTGCTACGGTGCCGTTGATATCAGCTCTTCCAACTATAAAAGCATCACCCGAAACTCTCATTATTACATCATAGCACATCTTTCAGCAGTGATAAAACCCGGTGCCGTTAGAATTGGCACCACAGGGTATACGGTTCAGGGATTAACCTACTCAGCCTTTAAAAACACCGACGGGACTTATGCTTTTGTAGTACTCAACAATCAGGATACAACCCAATCTTTAACCTTAAACGACGGTATTAATCATTTTTCATACGAAATTCCCGCCAAAGCGGTGGCTTCATTCAGATGGTAAGAAAATAAGTTTTAAAAACAACAAATCATTTTGTCAATGAAGCAACCACATAGTAGAATTCGCAGCCGGGTGCGACTATTATAATGCAAAGTTTCATCCGGTAACGAACAATACAAATAATATCTGATGAAACGTCCATAATAAAAGAAGTCTCACACACAACGATGATTTTCTTACCGAAATTCCATCCGGCAATTAAAAATTAAAATACAAACACATGAAAAAACAGATCTTTTTATTCATAGCAATTTTATCGCTAACGCTTTTTTCAGCATGTAGCGACGAGGACGAAACAACCGGTCAACCCCAACTTACGGTAAGCGGCATTCCCGACAATGCTTTTTTTGGCGATAGCATTGCCTTTTCGGCATCTGTCATGGACGAAGAAGGCATTCCGCTATCAACCCTTAAAGCACGTCTCTATTTTGGCGAAGAAATGGTTTCGGAAACGGTTATCCGAACCAAAAATGAAGGCGAATATGCAGGCAAAATTTTCGTGCCTTTCATGAAGAATATACCCGATGGAACCGCATCGCTTAAATTCGTGATTCAAAACATCAAATTCGCAACAAAAGAGCAGGTCTTTGATTTACCACTGCAACGGCCCAATTTCGCCTATCTGCAACTGGTCTCAGAAGACCAGGAATACCAGATGGAGAAAATTGGAGATTATACGTATGGTGTAACAGCCGAATTTCCTCAAAAAATAAAAGCCGTTATTAAGGCCCCGGCCTTTGGAGAGCGTGGTAATGATATCGTTTTTGGATGGTCGGAAGGCATCATAACCCAATCAAGCGAAACAACAATACCATTCTCAAATTCCGTGGCAGGAAACTATACCATTAGCTTCAACACGTTGAATTACGAGGCAGCGCCATTCATCACCCTAAAATTTGCGGGGACAGAAATGGCTATGATAGACGATAATAATTATAAAATTGAGCAAGAGCTGACCCAAGGCCAAATCATAAATATTGAAGGATTTGGCGACACCGAAAATTGGTGGATTGATACCGATTATTTACAGAAAAACGAAGATGGTACTTTCACCTTTTTACCGATATCTGGCAAGTACAGAGTTACTGCCAATTTTGAGTATCAATATTTTATTTTTGAAGTAATGAGTGGTGATGACACTGCAACATTACAAGACGATGGAACAGGTGCACTCTGGATTATTGGCGAAAACATAGGCAAACCATCGCTGGATAACACCACCGGCTGGGATACAAATAAAGCACTTTGTTTGGCTCCCATAGCTGAAAAAGTGTATCAGATAACCGTTGTTGGCGGTGAAACAATTGACCTAACAAGCATCAACTTCAAATTCTTTCATCAAAAAAACTGGGGCGGAGAATATACCAATGCCGAATTAACCACCGAAAGCGATCTCGTATTTATTGGCGATGGCACCAACGGCCGCGACTCTGGAAATCTAGGCATCGTCGATGGAAAAACATTCGAATCGAATAAAACCTACGTCTTTACCGTAGATATCTCGGCAGGAAAAACCAATGCCGTGCTAACAGTGACGGCCTTATAACAAATACAAATATCAAAAAGCCGGCGTGTATCAAATAATATACGTCGGCTTTTTAATTGATTAAACAGGTATAACCAGAAACAGATGCCTGAGATTTTTATCGCGGCTAACAATTTCATTTTTAAAATAATGGTAATACCTTTAAACAAAATGAAATCATTGAGAAGTATAACCAAATAAAAACAACCTAAAATGAAGCGATTAATTAGTGCCATTGGTTTAAGTTGTTTATGCGCAATGACCTCGTTATGGGCGCAGCCAAAACCAGCCTATCTTGACGACACAAAGCCCATTGAACAGCGGGTCAGCGATGCCCTGTCGCGCATGACACTCGAAGAAAAAGTGGCGATGATACATGCACAGTCCAAGTTTAGCTCGCCCGGCGTCCCACGACTGGGCATTCCCGAGGTGTGGATGACCGATGGCCCCCACGGCATCCGGCCCGAAGTACTATGGGATGAATGGTCACAGGCTGGATGGACCAACGATTCATGTACGGCATTTCCGGCACTCACCTGCCTGGCAGCAACATGGAACAAAGAGATGTCGTTGGCCTATGGAACAGCCATTGGCGAAGAAGCCCGATACCGAAAGAAATCGGTGCTATTAGGCCCCGGTGTAAACATTTATCGCACCCCGCTCAACGGCCGTAACTTCGAATACATGGGCGAAGACCCGTTTTTATCGGCTCAAATGGTCGTTCCATACATCAAAGGCGTTCAGTCTAATGGCGTGGCTGCCTGCGTAAAACATTATGCCCTCAACAACCAGGAAACAGAACGAGGATCCATCAATGTACTCGTTGACGAGCGTGCCCTGCGCGAAATCTATCTACCTGCCTTTAAAGCCGCTGTTCAGGAAGGGGATGCATGGGCTATCATGGGAGCTTACAACCAGTTTAGAGGCGAACATTGTTGTCACAACAATTACCTTCTCAACAAAATTCTTCGTGAAGAATGGGGTTTCGATGGTGTTGTCATCTCAGACTGGGGCGGCGTACACGACACCAAACAAGCCATTTTTAATGGCCTGGATATGGAATTCGGATCCTGGACCGATGGTCTGAACTGGAGCAGTACCAATTCATACGATCGTTACTACCTGGCCAAACCTTATCTTGACATGATCAAGTCGGGCGAAGTGGGCACCACCGAACTGAACCAAAAAGTAAGTAATATACTTCGTTTGATTTTCAGAACCGAAATGAACCGCAACCGGCCCTTTGGCGCATTTACATCTGAAGCGCACAGTAAGGCAGCCCTCGAAATTGCACAGGAAGGTATCGTTCTGCTGAAAAACGACAACCACGTGTTGCCCATCGATCTGAAAAATGCTAAAAAGATAGCCGTCATTGGCGAAAACGCCATTAAAATGATGACCGTTGGCGGCGGCAGTTCATCACTAAAATCTAAATACGAAATATCACCGCTTCAGGGTCTCAAACAGCGCCTGCAACCGAACGTTGAAGTGATTTACGCCCGTGGTTACGTAGGTGATGTTGGCGATAGTTATAACAATGTTTCAACCGGGCAGAATCTGAAGGACGACCGAACGCCTGACGAATTAATGCAGGAGGCCGTCAATATTGCCAGGGAAGCCGATTATGTGCTCTTTTTTGGAGGTCTCAACAAAAGCAAAAATCAGGACGCCGAAGGCGACGACCGCAAAAACATGAATCTGCCCTATAATCAGGATGCACTCATCGCAAAACTTGCCGCCGTCAATTCAAACATGGTATTTATTAATATTTCAGGTAATGCGGTTTCAATGCCCTGGATAAATGAAGTACCGGCAGTTGTTCAGGGCTGGTACCTCGGCTCAGAAACAGGTCATGCCATGGCGGCCATATTGGTTGGTGACGTTAACCCATCCGGAAAACTGCCTTTTTCATTTCCCGTTAAGCTAAGTGATAACTCAGCCCATTCGGCCGGTGAATATCCGGGTAAAAATGGCGTTGTGAAATATAACGAAGGCCTATTTGTTGGTTACCGGTGGCTCGATAAACAAAAGATTAAACCACTATTCAGTTTTGGACATGGGTTAAGCTACACCACTTTTGAATATGGAAAGCTGACCTTAAACCAGAAATCGATGTCAAAAAAAGGAACAATAACCTGTGCCATCCGCATTAAGAACACAGGCTCAAGAGCGGGTAGCGAAGTGGTTCAATTATATCTCACCGATAAAAAATCATCACTACCTCGTCCCGTGAAAGAATTAAAAGGCTTTCGTAAAGTAAACCTGAAGCCTGGCGAATCAACCACCGTTGAATTTGTCATTGACAACGCACTGTTGCAGTTTTATGACGACACCCTAAACAAATGGACGTCGGAACCCGGCAAATTTGAAGCTTTAATAGGGGCTTCATCAACCGATATAAAAGCCAAAGAAACATTTGTGTTGCAATAAAATTGATCACTTAGTCTATGGACAGACTAAAAAACCAAACATTACTTTACCATCCCCTTGCATTGTTGGTGCAGGGGGATTTTACATTTTCAATATTCTTCAGGCATATACTTGCGCAAAAAACGATATCTCAACAATCATTATTGCAAATATCATAAACCACAAGGTGTCGTAGGTTACTGTCTATAGATTTCAGAGGTTACTACCTCAGAGTGTCCGATACCATTTAATCAGGGTGTCCGATACCATTGACTCGGGATGTCCGATACCATTGACTCGGGATGTCCGATACCATTTAATCAGGGTGTCCGATACCATTTAATCGGGATGTCCGATACCATTTAATCGGGATGTCCGATACCATTTAATCGGGATGTCCGATCCCATTTACTCGGGGTGTCCGATACCATTGACTCAGGGTGTCGGATCCCATTTACTCGGGGTGTCCGATACCATTGACTCAGGGTGTCCGATACCATTGACTCAGGGTGTCCGATACCATTGACTCAGGGTGTCCGATACCATTGACTCGGGGTGTCCGATACCATTGACTCGGGATGCATGAGACTGCAATCTCAAGGACGAACTAAAAGCGCGGCTAAATTCAGTCCAATGGCAACGCCTTGGGAAAACGGGTATCGACAGGATCAGCACCCTTTAAGGGCAGGTCTGTCTATTTCCCCTTATGCCTAACCTAACCTCAAATTTCACCCCCCTAACCCCACTCGGCAAATGGCAGGGTTAAAAATGAGCGCGTAGTGTAGCAACAAATAATTCGATGAATAGGGGGATGTTGGCGGGCATTTTGGGGTTCTCGCCCCCCTCGGTCCCCCCTTGAGGGGGGAAGCAGCAAGCACTTCCTGGTTTTTGTGTTTTTCTAAGATATTGGTTGCTTCGTAAATCGGTGATTGCTTAGCCGGGCGCGTTGGGAAAGGGGGTTAGGGGGCCAAGGGGCTTTTACGCGCATATGTGGCAATTTTTATTATTTGTATGTTGCATGTGGCATTCAGTGCGTAAAACCGAAAAGACAATAGCCCTGAAAGGGCGACAAGCAATAGCATGGGGCAACGCCCTATGATTATGATCAACAATGGCAAATTGCCCTGAAAGGGCTAAAGCCAAACCGTTTCAAGAAGGATAACATCTAATATTAAAACTAAATCATCGGGTAGACAACCACACTAAAATCTGTTTTCCTTGGGAATATCATATCAGTTGCGAGGTAAAACATCCATATATTTATTTTTGGCTCTGGCCCTTTCAGGGCGATGAAACTCCTGCATATCTGAATACAGGGCGATGCCCTTTGCCAATGCTACAAGACTTTCAGCCTTGATCAATATCATTTTGTCAAAATCTGCAATGCCTAATTTATCCTATCCTATGTGTAAATGACCATTTTGAAAGCAAACAAAAAAAGACGTTTTCCTGCTGACACAAATTAATGTCAGCAAAAAAACGCCCAATTTGTACCTCTCCATAAAATCCTATAAAAGAAGGTATGCGCAGCTCAAAAAATGCGAATCTACTAATATAAATGAACATTTTGAAAGCAAGCGTAACGCAGAAGGCGGACTTTACAGATGTAATTCCGGCTACAAATTCATGTCAAGCTTCAACCCGAGACGAAACCATCTGCCGGGTTGTCGCAATTCGCCCAGATCGGCATATGACACATCCATCAGGTTGGACACTTCTCCATACACCGAAACAAAGGACCGTCGCCATGTAATTCGCACATCCGTTAGCCACACCGGCTCATAACTCTTCTGCAACCCGGTGGATGAAACGGTGTAACTACCTTCCCGATCGCGGTATAGCATATTCCACCTGGTCGATACGTTTTTCACGCCCAAACCATGTTCCAGCCCCACATTTAATTTATGTTTAAGATGATTCAACACATAAACAGACTGATAACCATCGGGGACCTCTTTTTCCTGCCAAAGGCGATTGTAACTGACAGTCAAATTACGCAACCAGTTTTGCATCCAAATCTTATCAATATCCAGAGTAGCAGAGCTCTCAAATCCGAAAGTCTTCACTTCGTTTATATTAGAGGTGGTATATACCGATTCGCCCACCTGGCGTCCCCAGTCAATCAAATCAGTCCCTTTACGATAAAAACCTCCCAGATAGATATCGACACCGCGATAGCGATAACGAAGCCCGGTCTCAATGGCCGTCGCCTCTTCCGGCTTCAGCGACGCATTACCAACGTTGGTCGGGCCATTATAAAACAAATCTGTAAAAGTTGGCAAACGCAACGACTCGTTATAGGCAGCCATCCACTTCAACCTATCGTTAAACCAATAACTGACGTCAACACCCGGAAACCATTCCACATCATACCCGGTTCCTGAGTTATGATTGGCCAGTAAGCCGGCCGACACATTCAACTTATAAACAGTAAAATTATGCTCCAGAAAAACAGACGTATTCACCCTGTTATAGGTACGGGTAAACTGCCCCACCGATTCGCCCGGCACATCCATTGGCATGTCCATTTCATAGCCGAGAACATTACTCCAGACCGTTTCGCTTCGCACTTCGCCGCCCAGCGAAGTCACCCCCAACGACCAGGGGATAGAAGCGTTTACCGAAGCACCTGTCACATCCGTCATGTGGTAATTGTGCCCCGTATACCAATCGGCTGCCTCCTCGTAATTACGAAACAGTTCAAAACGGTCGTGATGCCGACGCCAATAAACTTTAGGACGTATTTTAATACGTGTACCACTCTCCATGGACAACGACCCGAACAACGTGCGGTTGGCTTCAAACTGATTGGGGTAAGCGGCCGAATAAAAGGCGTTGGCGCCCAACTCTTTCTCTGAATACCCCAATTGCAAAGACACAGACTCATTACCGGTTTTCAGGGTACCATGGTAAAACAAATTTCTTGCCGCTAAATCGGTGTTGTCAATATAACCATCCGTGGCCTTTTTCCCCACCGAAAAAGTATGCCTTATGGCGCCTGTTTTAAGACTAAAACCGGCATTCATGGCATATAAGCCATGGCTTCCGGTCATCACCGAAGCCCTGACATTATCAGAACTTCTTAAGCCGGTTATAAAATTTATGGCCCCATTAAAAGCATTGGGACCGTAAACCCGTGATGCAGACCCCTGAATGACTTCCACCCGATCAATATTATCCATTTCAACGGGCAGATCCAGCGCAAAATGGCCCGTTTGAGGATCGGTCATGTTAACGCCATTCAGCAGAACCATCACCTGGTCAAACGAGCCACCACGTATGCTTATATCGGCCTGAGCACCCAACGGCCCCCGCTCGCGCACGTCGAGGCCGGGCAATTGCCGTAAAAGAGCCTGAACACTTTGCACCGGCAGATTTTCGATCTGACCCCGCGACAGCACCGTCACCGTCCGCCCCACTTCCGAAAATAAAGAAGGCGCACGACGAGCTGACACCTCAACCTCGTTAAGTTTTATTTTGGTTTGAATGGTATCGGTATCCGCCTGTGCAAAAGTGCTATACACACCTAAAGTGGTGAAATACGATAACCCCAGTACGCCTATCCTAACCTGATGGTGCAACGTACTAAAAATGGCATAACCAGCATGGCGCCAATGCTTAAACAATAATCCAAATTGATTTTTCAAAGAACATTTTCTGTTCATAACCGTTATTTTAAATGATACAAAAGCCCCTTTTGGGGGCACGAATTAGCCCTAAAAGTAAAACAAAATCCTTATTTTTGTTGGAAATGAAAAGCAGATATCGTTTTCGCCTGACAGCAAGCGCTAATTTTTACATTTGAATATATAAACGGTCTGCTTCAGTATTATCGGTTCACACACGCACAGCCTTTGGGATTACAGTGTGGCAGGATATTTGAGACAAAAGCATCCGGCAGATCAACAACTAAAGTTCAAAAATTAAACTAAATACAGAATAAATTATTCCCACATGAATGCTATCAAAACCCTCTGTTTCATCGTTGTATTTCTTTCAAGTGCGGTTTTATTTGCACAGGGACAAAATAATACGAGGCACAACAAATCAACTAAAGAAGAGCGTCTTGTTGGATCAACCAATAAAATAGAAATACAAAATCAGTATGGGAACATCACCTATACCGGCTGGGATAAAGACTCAATAGTCATTGACGTTAATATTTGGGTGGAAACACCAAATGGAGAGATAGCTCAAACAATACTCGACAAGATTGAAGTCCTTCCGCATCTGACAGCCGGCACACTCAGGTACAAAACAATTTTTAAAGATGATTTTTTTTCAAACTACCCGTTTGGTATTGAATTTATCATTTTTGCACCTTCCAATATGGAACTTGAACTGCACAACCGCTTTGGCAACATAAATCTCTCACATTTTGGCGCGAAACTTAATATCGATCTTCAATATGGAAATTTCAACCTTCGTAACCAAACAGTCATGATTCCGGGGGGCAGAATCAGTGTTACCAATGGCGATTTAAGTCTTGAAAAATTATCCAACGCAGAAATTGTCCATAAAAACGGACACTTAAAAATGGATGAAGTATATTACACCTCTCTGATGACCGACTTTTCTACCGGTGACATTAAAACTGCGGAAAGTTTAAAGGCCAATCTAAGTACCAGTAACCTTAAAATAATCGACACAAAAGACCTTACAGCCGCTATTATGGCATCAACGCTTACCATTGACCGGCTCAGCGACAAAGGGTATTTCGAAACAACAGACAAGAGTCTGTTATCGATTAAACGAACCATGCCCTCAACTGAACAGCTAACGGTTACGGCCACCAACTCACAAACAAAAGTAGGGCTAAGCAGCAATCTGTCATATACCCTTCATGGTGAGATGAAAAATGGCCAGATAACCCATTACCAACCCGAAAGCATAACTAAAATACGTGATGGTAACACCACTTCTTTTTCAGGCGACTTTGAACAACAAAACATGAAGCCTGCCAGTATCATTCTTTTTGGTGAAAATGGAGATATAACGGTTTACCTCTCGGATAAAAAACAATAAATATGTTAGTACCAGACAAACTTCAACACCTTAGATCCAAAATGACAGCACTGGGCATTGATGCCTGTGTAATTCCATCGGGCGACCCACATACCAGCGAGTATCCTGCTGAACACTGGAAAATCCGCGATTGGCTGAGTGGATTCACCGGATCGGCAGGCACACTGGTGGTTGGCCTCGATGAGGCAGGTTTATGGACCGACTCACGATATTTTCTGCAAGCAGAAAAACAACTGGAAGGCTCTGGCATTGAGTTGTTCAAAGAAGGAGAACCCGACGTCCCAACCTATGCCGAATGGCTTTGCGACATTTTATTACCGGGCCGTAAGGTGGCCGTCAACGGCAATACCATGCCCTTATCTCAATCACGTGCCTTAGCCGGACAATTGCGCAGCAAAGGCATCACTCTCGACGTTAATTTTGATGTAGCCGATGAAGTATGGGAAGGCCGACCAGCCATTCCCGACAAAATGGTTATTATCCACGAAGACACATTTGCCGGAGCCACTCGTATGGAGAAAATTGAATTTGTAAGAAATGAAATGCGACGTCATAAGATATCACATTATTTCACAGCCACCCTCGACGACATAGCATGGATGCTTAACCTTCGCGGCTCTGACGTACCTTTCAATCCCGTATTTCATGCTTTTTTGATGGTGGAACACAACAACATAAAGCTCTACATCGACCCCCATAAATTAACCGCACAAACGGCTCAAAAACTAGCGGCTGATAATGTCAGTATTTCTTTGTATGATGAAATTTACAAGCATTTGCAGGAAACACCGCACGACAGTACCGTTTATATCGATCCTGACAGAACAACCGTTGGCTTGTATAACGCTTTCCCATCCAAAGTAACCAAGCGCGAAGGACTGAGTATCATTACGGCTCTCAAAGCCATTAAAAACGAAAAAGAGATCAACCATCTCAAACAAACACTTATCAATGATGGCGTAGCCATGGTAAAATTCATCCATTGGCTCGAAGAAAATGTCCCTACCGGAAAAGTAAGTGAACTGTCGGCTGCTAAAAAATTAAAATCATTCCGGGCAGAACAACCGGGATTTTCAGGCGAGTCATTTAATACCATTTCGGGTTATGCTGCGCACGGCGCCATTGTTCACTATAGTGTTGACGAAGAAAGCAACAGCACGCTAAAACCCGAGGGGCTTTACCTGGTCGATTCGGGCGGTCAGTATCAGGGAGGGACAACAGATATTACCCGCACGCTGGCTTTAGGACCGGTACCGCAACAAGCCAAAACCGACTACACGCTGGTACTAAAAGGACATATAGCTCTGGCTAAAGCCGTCTTTCCCCAGGGTTCGCGTGGCGTTCATATCGACTTACTGGCTCGAAAAGCGTTGTGGGAACACGGTTTAAACTATGGCCACGGAACCGGACATGGCGTCGGCTATTTTCTGAATGTACATGAAGGACCCCAGAGCATCCGGCCGCAGGACAATGGTTTTGAAATGCAGGCGGGCATGATTACTTCCGACGAACCAGGGATGTACCGAACCGGTCAATATGGAATTCGTATTGAGAATCTGGTCCTCTGTAAAGAAAAAATGAAAACTGAATTTGGACGTTTCCTTTCATTTGAAACTCTCACGCTGTGTCCTATCGATAAAACTCTGATAGATAAAAAATTACTAACCACAGAAGAGATAGACTGGTTGAATCAATACCATCAAAGAGTTTACGACGCAATAGCGCCGAAACTAGATGATACATTGCAAAAGTGGCTAAAGGATAAAACCACACCTTTAAATTAGTCATCGATTTAATTTCAATTGATTACAGAAACTCGTCAATGTAATTTGACGGGTTTCTTCACCTAAATAAGCAGGAGAAATGAGGTCTGTAAAATTATTATTCCTTTTTCTGACAATCTTTGCGGGCGCATCTGTCATAACGGCTCAGCAAGGACACCGCATTGAAGTGCAACTTAAAGGCTTTGAGAACAAAGATGCCATACTGGGTTATTACTCCAATAAAAACATGTATGTAACCGATACCGTTCCATTTAACGACAAAGGAGTGGCTGTTTTTACCGGTGACGAACCTTATCCGGGCGGACTTTACCTGGTATATTTACCCAACGGCAAATATTTTGACCTGCTCATAGACAGTGACCAAACGTTTTCAATTAAAACTGACACCACCGATTTAATCGGAAAAATGGAGATTAAGGGGGCGACTGATCCCTTGTTGTTTAATCAATACCAACGGTTCATCAGCGACAAGCAAAAAAAGGCCTCTACCCTTCAGTCTCAGATAAAAGAGACCTCTGATGAGACAGAAAAAGCAGAACTGCAAAAACAACTGAAAACCATCGATCAGGAAGTAAAAAACTATTGGCGCGAATCTTCGACCAGCCATCCTGAAACATTTTATGCGGTATTTTTAAAGGCCATGCAGGAACCTGAAATACCAACCTTTGATGATGTTCCTCAAACAGCGGTCAATCGTGATTCCATCGTTCAAATGCGCCGTTATCTGTTTATCCGCGACCATTTTTTCGATAATATTGACTTTACCGATCAACGACTTCTGCGCACCCCGTTTTACCCACAGAAGCTGGACACCTATTTTGACCGTTTTCTGATTCAAAGTCCTGATACGGTGACTGAAGCCGCCATTAACATCATTGAAAAATGCCGTTCCAACAAAGAGATGTTCCGCTTTACAACTCAATATCTCTTCAATAAAATAAACGACAACAAAATCATGGGAATGGATGCCGCCGTAGTTGCTCTGGCTCATAAATATTACCTGAGTGGTGACGCAGAGTGGGCTACAGACGAATTCCTTGAAAAACTAGAAAAATACGTACGCGATGTCAGTCCCACTCTAATTGGAAAAACCGCCCACGACTTGCGCATGGAAAGCCTCGACGGACAAATTTACCGTTTGCATGAAATTAATGCGCCTGTAACCATTATAGCATTTTACGAACCCTCCTGCGGCCATTGCAAAAAAGAGATTCCAAAACTCTACAAACAGGTGTTTGAACCCTACCGTTCAAAAGGCGTTCAGGTATTTGCCGTTTACAGCCTCAACGATCGTGAAGAATGGCAGAAATTTGTGGACGAGCATGAATTATACAATTGGATTAATGTGTATGACCCACATTATGAAACCAACTTTCGCAGTTATTACGACATCCGGTCTACGCCGATGATTTACATCCTCGACAAGAACAAAAAAATTGTTGGTAAAAGGCTCGATGTAGAGCAAATGCCCGGCTTTTTGGACCATCTCTTAGAGCAACAATAATATCTCTTATGACATCAACAAAAATTACAGTAGGCTTGCTCCTTGCAATTTTAGTCTTAACCGGTTGTAATGGGGAAGAGAAAGAGATCCCGGCTCCCGGCATTTATTTTGATATGGATGACGATGGCTATGAGATAGAAATGGGCGATACACTGACACTGTCGCCCAAAATTATCTACGACTATGACGCATCGTATCAATGGTATTTAAATGGCGAGTTCTTGTCGAGCGACAAGGTTATAACCCATATTCCAGAGACGCTGGGCACCGACAATTTTGCGTTTGTGGTTGAAACACCCTATGGCAGCGATTCCATTGAGGTACCGGTGTCGACCATTCTAAACATCGATTTTAGTGAACTGGAGCTGGATGATGAGGAGGATGACTATGACACCGGGAAAGATCTGGTTGACTCCGATGGTGGATTTATCTCAAACCTGGCTTTTTTCCCTGTCAATCCGGGCGACGATGATTCATGGACCGGTTTTGCCCTAAGCAATATATTCAACACCAGTTTAACAGACGAAATCAGCAGCTTTTCGGCCTACGCCACCCAAAGCTCCGATGAAAAGTTTATGATTTATCAAATGCCGGAGACGCCTGATGCGGCAGCCATTCAATTTCTGAATGACACCGCCTTTGTTATCGGAAAAATGACCATTGCAAATTCAACACTGGCGTATTACCTGATGAAATATGGCTATGATGACGAGAACGATGACAATGACATACCATATCTTCAGGCAAAGGGAGATGATTCGGACGGCGACTGGGTGAAACTGACTATTGAAGGGTTTGACAAATATGGGGTAAGCACAGATACTGTTCAATTCTATTTAGCCGATTACCGGTTTCAAAATAAAACAAGCAATTATATTGTAAGTAAATGGACCACCGTGAATCTTGAGAGACTTGGAAAAATAAACAAACTTAGTTTTACCATCACCGCCTCGGTTACCGATGAGAAAGGCATCATGTTAATGCCAGGATTTCTGTGTATCAACAACATTAAATTGATAGAATAGCACCAGTTACTCCACCACAATAAGAACCGGCCGTATTCCGGCATGGTCGGTTTTTAATATATAAATCCCCGGATTCACATTAGATAATGATAAACGAGACCTTCCGGCACTAAAATAAATTTGTTTATCAAGTACTGGCTGTCCATTCAAATTTACCAGCAAAACATGAACATAACCTGTAACAAAACTACCATTAATCATTAAATAATCAGTCGCCGGATTCGGAGTTACACTTATCGATTCAGCCAGTGGCGTAGTCGTTGAAGTATCGGCAAGAACAGCATCGGTCATTAACAAATCAATCCATAAAGAAGACTGCCAGCCACTTACCGAAGAGGTTAAAAGCCATGACTCCGAAGCGTCTTTAAGCCATGCCGAATTAATGGTATTATCGGCTGCAGCCGATTGATACAATGCCAAAGTATCGGTAACAGATTCGTAATTAAGCGACACATCAACCCAGACCCTCCCCGACACTTCCAGCGGTTCATTCAGCGCAATAAAAAATTCACGATTGGCCTTTAACTGACTAATTGACATATCATTCCACGATTTCAAAAGAGTCTTCGGTTCTTTGTCGCCCTGCCATAATTTAATATCGATGGTTTGCTCATTGGTTGTCTGAACCAGTGCCGGCATGATATAAATGCCATTCACCGAACCCGATAGAAATGGTCCAAACGCCTCAGCGACCGAGGCGTCCTGACGGCTGTTATGCCCCGACCAATAGCCCCCGCCGGTCATCGTGACTGTTACAGGGGTCTGAGATTTCGACAAATGGCTCCAACGAGCCACGGCGTCGTCGTATAAATAAAATGATGACACAAAAGAAACATCGGTATTATCAGGATCGAGCCATGCGGCCAGTTGCTTTTCAGGCGCATCATAATAATCCCAGGCCTTCTCAAAACGCACAAAATTATCGTTTACAGGTTTCAAACAAGTCGCCGAACCACCCGACAAGGTACCTATCAATAACCCTTCCGGATCAAACAAAGGCGCCCCCGAAGAACCGCCTTCGGTGGTTCCACTTTCCCACCCAGCAATATTCCAGTGTGAATCGGTCACAAACATCGACGACAAAAAAGTGGTTTTAGTTGGCACATCCTCATCCAAAGCAACCTTTTTAACATCTCCCTCAGGATGATGAATACACAGCACGGGAGACTGCGGCGTCGATGTACGGTTCCACCCCGCCCATACCGGCCTGTAAGAAGCCGGCGGCGTCTCGTTTAATTCCAATAAAGCCATATCCAGATCTTCGGCATAAGCCTTAAGTGATGAGCCCGAAAGCGTCTGCAAAAAAGTGCCTTCCATAAAAGAGACACAGTTGGGAACCTCGTAATTAAAAGTAAAAACGGTGGTTTGCATCTCGGTTGGATTATTAATACAATGGCCGGCCGTCAACACATAGGGCGTACCATCTTCACGTGTGTTATTCATCAATGTTCCGGTGCACAAAGTTGTGCCATCAACAATTACCCGACATACCGACTTTCCCACATCAAGCCAGGACGCTTCGTCCAGACACGAAAAATCGGTATGACATGAAGCACTTTGATTAAAACGGTTGGTTTCCACGGTCAACATTGAAAATAAATTGAGATAATCATGATTTACGGCCCCTATAAGTAGTTGCGAAGATTTTAAAGTTCCTAAAGGCTCCTGTAACTCCACAATAATAACATCACCGGGAACAGGCGATGTTGCAAGAACTCCTGATTCATTATTATTTTGCGAAGTATAGGCACCCAGTACCACACTCTGGTCGGCATTAAAAATAAATAAGGAAGCCCCATCCACCAGATTAAAACGGTCAAAAATCAAATTCAATGAATAAGCACCTTCAGAACGAATAGCCAGGCGCCAAATATTACGGCCATCGCTGCCTTCTTCCCAGAAACCTGAGTTATCGGGTGTAAACGACACAAAAAAAGGATGCGCAAAACGCAAAGCTTCAGCATTCTCTTTGGTATTTATTCCACTTAATGCTTTCACCTTTTGTGGCAAAGCAGGCATCTTTTGCCCGGCCAATTGAATCACTTCATCTGCTTCATCTTTACCTAATAACGGGTGTCCGCCATGACTAATTTGTGCCTCAACAAACAACGAAACAGTCATTATCAGGCATAACAAAACAAGATATCGTCTCATAAAATTAATTTTCTAAAAATATAATACTCCCGAAATGTAAAAAAAGATTCACATTAAACAGTAAAAAGAAACAAATGCATTTTTCCATCCAAAATCCCAATTTTGGATACGCGCAGAAGGAATGCGATATTCATGTCTAAAACTTACCGGACATATTTATTTCTTTTAAGAGCTACAATATACTATAGCTTTGTTTATACCTTCTCCAACTAAAGAACATTATTGAATTAAGATTGTTTTTTTACAGAACAATTGATTCTGTCATTTACAACCATTAGAATCTGTTGCTAAATTACGACTTCCACGTTACGCTCGCGTTGTAAATATACCAAGAAACCCTAATGCAGAGAAGAATTTTTTCGACAGCACTAAAAACACAAGATTCGCGTAAACCTATAAATGTTGGATACAATAAGACAAACGTATCGGCACACTGTTTGTATATTTGTCAGACAGATTCTTTTTAATATTTTCAAAAACGCTACATAAAAATACAATCATGAATAATTTTGAATTTTACAATCCGGTAAAAATCATCTTTGGCAAAGACCAACTTGAGAAACTGGCTACACTAATTCCAGTCAACAAGAAAGTTTTAATGCTATATGGTGGAGGCAGCATCTTTAAAAATAACGTTCATGCCAGCATCAAAAAGGCATTACAAAACCATACTGTTTTGGAGTTTGGAGGCATTGAACCCAATCCTCATTACGAAACAGCAATAAAAGCAGTTGATCTTATCAAAAAAGAGAACATCGAATTTCTGCTGGCTGTTGGTGGGGGTTCCGTTATTGATGCGACAAAATTTATAGCCGCCGCCGCTTTTGTTGAGGACAAAGAACCGTGGGAAATATTGAACAATCATTTGCCTATTAAAAAAGCGTTACCATTAGGTACTGTCTTAACCTTACCGGCCACCGGGTCGGAGATGAACTCTGGGGGTGTTATCACCCGTATTGCGACCCACGAAAAAAGGGCTTTTGGAAGTCCCTTAGTATTCCCTCAATTTTCGGTTCTAATGCCGGAAGCAGCTGGCACCCTGCCCAAAAGACAAGTTGCAAATGGCGTTGTTGATGCCTTTGTGCATGTTATGGAGCAGTACATCACCTTCCCGGCCGGCGCACCACTTCAGGACCGCTTTGCAGAAGCGGTATTACATACTTTAGTGGAAGAAGGGCCCAAGGCATTTGCCAATCCGGCGGATTATTCTGCCATGAGCAACCTGATGTGGAGTGCCACCATGGCTCTGAACGGCGTAATAGCCTGTGGAGTACCACAAGATTGGACTACACACATGATAGGTCATGAACTAACCGCTTTCTTTGGAATTGACCATGCCCGTACGCTGGCTATTATAGCCCCGCCACTATACCGCCATTGTCTGAATGACAAGCAGGAGAAGCTGGCTCAATATGGTGAGCGAATATGGGGTGTAACAGGAAATACAGTGCAAGAAAAAGCATTGGCAGCCATTGAAAAAACAGAACAGTTTTTCCATTCATTGGAAATAAAAACCCGCCTGTCGGAGTACACCCCCAAATACGAAGGTACAGCCGAAAAAATTGCCGAACGATTTACCGAACGGGGTTGGGTTGGAATGGGCGAACGTCAGTCCATAAAACCCACCGATGTGGAAAAAATTGTAAAGGCAAGCTATTAAATTTGAAAAGATAATTTCTAAAATATGGAGTTAACTTCCTTATAAGCCCACTTTAAAAACTTTATGGGCAGACACTAAATAAAAAACCGGGCTATATAAAGTCCGGTTTTTTTATACCTGGACATAGTGTCTGCCAAAAGCGTCGTTTACCCTCATTGCGTTTACTTGCAAAATAAACATATAAAACAATTAAGCCTCCTTGCTGAGACAATATAACAACAACAAACCAAAACAGATCATCTATCTTTTACAATCGGGATCAATTTTAAGAACAACGAAAGTCATCACCATTATTTGTTTCATCAATACGTTATAAATTAAATTGAGACATTTAACCGTCATTGTTTTGACCAAATGTTCATTTAAAAAGTTATATTTGTATATAAATAGTGGCAGATAAGTATACGCCAAGTTTGATGATACTATCGCCTTCAAAATGGTGAATTACACCTGTGAACTCACATTTTTTAAACTTCGGAAACCTCAAAAAAAAAGATTACATATCTATAAGTAGAGTTTGGGGGATTCGAATAATTGATCTCGTTTAAACAAAATAATAAACATGCATCCCAATTGTATCCAATGTCATCAACTACAAGCCGATAAATTATTTTTAAAGCACCATATCAGTCAAGAAGAATCGGAAAAAATAACGACCAGCGTGCAGCAGTTTATCGACGACAGGGATCAGCAGACGTTAATCTCACCCGAAGTGTCGCGCTTTGTGCATAACAAAATAAAAGAGGCAGCCGGAATAGAAGATTTATACGCCGTAGAAAAACAACACTACAACGAATTGATGATGGGTTTTGAAGATGAGATAAGAAATCGCATCAGCCGGTCGGCCCAGCCATTCGAGACCGCACTGCGCTATGCCCTGGCGGGCAACATCATCGATTTTGGTCCGCCACAATCATTCGATGTTGTTAAAACATTATCCGAGGCAGCGGCTAAAATTCCGGCCATTGACCACTCCGAAGCATTGTATGAAGCGTTGCAAAAAGCCAATACGGTACTTTATCTTGGGGATAATGCGGGTGAAATTGTTCTGGACAAATTATTCATCGAAACCATTCATCATCCCAACCTCTATTTTGCAACAAGAGGCAGCAATGTTATCAATGATATCACCCTCAAAGATGCAGAAAGCACGGGCATGAACGCCATCGCTAAAGTGATCAGCAATGGCGATAATGCGCCATCCACTATTTTAAAAACATGTAGTGCTGAATTTCAAGAAATATTTAAGAAAGCCGATGTTATCATCTCAAAAGGACAAGGTAATTTGGAAGGATTGATCCACGAAAAGAATTACAATATTTTCTTTTTGCTAATGGTAAAATGTCAGGTCATCGGTGACATTATCGGCGTAAAAAAAGGAAATTCAGTGGTTTATCATCACAAAAAAGACGGAACAAAAAGTAATATTAAATAAACCCTTTAACTGGAGGACAATTTATGGGATGCGACACAGGTTTAAAACCTAGAAAACCGGCTGCAAAAGCCGAAGAAGAAATAAGTAGTAATAATCAAGAAACACAATCAACTATGAGTTCAACAATGGTAAGGCGCGAAATGCCTAAATTTACAATGGATGCTTACGATGCAAAGACGGGGCATTTCAAAACTGTTTCAAGTGACGATTACAAAGGCAAATGGACGGTAGTATGCTTCTACCCCGCCGATTTCACATTTGTTTGTCCAACAGAAATTGCTGCAATGAATGCGCACTATGATGATTTTCAGAAACTGAACACCGAAATATTAGCTGTTTCAGTAGACTCCAAATTTTCGCACAAGAGATTTGCAGAAACTGAGCCCATTCTAAAAGGCTTAAAACTGACTATGGGCGCCGACTCTAATCAGGAAATAAGCCGTGCTTTTGGTGTTTTAGTTGAAGAAGAAGGCGTTGCACTGCGCGGTCGTTTTCTGTTCAATCCCGATGGTATTTGTGTGGCCCAGGAGGTGCAAGCCGACTCAGTTGGTCGTAACGTAAACGAATTTATTCGTCAGGTACAGGCCTGGCAACATGCGACCAAAACAGGTGAAGTATGTCCCGCCGGCTGGCGTCCAGGTAAAAAAACGCTGCCGGTTAAAACCGATGCTGAAAAAATGACCGGTCGTGTAGGCGACTATATCACCATCGAAGATATTTTAAGCTAATATAAAACGAGTTAGTCCGATTATTTTTAAAAAGTGTCGAAGGTAAAAAAACCGACGACACTTTTTTTATACATCAAAAGCTCTTGGTGCACACACCATCAAAATATTAATCAATAAGAGCCAATACCTTTTGAAACGGCATACCCACCAACACTTCTTCACCCACCATGCCCCCCAGCTCTCTTGATTTGATCGTACCAAAAGAAACAACAGCTTCGTTATTGGTAAAACCCGACGCAAAAACACGACCACAGACCGGCAATACGGTTTCACAAGTTGATTCAGACGACAAGTCAGCATGTGTCAAACGACCAAAAATTTCAGTAGCTTTCGCGACACTTACATAAGCCATAAAAAAATCTGGCTTCATGTCATCCAACATCTCATTAGTTAAGCCCAGATTTATATGCTGAACATGTTTTAATCGTGGCAACGCCTTTACTTGACTTACAGCCTCATTCAAATTCCTACTACCAACCGCAGCAATGGCGCTGGCAACAATCCGATGGTCGTCATCCATTCGCAAAAGATATCGAATACCAGCACAATCAAGATTACTTTTATCAACACGAACAGGCACATTAAGAGATAATTTCACGGCCTTACAAAAAGTTATTTGATGAGGCGGATAATTGAGAAACTCGGATGTGCTGCCATTGATGTTAA
Source organism: Geofilum sp. OHC36d9 (assembly GCF_052400685.1). NCBI lineage: Bacteria > Pseudomonadati > Bacteroidota > Bacteroidia > Marinilabiliales > Marinilabiliaceae > Geofilum > Geofilum sp. OHC36d9. The sequence continues at coordinate 59,733 of NZ_JBQTGJ010000022.1, forward strand.
TTAACGTACACCGAGAACCAAAATGCTGTTTTAACCGTTGAAGTAAATCTGTTGAATCATTCATTAAAAAACTGGTGTTTGAATTAACAAATCTGTCGGCTTAACCGTCGACAAAGAACATTCAGAATATGGTGTATCGCCGTTTACCCGTATTGAGACGCGGCCATGATTCCCATTTAATGGCACGACTTTAGGATGTACCAACAAAAAGCCGAGCAATAAAACGACCGTCACTATAGCCACAAACGATGCAATAATAACTCGCCAAACCTTATTATCAATCCATTTTCGGAACAGACAACCAAGCATTCGCCAATGCAGTACAATATGTACCACCATTAACACGATAAAAATAATGCCGATCAATAAATGAATACGCCCCCAATCCTGACGATCCAGCCCCATAAAAGAAAGCTTCACATGGTTACTATACATCTGGTTACGGACACAACCAGGTACCAAAATAAATTTAATCAATCCACCTATTCCTGACATAGCAGCCAGTAAAATCAACAATACGCCGTCAATCACTAAATTGAGTATCGACTTGTCAACTTCTTTCGTTTTCATATTTTATCTAATTAGTGTTCGTCTATAAAGTCAACTTCCGCGTTAAGCTTGTCATAAAAACAGTCATTTACGAAAAGTACCCCCAGATTTTTATGACTTCGCAAGCCTTGAATTTGAACTTTATATTTCAAACACTTAGTTCAATAGTCCGTTAAGTTTTACGCGGCCAAAGTGCCGTATTTAATAAGCTCTTTGACAATATTTTGATTTTTTCTC
>NZ_JBQTGJ010000023.1:0-59266 GCF_052400685.1 Geofilum sp. OHC36d9
TTACTTTTCGTAAATGACTGTTTTTATGACAAGCGTAACGCAGAAGTTGACTTTATAGACAAATACTAGTTAGTGCCGAGCAGATCGCGGGCATTGGTTAAAGCGGCTTCTGACACCTGGGCTCCACTTAACATTCCGGCTATTTCTTCTATTCTTTCATCATTGTTCAACAATTTTATTTGCGAAACGGTTTGATCTGCATCGTCATTTTTGAAAACCTTGAAATGTTGCGACCCTTTACCTGCAATTTGGGGTAGGTGCGTGATGCTTATTACCTGTATATCGTTAGCCATGGTTTGCATTATACGTCCCATTTTATCAGCAATTTCGCCTGACACACCGGTGTCTATTTCATCAAAAATGATGGTTGGCAATCCTTTTGTTGACGATAACAGTGATTTGATGCTTAGCATAACACGTGACATTTCTCCGCCCGAGGCTACTTTGGGAATGTCGGCCAGCGTACCGTTTTTATTGGCGGTAAAGAGAAATTGTATCTCATCGGCGCCGTCTTCACGTAGTTGTTCTGACTGATTGTGTGCTATTTCGAAGCGAGCGTGTGGCATACCCAGTTCATGCAGCTGTTTTTCGATGGTGCTTTTTATATTTGGGAAGACTGATTTTCTTCGTTTTGTCAGCTCTGATGCCAGTTTTGTCACTGAGTCCAGTTGTTGTTTAATGGCTTGATCCAGTTTTGTGAGTTGCTCATCAAAAGAATTGAGCATGGATAATTTTTCTTCCAGATTTTGACGTATCTCAATTAACGCTTTTACGTTATCAACATGGTGTTTTTGTTGGAGTGAGTAGATCGTGTCAAGGCGCTCCTGAACCCATCGTAATCGTTGGGGATCGAATTCGGTGGCTGTGACAATACCGGCTATTTCGACCGAGATATCTTTGAGTTCGATGTAGGCGGATTTGAGTCGCTGTCCCAGTTCCGATCCCTGATTGATGAATGGTGCCACCCTGCTAATTTCATTTTCAATTTGAAATAGCATGTCTACTACCGAGGGATCTTGTTCTGATAGTAGGGTTTGTCCGATAGATAGAGCCGATTGAATTTCTTCAATATGATTCAGTTGCTCCAGCTCTTTTTCAAGAGCGACCTGTTCTTCTTCCTGTAGGTTGGCTTCCAGCAGTTGGTTAACCTGAAACTCCCAGTAATCACGATCGGCTTTTTGTTTCTCATTCTTTTCGACCAGTTTGGCGCGTTCTTTTTGCAGTTGGCGCAATTTGTGGTACTCGTTCTGATAGTCTGTTTTAATGGTATCGTTTCCAGCCACAGTGTCCACGACCATTAGCTGAAAGGTGAATTCACCCAACAGTAGATTTTGATGTTGGGAGTGAATGTCAATCAGGTGTTGCGTTAATTCTTTCAGAAAGTTAAGCGTAACGGGGGTGTCGTTGACAAAAGCGCGTGATTTACCCGAGGGAAGAATTTCACGGCGGATAACGGTATTGTCATCGTAATCGATGTCTTCCGAAGTGAAGAGTGGGGTCAGACCATAGCCTTTGATGTTGAAGTGGGCTTCCACCACACATTTTTGCTCTTTATCGCGCATGGCAGAAGTGTCGCTTCGCTGACCCAATATAAGGGCCAGAGCTCCGAGCATAATTGATTTACCTGCACCTGTTTCGCCTGTTATAACAGTAAAACCATTTTCAAGCCTTATATCGGCTGAGTCTATTAATGCGTAATTCGAAATGATTAATTGGTTCAGCATATGCTATTGTTTATCCATGTTGTGGCATCTGATACAAAGATAAACAAAAGAATTTTGGAACTTCAAAAAAGAGTTTTCCGGTTGCTTTACTTCATCTTTTCGTAGGTGTCGGCATTGGCCGGGTCTACTTCCGATAAAATGGTGATGGCACGTCCTTTTTCCATGGAGGGTGATTCGGAGAAAATATTGACAAGCTCCTCGGATTTAGCATCGAAGAAAAATCCCATGGCAAAAGAATTTGGGTACTGACGATAAACTTTGGGTAGTTGTTCCAAAGCCGATAGGATGGCTGCTCTTCCTTCCTCTGGTTTTTGTGCCATTACGTCAAGCCCTTTGCGGTGATAATCGTAATAGCAGTTGCGCAATGGTACGTGATATTCGTTGAGTAGATTTTCGGTGAGCCAGTAGCGGTTTCGGGTTCCGTCGAACGAACGCCAGCCGGATTCAGATGAGTTTTGCATCATGTTAACAATCTGTTCTGCTTCCTGAAACCAGGGAGTCCCGCCTCGTGGGCTATAAGTGTCGTAGTCGTAGCCAATGATGATGTAGGCATAATAAGCCAGAACGGCGATCAGGTTTGATTCTATATTGGATGAATTATACACCAATGGCTCAAATTCAACGTACGAGAAGCTGAAGTTTTGATCCATGTAATTTATTATCTGTGACTGATATGAAGCGTTAAAAACAGGTCTGCGTGATTGGATTTGTAAGGTGCCACTGAATTTGTCAATGGACGACATTTCTTTAATGGTGATGAGAAACGAACAGTCTATACGCTCTTGTTGTTTGAATTTATGATTGGTCCATTGCTGTCCATTCATAAATTCCATTATCGCTTTTTGAAGTGTCTCAAAAACCGCTTTATTGGTCCCCTGAATGCCTGGGGCGACTACTTGAACCACGCACCGCAATTCTTGTCCTTTAACGGTTTCAGCCGTAAAAAGATTTAAAAATATTAGCAGAATAATTGGAAGTAATAACCGTCGCATAAAAAAAAAATTATTTGGTCAACAAGGGTACAAGGTAATTAATAATGTCGTTGGCGACATCCCTCTTACTCTTTAACGGATATTCTGTTTTTTTATTTTGGCGATTAATGATCGTAATCTTATTGGTGTCGGTTCCAAAGCCAGCGCCTGCAGTTTTTAATGAGTTAAGAACGATAAAATCGAAATTTTTTTTCTGCATTTTTTTTGTTGCGTTCAATTCTTCATTGTCTGTTTCAAGTGCAAATCCCGCTAGTATTTGGTGTGCCTGCTTTATAGTTCCCATCTCCGCGGCAATATCGGGATTGGGTTTTAGTTCGATGCTTCTGTTGGCATCGCTGCGTTTTATTTTTGACGTGACCACTTCCATTGGTGAATAGTCGCTCACTGCAGCTGACATAATGGCTCCATCTGTTTTTGGAAATATTTGCAGGCACAGTTGATACATTTCTGAGGTACTCACAACATCGTGTCTGAAGATGTTGGGGTGCTCTGTTTTAAGGGCCACAGGGCCGGCTATTAAATCAACCAGTGCGCCTTCTTTGGCCAGAGCCTCGGCAATGGCAAAACCCATTTTCCCCGATGAATGATTGCCAATGAAACGAACCGGATCAATAGCCTCATAGGTGGGGCCTGCGGTTATCATCAGTCGCTTGCCGGACAATCGTTTTGGAGTGTATTGTCCTGAAAAATAAGCCTTGAGATTTTCAACAATGCTTTCGGGTTCTTCCATGCGGCCTTTTCCTGATAAGCCGCTGGCCAGAATGCCTGTTCCCGGTTCAATAATGTGGCAGCCCCAGTCGCTCAGGATCTGCATATTTCGAATTGTTGAGGGATGTTGAAACATGTCAAGATCCATGGCTGGTGCTATAAATACAGGGCAGCGTGCCGATAAGTAGGTGGTTACAAGCAGGTTGTCGCATATTCCATTTGTCATTTTTCCCATCGTGTTGGCGGTGGCCGGTGCAATAACGAAAGCATCGGCCCAAAGACCCAGATCTACATGGCTGTGCCAGGTGCCATCGGAATGTTCGAAAAATTCACCCAGAACAGGACGTCCTGACAGGGCTGACAGGGTAACCGGCGTGATGAATTCTTTGCCGGATGCTGTTATTAATACCTGTACTTCGGCACCTTCTTTGACTAATAGTCTTAGTAGCAGTGCTGCTTTGTATGCCGCTATACTACCGGTGATGCCCAGTATTATTTTTTTCCCTTGTAGCATGTGACCTCGTTTAAATCATTGTGCCTGAACTCTTAATTCGCCTGTTAGGCCAAACAAAAAAAGATAAAAGAAATGACTTCATCCCTTTTATCTTCTGTTTTTTACCCATAACAGGTGTTTTTTAGATACCGCTAAAGTCTGTTACAATTCTTTTAACAGATTTTCGGGATTTTCTTCTTTCTCCGGATTGCGGAAGTAAGTTTTACCATCTAAAAATTCAGTTACAGCCAATGCGTTGGCTTTTGGCAGACGTTCGTAAAATTTAGATATTTCTATCTGTTCACGATTTTCAAATACTTCTTCCAGATTGTCGGTGTATGAGGCGAACTCCTGTAATTTGCGGTTCAGCTCTTCTTTCATCTCAACACTTATCTGGTTGGATCGTTTTGCCATAATCATAACCGATTCATACAAATTGCCTGTGGCTTCACTAATTACTTTAGTATCCCAGGTAATGGTATTGCTTGGCGCTTTTGATTTTTTGTAATCCATAATTATTTAGTATATAAATCGTACACAAATTTAGTTTAATAAACCGGAAGTTACCTCAAATATTTTGTTGGCTTCTTTTAGATACTGACTCGTTGGAAATTCATTTATAAATGAGTAATACTCATCTAAAGTCTCTCTTAAGCGATCTTCTTTTTTCTCTTCAACACTGTTAATAGCCTGTATGTATTTGGAATCCAAAATCAGATATGACAACTCTTCCCGATATTGGGTATCAGGGTATTCATTTAATATGTTGTTGGCCGAAATCACTGCCGACTGATAGTTGTTTCCCATATAGGTGCCTAAATTAAAATATAATTTGGCATTTAAATAGGCTTTGTAAACCAGCTTGTCTCTGAGCTCATCCATTAACCTTGTTGCTTCCGGTACTCTTTCATCTTTGGGGTATAGGTTAATAAACAATTGAAACTGATCCATTGCGGTGTAGGTTTCAGTCTGATCCAAACGTGGATTGGCTGACATCATATAGCTGCAATAGGCCGTTTTGAACTGAGCTTCAGGCGTACGTTCACTGGTCGGATAGTTTTGTACAAACATTTGATAATAATGACCAGCCATCATATAATCATGCATGCCATAAAGGCATTCGGCATATATAAAGTGAGATGTCTCTGATTTATCGGTTCCTCTGAAAATGCTAATTAACTCACCAAATAAAGTGGAGGCACGGGTGAAATCACCTTTCTCGTAATAGGCCAATGCTTTTTCATATTTCAAATCATAATCGTTGCTTTTTAGGAGTTTTTGATACTCACTGCACGAACTAAGTACAAAAATCAACGAAAGTAAAATTAGTATTTTCTTCATTTTAAAGCCCTTACATGTTTGGTTAACATCTGTTTACGATGTTGCTTTTGGCTTAAATTATCGGGCAAAGATAGGGTTTTACTTTTAAAATTCTATCTCATAGCCATATATTTTTATGGTGTTTGTTTAAGCCATTAAACAACTTTTATTTTTTAATCAAAAACCAGACCATGATTGGTTCATTTCTTTGGCCTCTGGTATTATTTTGTCGTATGTTTTAAGTTGCTTGTGTTAGTTATTGATAAACAGTTATTTATTTTTTATGGTCCGTTGTTAGGCCGCTGGTTGTTGCTATTATAATTTTAATTCAGTTTTTTGGAAATAGTTTTTTTTAGCTTTAGAAAATATAATGATATATAAAAAAGATTACCTTTGCCGGGGAAATAATTAAAAACTCATCAACGTGGATATTTTTGATAAAATAAGCGCCAACATGGGACCACTTGGCCAGTATGGTAAAGAGGCTCATGGTTATTTTGCATTCCCAAAACTGGAAGGGGAAATCAGTGCTAAAATGAAATTCCGTGGTAAGGAAGTGTTAACCTGGAGTTTGAATAACTATTTAGGATTGGCTAACCATCCTGAAGTTCGCAAGGCAGATGCTGAGGCGGCAAAAGAATGGGGTTTGGCTTATCCGATGGGTGCCCGTATTATGTCGGGACAAACCAGTAAACATGAAGAGTTGGAGTCTCAACTGGCTGAGTTTGTTGGTAAGGAAGATGCTTACCTGCTTAATTTTGGCTATCAGGGCATGATTTCTATTATTGATTCGTTGGTGGGGCGTAAAGATGTTATTGTTTATGACTCGGAGTCTCATGCCTGTATCTTAGATGGTTTAAGATTGCATATGGGGAAACGTTTTGTGTTCCCTCACAATAATATGGAAAATCTGCGTAAGGAACTTGAAAGAGCGACTAAGTTGGCCGAAAAACAAGGTGGTGGTGTTTTAGTTATTACCGAAGGTGTTTTTGGTATGGCTGGTGACCTTGGTAAATTGGACGAAATTGCGGCTCTTAAGAAGGATTTTGATTTCCGTATTTTGGTTGACGATGCTCATGGTTTTGGTACAATGGGTAAAACCGGTGCCGGTACTGCAGAACATTTTGGAGTGTCCGATAAGATTGATCTTATTTTCAGCACTTTTGCCAAATCAATGGCCGGTATAGGTGCTTTTGTTGCCAGTAACGAAGAAGTGGTTAGTTATCTGCGCTACAATATGCGTTCGCAAATTTTTGCAAAATCATTGCCTATGCCTATGGTTATTGGTGCAATGAAACGGTTGGAATTGCTTCGCACAAAACCTGAGTTGAAAGCTAATTTGTGGAAAATAGTAGATGCTTTACAGAGTGGCCTTAAAGCCGAAGGGTTTGACCTGGGAAATACTCAAACACCTGTGACGCCTGTTTACCTGAATGGAACGGTACCAGAAGCTACGGCTTTAACCATGGATCTTCGTGAGAATTATAATATTTTTTGCTCCATTGTTGTTTATCCTGTTGTTCCCAAAGGGCAGATTATGTTGCGTATTATACCAACAGCGGCTCATACAATCGAGGATGTGGAGTACACCATTAAAGCATTTGCCGAAATTGCTGAAAAGCTTAAAGCCGGTAAATATGTTAGCGATAAAATTGCTCAGCTGTAAAAGCTGTTGTTATGATATTTTTAAATGCCGTTTTCCGTTTGGGAAGCGGCATTTTTGATATATATAGTACTTGTTCATAAAGTGGGAAGTGTGATTATAAAGTCCGGGGCTTGCGTAGCTCTGAAAATGTGAGTTACCTGTTGTTTATGACCATTTTGATAGTACGCATAACGCGGAGGTTGACTTTATAGACGTACTGTATCCGGAGCCTGTCCATAAACGAAGTGTTTGTTTTCATTATTTTTGCACTGGTTTATGGCCGGATATTTGTCATGTACCCTGAAAAATTGAAGTGATATGATTTATAAATATATTTTTGCTTTAGCCCTTTTAGGTCATTTTTTATTGGCTGAATCACAGTCTTATCCTCAATGGAATTTTCGGTTTCCGTTAGATATTGATGCTGTGGTTAGTGGAAGTTTTGGCGAGTTACGGTCCAATCATTTTCATTCGGGGGTTGATTTGACGACCAACGGAGAAACGGGTTTGCCGGTATATTGCGTGGACGAAGGTTATGTATCCAGAATAGTGGTGTCTCCGGTAGGATTTGGAAAGGCTTTGTATATCGATCATCCCAATGGTTATACCTCGGTTTATGCTCATTTGAACGGTTTTAACGGCGTCATTGAAAAGAAAGTGATTGATCTGGCTTATCAAAAACAATCATTTGCGCTGGACGTCTCCTTTGAACCCGGTGAAATGACTGTTTCTAAGGGCGAAATGATTGCTTACTCGGGTAATTCGGGTAGTTCTGGTGGCCCTCATTTGCATTTCGAAATCCGCGAAACAGCGCAGCAGAAGCCTGTGAATGTTCTTAAATTTAATTTCCCTGTTGAAGATAAAAAGGCGCCACACATTCAGTCGGTTTGTATTTATCCACTTGACGATGTTGCCTCGGTTAATGGTAAGCAGAAGCCTTTGCGCATTCCGGCCGTTTTTTATAACGGCGCGTTTCATCTTCGGGGAAATCCAAAAATTGAAGCGTCGGGAACCATTGGGGTTGGTATTGAGACATTTGATTATTATAGCAATTCCTGGCGCAAATGTGGTGTGTATGCCATTACTTTGCGTGAGGATGGTAACGTAATTTTTCGTTCTCAGTTGGATGGCTTTTTGTTTCGGGATACCCGGTATATTAACAGCCATATCGATTATGCGCGCAAGCAAATGACCGGTGTAACCATTCAAAAGAGTTTCTTGGATTTGAATAACAGATTAAATATTTATAACACGGATGAGAATCGTGGACGTATAAAAACCATTGCTGGTGTTAAGCAGCAGTTGAATTATACTGTTGAAGATGCGGCAGGTAATCAGTCCGAACTTTCGTTTACCGTGATTGGGTCTAAAAGAAAAATATTAACCAAAAGTAGAGCGCTTGAACTTATTGATCCCTTAAAGCCTTATTCATTTCAAAAGGATGGTTTTTCGATAACGATTCCTGCAAATACTTTTTACGAACCTATTGTGTCTGATTTTGAGGTGATTGATGCCGATAGCATGTATCCGCGGATTAAAGTGCTGGATGCTAAGATTCCGTTTCAAAATTACGTTGAGGTGGCCCTTCCTGTGCCGTCTGCCTGCCAAAATGTAAAAGGGTTGACAGGCGTCTCTGTGAATAATTCAGGACGTATGACTTACGCAGGGGGGACCTTGTCCAATGGAACGATGGTTATCAGAACACGTGTAGGAGGAACTTATGGATTGGCTGTTGATTCGTTGCCGCCGACCATTGCACCGGTTAAATTTCCGATTGGTAACAATTTTCGGTCGCGCAAAGCCATTGAAATACGTTTGGATGATGATTTTTCCGGCATTAATGAATACAGTTGTACGATTGATGGGGCATGGGCGTTGTTTGAATATGATCCGAAAAGTAAATCTTTGAAAGGTTATTTTAAATATTTGCGTATTACCAAAGGCGAAAAACATAACCTAACGGTTGAGGCGTCTGATCGTACCGGGAATGTTTCCAAATGGCAAACTTCTTTTGTCTATTAATATTGTAGAACAATAGGTTGCCCATTTTTATTATATATTTGTCTGATTAAGCCATTTTTTTGTATGAAGAGGACGACATTTTTTAGAAAGTTTTTAATTAGTGTAAGCATTATTCTGTATTCATGGATAACTGCTTCAGCGCAGATTAATTCTGACAGAATGATGATTATTGGTCGTAATGCTCTCTATTTTGAAGATTATATTCTGGCTATTCAGTATTTCAACCAAATAATAAAGGCCAAGCCATATCTGAGCGAACCTTATTTTTACAGGGCAACCGGGAAGTACTATCTTGATGATTTGGTGGGGGCCGAAACAGATTGCGACAAGGCTTTGGAAATTAATCCATACTACGTTGATGCGTACAATTTACGTGGTATTGTTCGACAGCGACAAAATAAAACGGTTGAGGCGTTGGCCGATTACCGCAAAGGTCTTGAAATTGATCCCGAAAATATAAATCTTATTATAAATGTAGGCATCGCGCAAATCAACAGTAAAGACTACAAAGGCGCCATCAGTACCTATAGCCGGGCTATTGAACTCTCACCAAATATTATTTCGCTGTGGTTGAACAGGGCTTATGCCAGGATGGCGCTTAAAGATACTCTGGGTGGCCTGGACGATTTTTCACGTGCCATCCGGATAAATCCTTATATTCCCGATGGATACGCAGGCCGTGCCATGATTTATTATCAGCTGCAAAAGTATGATAAGTCGTTGGCTGATTTGAATAAAGCCATTGAAATTCGTCCGGAAGAGGCGAACTATTATCTCAACCGTGGTATTGTCAGATATCAGCTGGATGATTTGAGGGGCACCATGGCCGATCTTGACAAGGTTATTGAATTGGAGCCCCGTAATGTATTGGCCTATTCTAATCGTGGAATACTGAGGGCTCAGGTGGGCGATATTAATCGTGCTATTGACGATTTTTCGCGTGTGCTGGCACTTCGTAACGACGATTATCTGACGCTATATAACCGTGCGCTTTTATATATTCAAACAGGTGAATTGAATAAGGCGCTGACTGATTTGAATGTTATTGCAGGTGTGTATCCCGATTTTGCTCAGGTTTACTATAATCGTTCGCAGGTGAAACAAAAGTTGGGGGATAACCGTGGCGCTGAATTGGATTACGGAACGGCCATGAAACTGGAAATGGATCGACGGGCGGCTTCCGACAAAGCACAAAAACAGGATCAGGTGGCTTTGGACAGTAAAAAAACGACTGATAGCAAAGACGAACATAAGAAAAAAGAAACCCGTAAAGCCTCCGATAAGGATATCAGTAATTACGATAAGATTGCGGTGTTGGATGATTTTGGTACCGATGAACCGGAAGAGGTGGCCTCCAATCCGCTTCGGGGACGTATTCAGAACCGGAATATTGTTATTGATATGGAACCCGCGTTTTTGTTGACCTATTTCCCTGGCGATACGTTGGTACATCGTCTTCGTTATTTTAATATGGAGTTGGATGCCTTTAACCGGCGTACGAACCAAAGTAATTCCCTGGAGTTTGCCGACAGGGAACAGGAACTATCCCGTGAGCAGGCGGCCGAAGTGTTTAAACAGATTGAGGCATTAAGCGGGCAATTGAAATCTGAACCTGACAATAAGGCGGATTTATTAATGGTGCGCGGCTTGTTATATAGCTCGGTATTGAATTTAAATAATGCCATGGCCGATTTTAACAGGGTTATTGAACTGGAACCGGAAAACTATCTGGCCTGGTTCTCGAAAGCTGTGATGCGTCTTAAAATGGTGGAAATGGTCCGTGAAATGAAGGCAGCTGTGCCGGAAGTGCAACCTTTGAAAACAACGCCTACAACCGTGGCGAAGGTTCAGACCAAAGAAAAGTCGCAAAATATTCTTGACTATGACTTGATTATAGCCGATTTGGATAAAGTGATTGAAATTAATCCCGATTTCGAATTTGCCTATTACAACAAGGCGATGGTGTATGCTTTGATGCGTGATTTTGAAACAGCTGTAACGAATTTTTCAAAGGCCATTGAGCATAATCCGGAAATGGCCGAAGCCTGGTTTAACCGTGGTTTGGTTCGTATTTTTTTGGAACAGGAAGAAAAAGGAACCATGGATTTGAGTAAAGCCGGCGAACTTGGTGTTTTTGAAGCTTATAATGTAATTAAGAGATACGGTGTTAAACCACTGGAACAAGGAGAGGAATAATGACTGTTTTGCCCGATAATCTGGATGTTGATAATGCCGAATTTCAGGATGCCCTGCGTTTGGTGCAATACACCAACTCGTCGGTTTACCTGACCGGTAGAGCCGGTACGGGTAAATCTACGTTTCTGAAATACATCTGTCAGAATACCCATAAGAAATTTGTGGTGTTGGCCCCAACGGGTATTGCCGCAATCAATGCCGGTGGTGTCACAATTCACTCTTTTTTTAAGGTCCCCTTTAGACCTATTTTACCCAACGATCCGGATTTGTCGACTAAGGACAGGCGCATTTATGATTTTTTGAAATATAATAAAGCCAAAATTCAACTGATACGGGAGGTCGATTTGATTATTATCGACGAAATTTCAATGGTGCGTGGCGATATTCTCGATTTTATGGATCAGGTGCTTCGTGTATTTTCAGGTAATAAGACAGCCCCTTTTGGTGGAAAGCAAATGCTTCTGGTGGGGGATGCTTTTCAGCTTGAACCGGTGGTGAAACGCGATGAATGGCAAATCTTGAGCCGGTTTTATAAAACACCTTATTTTTTCTCAGCTCAGGTGTTTCAGCGTATCCCGCTTATTCAAATTGAACTTCGTAAAGTTTATCGGCAAAGTGATCCTGTGTTTGTTGATATTTTGGATAAAATCCGGGTTAAGAGTGTTACTTCTCAACAGCTGGCAACTGTGAATCAGCGTTTGGATCCCGCTTTTCAGACCCCCGTGGATGAGTTGTTTATTACCCTGGCCACACGCCGCGACACGGTTGATTATATTAACGAACAGAAACTTGATGAACTCGATGGCGATGAGGTGCTCTTTGAAGGACAGATTCAGGGGGAGTTTTCAGAGTCGAGTTTGCCTACTTTAAAAAAGTTGATTTTGAAGGAAAATGCCCAGGTTATGTTTGTGAAAAACGATATTGAGAGGCGTTGGTACAACGGGAGTCTGGGCAGGGTTGATTCGTTTGATGATTCAGGCATTTATGTACGCCTTGAAGATGATACAATTCATCTGGTAACCAAAGAGAAATGGGAAAATCTTAGATATAAATTTGACGAGGCCAACAATCGTATTATTGCTGAGGAAATTGGGTCTTTTCATCAATACCCGCTCAGGCTCGCATGGGCTGTTACGGTTCATAAAAGTCAGGGTTTGACATTCGATAAGGTGGTGATCGATTTTACAGGTGGCGCTTTTGCCGGTGGTCAGCTTTATGTGGCGCTGAGCCGATGCCGCAGTCTGGAAGGTATGGTGTTGAAAACGCCGGTTCGGCAAAGTGATATTATTGTGAAAAGGGAGGTGGAGGTGTTTGCCCGCACTGCCAATAACAAACAGCAGATTGAGGCCGAGTTTCGTAAGGCGCGTGCCGATGGCGAGTATGCCTCGGCTTTGGTTGCTTTTCGAAACCAGAACTGGCGAAAAGCAATCAGCCATTTTGCGCAGGCTGTGGATTACCGTAATGATTTGACAAATCCGGCTATTCAACGCTTTTTGGCGAAGGAATTCCGTTTTATGGATCATTATAAGCATCAAATTATTGATTTGGAAGCCCGCCTCGAAGCCAACCGCAAAAATGTGAATGCTTTTGCTCGTGAATATTTCCTGATGGCCAATGAATGTGAGGTTAAGTTTAAGGATGTTCGTTCTGCCATTGCCAATCTTAATAAGGCATTGAAGCTTAACCCCGAATTTTTAGACGCATTGTCGCGTCGTGCCTTTTTGTTGTTTGATTCGGGCGATTTGGAAGCGGCAGAGAAAGATTGTAGTGCCATTCTCAGAATAAAGCAGCGTCATTTTGCGGCGCTTTTGCTTAGAGGCAAAATTCGTTTGCATAATAAGCATTTTGAGGCTTCCTATCAGGATTTACTGGAAGCGGCGAATGTTCGAAAATCAAATCCGGAAGTTTACCTTGTCTTGAGTAATGTATGTGCCAAATTGGGCGAAAAGGAAAAAGCCCGCGACTATCGGAATATCGCGAGAGCCCTGGAAGAGGAGGACGATTAAACGACTTTTTAATTTGTCATTTTCAAATAACCTTCAATAATTTAAATAACATTGCCGTGTTACTTTTTGCCCGGTCATCTGTTTTTATTCCAAACGATATTTATCCCTTAGGGGGATTGATCACTTTATCCTGCTCTATTAGTACTTGTTTAGTTTGAGTTCTAAAGTTCAAATTCAAGGCTTGCGAAGTCCGAAAAATGTGAGTTTACTTGGGTAAATGACCATTTTGAGGACGAGTGTAACGCCGAAGTTTGAAAATATGGACAGACGTAAATAAGTGTCTGTCCATATTTTCGTACGTTTGAGTTATAAAGTTCCAATTCAGGGCTTTCGAAGTTCGGAAATTATGAGTTTACTTGGGTAAATGACCATTTTGAGGAGGAGTGTATCGCCGAAGTTTGAAAATATGGACAGACGCAAATAAGTGTCTGTCCATATATTCGTACGTTTGAGTTATAAAGTTCAAATTCAAGGCTTGCAAAGTCCGAAAAATGTGAGTTTACTTGGGTAAATGACCATTTTGAGGACGAGCGTAACGCCGAAGTTGGACTTTATAACTCAAACGCTTTATTGTTTTAGGTTTTTTTCCAGATAATCAAACATCATTTTATAAAGATGATGGCGTGTGTTACCGCCAAAAATTGAGTGATTGCGATTGGGATATACAAACATATCAAATTGTTTGTCGGCCTGAACCAACCGGTCAACATACTCCATGGTATTCTGAAAATGAACATTATCGTCGGCTGTACCATGTATTATAAACAAGCGGCCATTTAGTTTATCAGCCATTTGTAGCGATGAGGTGTTTTTGTAACCCGATGGATTTTCTTTAGGGCTGCGCATAAAACGTTCTGTGTAGGCCGTGTCATAAAATTTCCAGTCGGTGGTAGGGGCTACGGCGATACCAACACGAAAAAGGTCGCTGCGACTAAGTGCCATGGTGGTCATATAACCTCCAAAGCTCCATCCCCAAATGCCTATTCGTTGCGCATCAATATAGGAGAGCCCGCTCAGATATCTGGCCGTTGATATTTGATCGTCCGATTCTAAAAGTCCCAATTGCATATAGGTCTGTTTGCAGAAATCCTCACCACGCGCACCGGTGCCACGACCATCAACGCATACCACCACATAATCTTTTGACGCTAAAAAATAGGCCCAGTCCATATCCCATTTGTCCAGTACTTCCTGTGAGTTAGGTCCGCTGTACTGAGTCATGAGTGCCGGATATTTTTTAGTTTTATCAAAGTTCATGGGTTTTATCATCCATCCGTTTAGTGATTCACCTTCCTGAGTTGTAAAGGTGAAAAATGTTTTGGCGGGAAGATCATACTCGTTTGTCAGAGCGTTGAGTCCGGCGTTGTCTTCAATGGTACGGATGGGTTTCCACGATTGATTGTATACAGTGAATACGGGCGGCGTTGTTGTGTTGCTGAACTGATTGATGCAATATTTAAAGTCCCGACTAAAAAGGGTTGTATTAAATCCGTCACGAGGGGTGAGGCGTGTCATTTTGGTGCCATCACGGCGAATGCTGTATATTTCGCGGCGCAGGGGACTTTGCGCGGCTGCCTGAAAATAAAATGTTTTTTTACGGCTATCATAACCGAGGTAGCTGGTTACATCCCATTGGCCTGAGGTGATTTGTTGTACCTTTTTACCTGCCATAGTATAAAGATGTATGTGGTTATAGCCATCGAGTTCGCCAACGTAGACAAAATGCTGTCCGTCGGGAAGAAACTTAATGTTGTCGAGCACCTCTTCACTAATATAACGCTGATTGCGGTCGGTGAAAATAACATTGGCCACGCCTGACGCCGGATTGGCAATATAAAGATCCAATTGATTCTGTTGGCGGTTCAGGCGAACGACCGCCAGTTTATCGGGGCTGTTTGTCCACATTACGCGGGGAATATAACCGCCTGATTCAAGTCCTGTTTCTATCGCTTTGGTGGTACGGTGCCGCAGATTGAATACATGCACACTAACTGCTGAATTAACGCTACCTGATTTGGGATATTTGAATTTGTATTCACCCGGATATAGTTCAAACGCTTTATATGATGGGTAGGAAGCCTCATATAGGGGAAATGAAAATTCTTTAACTTCCGTTTCGTTAAATTTTACATAGGCCAGTTCTTCACTGTCAGGCGACCAGTCAAAGGCTTTATTGTAACCGAACTCTTCTTCGTAAACCCAGTCGGGAACCCCATTAATAATATGGTTAAATTCCCCATCATCGGTAATACGGTTGGTGGTTTCAAAACGCAGGTTTTTAATGTAAATATTGTTTTTCTGTACATAGGCTACTTTTATCCCGTCGGGTGAAAAAGT
Organism: Geofilum sp. OHC36d9; assembly: GCF_052400685.1. Classification (NCBI taxonomy): domain Bacteria; kingdom Pseudomonadati; phylum Bacteroidota; class Bacteroidia; order Marinilabiliales; family Marinilabiliaceae; genus Geofilum; species Geofilum sp. OHC36d9. The sequence goes on from NZ_JBQTGJ010000023.1 coordinate 15,444, forward strand.
GGCGACCTGCTCTGCTCCATTCTCTGAGAGGGCTTCAATTTCGTGACGTTGAATGTCTATCACATAATAATCAGCTGTAAACGATCGGCGATAAATATTTGTGCGGTTGGTATAAACCAGTAGTTTACTTTCATCAAGGCTAAATTCATAATCGGCGATTGATGTGATAGGACTCTCTTTTAGCCCGGGGATGTCGGCTATCACTGCCACCTGTTTTCCGGTAGCATAGGCGTATTTAACAATTTTGCTGCCGTTTGCTTCCAGAACGGTGTAGTGTTCTCCATCGTTCATGGACTTAAGGCCCGGGATGTTTTTAGGTTTAAAGGTATAATCTGTTACAAAGTTCTCAAGCGTGAGTTGTTTCTTTTGTGCATTGGTCGTAACGACCGACAAAATGATGGCCCAAAGCAAAATTGTTCTCTTCATTTTATAGATGGTTTTGTTTTGTGAACTTCAAAAGTACAAAAAAGGAGGCAATCCTTTAGCGATTTTTTCTTGATGCAGTTTATTAGTCCTGATAATTTGTTGTGGACGCCGGTAAACTGCATTTGACCTGGTTTTGGCACAAAGGCGTGGTGGTTCCGTTTTTGACCCGGTTTCCTTTTGAGGAAGCCGTCAGATACATCGATTTTGAATGCCCTTTTATGGCAATTTGACTGACAGATGCACCGTCGGCCTGTCGGATTGTCACCTGCCGCTGTTTGGCACAGGCTTTGAGATGTGAGCACTGTTAATGGAATTTTTTATTCTGTTATTTAAAAATGTATTGTTCTATCTAAAAATAGTTTAATTATGCAAAAGGGTAGTATTGGTGTTAGTACGGAAGACATTTTTCCAATAATAAAAAAATACCTCTATTCAGACCACGAAATATTCCTTCGTGAGGTGGTTTCAAATGCGGTGGATGCCTCTCAAAAACTGAAAACTTTTTCCAGTGTTGGGGAATTTAAAGGTGAAGTGGGCGATTTAACCGTACGCATTAGTCTTGATGAGAAGAATAAAACCATCACCATATCTGACCGTGGCGTTGGTATGACGGCCGATGAAATAGAAAAGTACATTAATCAACTGGCTTTTTCGGGTGCCAACGATTTTTTGGAAAAATATAAAAAGGATGCGAATGCTATTATTGGCCATTTTGGATTGGGCTTTTACAGCTCTTTCATGGTTTCCGAAAGGGTGGATATTATCACCAAATCTTTTCGTGATGGCGCAAAGGCTGTGAAATGGAGTTGCGATGGGAGTCCTGAATATACCATCGAAGAAGTGGAAAAGGCCGATCGGGGTACCGACATCGTATTACATATTGATGACGAGAATAAAAAATTTCTTGAGAAATCCGAGATTACCCGCTTATTGACTAAATATTGCCGCTTTTTGCCCGTTGAGGTAGCTTTTGGGAAGAAAACCGAATGGAAAGACGGTAAAGAAATTGAAACCGATCAGGATAATATTATTAATGAAGTTAATCCCATCTGGACCCGTAAACCGGCCGATTTGAAAGATGAGGACTACGATAAATTTTATCGTGAATTATACCCGATGGCCGAAGAGCCCTTGTTTCACATCCATTTGAATGTCGATTATCCATTCAATTTGACGGGTATTCTTTATTTCCCAAAAATTAAGAGTAATATCGAGATTCAGAAGAATAAAATTCAGCTCTATTGTAACCAGGTTTATGTGACCGACTCGGTGGAAGGTATTGTGCCTGAATTTTTGACTTTGCTGCATGGGGTGATCGATTCTCCTGATATTCCTTTGAATGTTTCCCGTTCGTATTTGCAAAGCGACTCAAATGTAAAGAAAATTTCAAGTCATATTTCGAAGAAGGTTTCCGATCGTTTGGAAGAGATTTTTAAAGCTGATCGTAAAGAGTTCGAGCAGAAATGGGACGACCTGAAATTGTTTATCCAGTACGGGATGCTTACCGAAGAAAAATTCTACGACCGTGCCGCTAAGTTTGGCCTGTTTAAGAATACCGATGGTAAATACTTTACGTTCGATGAGTATAAGGACATTATCAAAACGAACCAAACCGATAAAGACGATAATCTGATTTATCTCTACAGCACCAATAAAGACGATCAGTTTAGCTTTATTGAAGCCGCTAAAAATAAAGGGTACGATGTGTTGTTGATGGATGGCTACTTTGATAGTCATTTTGTGAATCATTTGGAACAGAAGTTTGAGAAATCGCGTTTTGTACGTGTCGATAGTGAAGTTGCAGACAAGCTAATTCCCAAAGAGGAACATCAGGAGCTGAAATTGACTGCCGACCAGCGCGAAGATTTAACCACGGTCTTTTCATCTCAAATACCTCAATTATCCAAGGCTAACTTTATCGTTTCTTTCGAAGGCCTGAGCGAAAACGATACCCCGGTCATGATAACGCAACAGGAATTTATGCGTCGGATGAAAGAAATGAGCGCTTTACAGGGCGGCGGTATGAATTTTTATGGAGAGATACCCGATAGTTATAACCTGGTGGTGAATGGCAACCATGCTCTGGTAACCCGCATCGCCGAAGATGTTGAAAAAGAATTGGGCGATAAGTTGTCTTCTATTCGTGGTCGTCTTAGCTCTCTTAAATCACGGAAATCTGAACTCGAAGCGGCTAAGAAAGACAAAAAAGAAGAGGAAATTCCTCAGGCCGAAAAAGAAGAGCTCGAAGACGTAGAAAAGAAAATGAACGAGCAGAATGATAAAAAAGAAGCTTTGTTGAAAGAGTTTGCCGGTACTAATAAATTGGTTTCTCAGTTAATCGATTTGGCATTGCTTTCAAATAATATGTTGAAAGGCGAATCGCTGAATAAATTTGTGAAACGTAGTATTGAGTTAATTTAAGATATCTTGAAACCGTTACATTTCGTAGATCGATGCCTGTTTATATGCAGGTGTCGCTGCGAAATGTTTTTTTTGTCATCAATGGAGTTGGCCTGTTCATGGGGTAACGTTTTGAATGAATAGAAAAATTGTCTTCTTAAATGGGAATAGCTTTATCAGGCTGAAAGCCTGAAAGCAAAAGCCCGGGGCAACGCCTTGGGAAAATATTACCTCATCCCTTCTTTTTTTGGGGCGCAACGCGACCCAAAAAAAGAAAACAATGTGGAAGTTATCGTGTCAGGGCGTTTCTCAGGGCAGTTTGTCAAAGACTTTAGACCTTTTTTTTAAGCTAAACGGTAATGTGTTAAAGTAGATATAGTATTTGCAGCAAGCCTTAAGTGCTTGATAAGAAATGTTCAAATTCAAGGCTTGCGACGTCATAAAAATTAAAGCGTTAACTTTTCGTAAATGACTGTTTTTTTGACAAGCGTAACGCAGAAGTTGACTTTATAGACAAGCATTAAATAGACTTAATAAAAACAAAATTAATGTACGAGTTGTTGTAATGGGCAATTAAGCTTTATATTTGCGCATTCAAAAATCAAAACAGATATGGGATATAATCTTTTAAAAGGAAAGCGAGGCATCATATTCGGCGCCCTTAACGACATGTCGATAGCCTGGAAGGTTGCCGAACTGGCTCACGAAGAAGGTGCTGTTTTTACACTTTCAAACACACATGTGGCTTGCCGTATGGGAAGTGTTATGGAGTTGGCTGAACGAACGGGTTCTCAACTTATACCGGCAGATGCCACCAACGTTGAAGACCTTGAAAACGTGATTAAGACTTCCATGGAGGTTTTGGGTGGTAAAATTGATTTTATTTTGCATTCGATCGGAATGTCACTCAATGTTCGTAAAGGTAAAGTTTACCACGATCTGGATTATAATTATTTGTCGAAGACACTTGATATCTCTGCTATTTCCTTTCACAAAGTGATGCAGGTGGCCTTTAAAATGGATGCCATGAGTGAGTGGGGCTCTATTTTGGCTTTGTCGTATGTCGCTGCTCAGCGTACCCTCTACGGTTACAACGATATGGCTGACGCCAAAGCTTTGTTGGAGTCGTTTGCACGTAGTTTTGGCTATATTTACGGCCGCGAAAAAAAGGTGCGCGTCAATACCATTAGTCAATCACCAACAATGACTACTGCAGGTAGCGGTGTGAAAGGATTCGATGGTCTGGTTGATTTTGCCGACCGCATGTCGCCACTTGGAAATGCCGATGCCAATGATTGTGCCAATTTCTGCGTTGCAATGTTTTCCGATCTGACAAAAAAAGTGACCATGCAAAACTTATATCACGACGGCGGTTTTTCAAGCATGGGAATGAGTTTGCGGGCTATGAAACAGTACAATAAGAGTTTTGATACCGATTTGGTACAGGATTTATATTAATGACTTCGTATTTATACCACTTTTTATTACAATTAGTGACGGATTTATATTAGAGAACATTTTTGTAATTTGTTGAATATCATTGTTAAAAGGCTTCCTTGCTGAGGGAGCCTTTTAAGTTGTTAAGTACTTTAATGTTTCTTTATCTGCTTTTAAAGCATTAAATTTGTGACATTTTGCCAGAGGCCTCATTCAGGCCCTGTTTGTTTAGCGTTATTTTCATTAAAATCATTCGCCGCTTGGGGCGGAAAATATTATTGCATGGATAATTATCAGATTAACCACCTAAAAGAGTTGGAAGCTGAATCCATTTACGTAATACGTGAAGTGGCAGCGCAGTTTGAGAATCCCGTCATGTTGTTTTCAGGCGGTAAGGATTCAATTGTGATGTTTCATTTGGCTCGTAAGGCGTTTTGGCCGGCTAAAGTGCCTTTCCCGTTGATGCACATCGATACCGGACATAACTTTCCGGAGACACTGGAGTATCGCGATCGGTTAATGCAGAAGACTGGCGCCAAATGTATTGTGAGGCTGGTTCAGGATTCTATTGACAAAGGTCGGGCTAAGGAAGAAACCGGCTTTAATGCCAGCCGTAATAAACTCCAAACGGTTACGCTGCTTGATGCTCTGGAAGAGCTTAAATTTGATGCAGCCATGGGAGGCGGAAGACGTGATGAAGAGAAAGCACGCGCTAAAGAAAGGTTCTTTTCACACCGCGATGAATTTGGTCAGTGGGATCCCAAAAATCAACGGCCTGAACTATGGAATCTCTTTAACGGACGTAAAAATATGGGCGAACATTTCCGTGTTTTCCCAATCAGTAACTGGACGGAGATGGATGTCTGGCAATATATTTATATGGAAAAAATTGACTTGCCGTCTTTGTATTATACGCATGAGCGGGAAGTATTTGAACGCGATGGTCAGATAATGGCTGTAGCGCCTTTCTTGAAATTACGTGATACCGAAAAGCCCAAAAAAATGAGGGTGCGTTGCCGTACCATTGGCGATATTACTTGTACTGGTCTGACTTTGTCTGCGGCTAATACCATCGAAGATATTATTCAGGAGGTGGCCGCATCAAGGGTTACCGAACGGGGTGGACGTTCCGACGACAAACGCTCTGAAGCGGCCATGGAAGATCGTAAGAAAGAAGGCTATTTTTAACCAGGTATCAAATCATTGTTATGAGCGGAAAAAATTCAGGATATTTAGATATGGAATTGCTGCGGTTTACTACTGCAGGTAGCGTCGATGACGGTAAAAGTACGTTAATTGGTCGGTTGCTGTATGATTCAAAAGCTATTTTCGAAGATCAAATGGAAGCCATTGAGAGGGCCAGTGAGCGCGCTGGTGGCGAACAGGTAAACCTGGCCCTGCTTACCGATGGCCTTAGGGCTGAACGCGAACAAGGTATTACTATCGATGTGGCTTACCGGTATTTTGCAACCCCGCGTCGTAAATTCATTATTGCTGACACCCCCGGGCATATTCAGTACACGCGTAATATGGTTACGGGCGCCAGTACCGCCAATGCTGCCCTCATTTTGGTTGATGCACGCCATGGTGTTTTGGAGCAAACTCGTCGTCACGCTTTTATTGCTTCATTGCTCCAAATTCCTCATATCATTATTTGTGTGAACAAAATGGATTTGATGAATTACGACCAGGCTGTTTATAACGCGATTGTAAAGGATTTTGAAGCCATGGCCTCAAAGTTGTCAGTGAAAGATGTCCGTTTTGTGCCTATTAGCGCACTCGAAGGTGATAATGTGGTGGATCGTGGCGATAAGATGGATTGGTATCAGGGACCTACACTGATGTACTTACTGGAAAATATCCACATTGGAAGCGATTTAAACCGGGATGATTTTCGGTTTCCTGTTCAATATGTGATTCGACCTCAATCCAAAGAATGGCCCGATTATCGTGGTTATGGCGGGCGCGTGGCCAGTGGCGTTCTTCATGTGGGAGATGAAATATCGGTGCTGCCCTCTGGTTTTTCTTCCAGGGTGAAATCCATCGATCTGTTTGGTGAGCAAATGGACAAAGCATTTGCGCCACAGTCGGTCAATATTACCCTCGAAGACGATATTGACATCAGCCGGGGCGATATGATTGTTAAGCAGGCTAACGGCCAGAAACCGCGTGTCGATCAGGATGTTGAAATTATGATGTGCTGGTTTAATGAGAAGAAGCTCGTACCGGGTGGTAAATATGCGCTCAAACATACAACGACCGAAGTACGATGTATGGTTAAGGAGGTGCAATATAAAATGGATATCAATGAGCTCGAAAAGAATTTCGACGACAAAGAAATTGGTATGAATGACATTGCCAGGGTTACTTTGCGTACCACTAAACCTTTATTTTTCGATTCATACAAAGTAAACCGTATTACTGGTAGTTTAATTCTGATTGATGAGGTGACTAACGAGACCGTTGCTGCCGGCATGATCATTTAGAGTGATTTTTTAATAATATAATAAGGCCCTGTTGGTATTTTACCGATGGGGCTTTTTTTGTGCCTGTCCAGAAAGCCTTTTGTCTGAGCTGGAAAGTTTAAATTCATGGCCTGCCTGCGTTTTTGACTGGTTTGATGAATTGTTCGACCTCTTTGAGGGCGTAGGTTTGTAGCCAATGATTGGCTACAAACCTTTGGACTCCGCCGGAGTCCAATAATTATGCTTGTTCTGACACTCAACATGGCTAGCATTATGCGTATCGAACATCCCTTTCTCCTTCTCAAACTTCGAAACTCATCTGGCAGAGTTAGAAGCTTATTCTCAGAGTTAGAAGCTTATTCTCAGAGTTAGAAGCTTATCTGGCACAGTTAGAAGAGTATCTGGCACAGTTAGAAGGATGTCTGGCACAGTTAGAAGAGTATCTGGCACAGTTAGAAGGATGTCTGGCACAGTTAGATGAGTATCTGGCAGAGTTAGAAGGATATCTGGCAGAGTTAGAAGAACATCTGGCAGAGTTAGAAGAACATCTGGCAGAGTTAGAAGGATATCTGGCAGAGTTAGAAGAACATCTGGCAGAGTTAGAAGAACATCTGGCACAGTTATAGGTGCTCGTTCAGGGCCTCCAAAGTCCGATGGATTATGAATTCTCTTCTGTAAATGATCATTTACAGAATTAGCATAACGCGGCAGTTCACTTTATCGACAAACCCTGATTAGTTTCGGTTAATTACCGGCAACATTTCTCTGATGGGTGAAAATAAATTTTGAATTTGTCTTAGGTGGATATCAGGTGCGACTACTTTTAGTGCCAGATGCATAATTTCTACTTCTGCTTTTTTGCCCAGATTAACCGGCTCTCCATCAACATGCCCCAATAGGTCGGACGTATGCTCTACTATCACTTTGGGCGATTTTACAATCAGGTCATATCTGTTGCGGTCAATACTTTGATCGAGCATGCTGATAAGTAATGCAGGCGCTGTGAATTTTGGAAAATCACGTATCAGACACACATCAATCAACCCATCGTCAATACGTGCTTGCGGGGCTATGTAAACATTGTTGCCATATTGCGAGGAATTGGCAAAACTGATTAAAAAAGCATCCCAATCCCTGGTCTGATCGCCAATTGTAACACGGTAGACCGATGATTTGTAAGTCATGAATTCCTTCGTAATGAGTTGCATGTAAGCCAATGGACCGCGGTTCTTTCGGTTGGCAAACTGGTGGCTGATGTACGCGTCAAAACCTATGCCGGCAACATTAAGCGAATAATAATCATTAATTTTAATGACGTCAATGGCTTTTAGTTTGGCTTGACTAATTACTTCCAGTGCTTTATTTATTTTAAATGGAATTTCAAGATGCCGGGCCAGTCCGTTGCCCGAACCCGTAGGGATAATGCCCAGGGCGGTTGAGGAGTTTATTAATCCGCGACCGGTTTCGTTAACAGTGCCATCACCGCCAACCGCTACCACTATGGCATAATTGCCGGCTGCTGCAAGGCTTAACTCAAGCGCATGCCCTTTATATTTTGTGTAAGCAATATCAACCGACCATTTGTTTAAATCCAACTCTGAATGAATGATTTCTTCAATGTTCTTTTGCCGGCCAATTCCCGAAACGGGGTTTATAATAAAGAGAATTTTTGTTCTCATAGTTTCCATACGAAATTACATTGCAAATATATCATTTTATTGTGGAATAAGCTTTGTTTTATCGCTGTAGGACAATTGATAAGTCGTGTTTGTCCGAAAACTTCTGCGGCAGCTATTAAAGCTTCGTTTTGAGGCTTTTTACTATTCAAAAAATGTTCGTTAACTGGCGTAAATACTATCCTTAAAAGCAATAATCACGAAATAAATGAGGGCTTTCTTTATTTGATACATTTTGGGTTTATTATCAATCTACCTTACATTTTCTGATATTTTGTGGCTGTTCGTTTCGGAAAACTGGTTGTATGTTTGTATCGTTAATTCTTACAGACAATTATCTTCGGGTCTGAATCTCTGTGTTGATAACAAATGATATGTCGTCTTTATAAGCAGAATTAATTTAGGGAAGGGTTTATGTTGATTTCATGCTGGGTGTGTTGATTTATTTCGCCGCATCTGCTTTGTGAAATATAAATATTACTAATTCACTAAATTAAGCTCTATGAAAAAACGTACATTAATTTTGTGTTTATTATCCTTTTGGATGGTAAATATCTTTGGCAGTAGCTATTATGTAGCTCCCGGAGGAAATGATTCAAATTCGGGGACGCTGTCCAGTCCCTTTAAATCTCTTGAAAAAGCGGTCTCTTTAGTCTCTGCCGGCGATTATATTTATTTGCGCGGTGGTACTTATAGTATGACGGTTTCATCTTTGGTTATCGACCGTTCTAAAAGCGGCTCAGCCGGTAATTTGGTTCATATTTTTGCCTATGGCAGTGAAACGCCTGTTTTGAGTTTTGACGATGTGGAGAATTCTTCCAGTCGTGGTATTGTTCAGGATGCTGCTTATTGGCACTGGAAAGGAATTACAATTGAAAAAGCCGGTGATAATGGAATGCTTCTTTCAGGTAATAACAATACCATCGAGAATTGTGTCTTTCGAAGCAATCATGATACGGGTTTGCAGCTAAGCAGATACAATACTTCATATACGTCTATTTCCGATTGGCCATCCAATAATTTAATTGTGGGCTGCGAGGCTTTTAATAATAAGGACTCTGATAATGAAGATGCCGATGGCTTTGCTGCCAAATTAACTTGTGGAACTGGTAATGTTTTCCGTAACTGTGTTTCTCATCACAATATTGATGATGGCTGGGATTTGTATACAAAGTCAGATACAGGCCCTATTGGTGTGGTTTTCATGGAAAACTGTATTGCTCACGATAATGGAATCCTAACCGATGGTGTCACTTCTGGTGGGGGCGATAAGAATGGTTTTAAACTCGGCTCATCCAGTAATACTGTCAATCATATTTTGAGGCGTTGCGTAGCTTTCAATAATGGAAAACACGGGTTTACAGATAATGGCAATATCGGGAGTATTGAATTTACAAATCTTACTTCATACAATAATGGGGATTATAATTTTCATACCCGTGATAATGCCTCTCATGTTTTTAAAAATTGTGTGTCATTCAATGGGTCACATACCGACAGAATCGTTGGCGATGCTTCGGCTCCCAATGCTTTTACCGATACTGATACCGATTGGTCTTTTTCGGCTTCTTCGTCGGACTTTGTGACCTTATCGCCTGGTGATAACAGCGCGCCGTTGTCCAATGGTTTTCTAAACTTAAAATCATCAAGTCCGCTTGTGGATGCCGGTGTCTCTTCGTCAGGTATTACTTATAACGGCGCATCACCTGATTTGGGTGCGGTTGAATATGGCGGCAGTTCAACTGTAACAACTTATTCGCTTTCTACTTCAGTTGTTGGATCGGGTACGGTCAGCCCTTCGTCCGGTTCATATCCGGAAGGAAGTAACGTCACCCTGACGGCCACGCCGGCGGCTGGCTGGAATTTTAGTTATTGGACGGGAGATGCCTCTGGTTCTTCTAATCCTTTGTCTGTAACCATGAGTTCTGACAGAGCGATTACGGCTGTGTTTGTAAATGACGATGATGATGATGATGGTGATACAGGAGGTGTTGTTGATGGTTCCACTGTAAGAATTGAAGATACCGATGCCGGCACTATTTCATACGATGGAAGTTTAAAATCTTATGGTGATGCCGACAACGGAACTGCTATAAACTTAAGTAATAGTGTGGGGCAGCAAATTGTCTGGAATTATTCCGCAACTTCATCGGGGACGTATGGAATCACTTTGCGTTATACACGAAAAGCTTCGATGGTAAATAATGTTAAGATTATTGTAAATGGTGGTTCGGCTCAAACATTGTCCCTTCCAGAGACAACAAGTTCCGTATTTGCAACAGCTTCACTCAATGTGTCTCTAAATAGTGGGGTGAATGAAATTATCCTTGAAACGAGCGCCGATGGCGAGAGTGCTGATATCGACTGGATTGAGATTACTGGCGGTTCTGAGACGACCGATCCGTCGATTACTTATTCTTTAACAACTTCGGTTACTGGGGAAGGAACGATTTCTCCTTCGCAGGGTACGTATGAAGCCGGTACTTCTGTTGTTCTGGTTGCAACGCCTGCAAGTGGTTGGATATTTGAGAGCTGGAGTGGTGGTTATACCGGAACGACTGCTACTGTAGTTATGGACGATAATAAATATGTTACGGCTACTTTTGTACAGGTAACAGGCCAGAATAGTATTGTTATCCAGGAAAATACCATTGGCTTTTGTGGTGTCGACGGAACTGTTGACAGCGACAATGCAGGATACACCGGAAGTGGTTTTGCTAACACCACTAATGCTTCTTCCACAGGTGTTGACTATAAAGTGAGTTCTACAGGCGGTTCTGCCACTTTAACGGTACAATATGCCAATGGATCTACTGATCGTCCGGCTAAGGTTATTGTCAATGGCAGTACGGTTGTTGCATCGTTTAGTATGCCATCAACCGGTTCTTGGACTTCATGGACATCTGTGTCAACGGCTATAACCCTTAATTCGGGGGTTAATACCATACGACTGGAGGCTACGACCAGTGGCGGACTTGCAAATGTTGATTATGTTGAGTTTCTCGGCAATGGATTAGCTGCGGTTGATTGTGATGCTTCTTCTTCTGAAAGTTATAATCTTACCGTATCGGTTAATGGATCGGGTTCTGTTTCGCCTGCTTCAGCTTCTTATGACGTTGGAACAACGGTGTTGTTAACTGCCAGTCCTTCCAGTGGATGGACTTTTGATAGCTGGAGTGGCTCAGTTAGCGGGACGTCAAATCCGTTAACTGTTGTTGTCAATTCGGACATGAATGTGACGGCAAATTTCACTCAATCATCCTCTGGTGACGCTAATTTTGATATGATTGGGTATGCAACTGTAAATGCCGATGGTTATACTACAACAACCGGCGGTGCGGGTGGTTCTGTAACCACGGTGAGTTCTTTGTCGGCTTTGCAGGCATGGGCCTCAGACCGGGAGAATAATACTTCTCCGGCCATTTTATATATCGATGGGAAAATTTCAGCCTCTTCAACTGGAGTGGTGACGATTAAACATGGTGCTAATATTTCGATTTATGGCGTCGGGAATTCTGGTGAACTGGAAAATATAGGCTTAAATATATGGGATTATGAAAATGTGATTGTGAGAAATCTTAAAATTCATGAGATTTTATATCCCAACGATGCATTAACCATCGACGCTTGTAATCACGTTTGGATTGACCATTGTGAATTATATAGCAAAGTGGGTGATGGTATTGGATATGATACTTATGATGGTTTACTGGATATTAAGAGAGGCTCCAAATATGTTACCGTTTCGTGGTGTTATCTGCACGATCATATGAAGTGTTCATTAATTGGTCATACCGATAATACCAGTTCTCAGGCCGTTGACAGTCAAATGAGAATTACCTATCATCATAATTATTTTTATAATACTGACGGGCGTAACCCAAGCATACGTTTTGGTGCAATTCATATGTTCAATAATTATTTTGATGTTATTGGCGATTATGGATTGGCAGCCAGGGATGGGGCTCACGCTTTGGTTGAAAATTGCCATTATAACGATGTTTTATTGTCCATGTCAACCGATAAATTCCCTGTGGATGGCTTACCTAATGGTTATATTTGTCAGTCCGGTAATCTTTTTACCGGTAATACCGGTAGTCCTGTTATTTCACAGACTGGTTGTGATTGGTGGAATATTCCCTATAACTATTCGCTCGATCCAGTAAGTTCTGTTGCTTCATTGGTGCCATCAAATGTAGGGGTCGGCATCATTGACGGATTGAAATCTACTGTTTTGGCACCTGAAATGGAATCCCAATCGAAAATGGAGACCCATTTGTGTCAGTCTTATCCAAATCCGTTTACTGATGCGATAACGGTATCATTTATGCTTGAGAGCGAATCGGTGGTTGAACTGGCCGTGTACGACATTCAAGGACGTAAAGTGGCTGTTTTAGCTTCAGGAAGTTATAATGCCGGTGAGCATACTGTTAATTCTGTTGAGTTGTCCGGATTGCCGAGCGGTGTTTATGTCTGTCGCCTGAAGAGTGAAAGCAATATGGATTCTATTCGAATTATTAAAGAATAGACTCTATTTAATGTCTGTTCATAAAGTCAGACGTTTGATCTGAAAAGTTGAAATTCAAGGCCTGCGCAGCTCTTAAAATGTGAGTTTGCTATTGTAAGTGACCTTTTTAGAGCATGCGTAACGCTGAAGTTAGACTTTTATATATTAAAAAGTCCCTGTCGCCATAAGCTTCAGGGACTTTTTTTACTCAATGAAAAGGATCGTTTTAGTTCGATTGGTATAATTTTTAAAAACGCCAGCCCAGGGTTACTGCTATTTGGTGCAGCTTAGAGGTGATGCTGGCCGGTTCCTGATCTTCTTCGGCTACGAATCCTGAATAATATAAGGAGTAAGTATTTTTTTCAAGTCGCATCCGATAGGCCACATCAACAAACATATTATTCATACGGTAACCAAAACCGCCTGAAAATGTCTGGTAGCTATCATCGTTATTTATGTAGTCTTTGTTGTAAGGGCTTTGAAAATATCCGTAACCGGCCCGTAGTGAAAAAGTCTCTGTAGGTTTGTATTCACCACCAACCCGGATGTTGTGGGTGGCTTTGAAAGTGTCTTTAATATTGTCGTTACGCCAGTTTGTAATTTCCATATCGTCAATAGAGCCTTCTTTGCTTTTAAACTGCATGGAAGCATAATCGGTATATTCATAATCAACACTGATCAAACCTTTATTACCAAAGGTATAGGCGGCGCTACCAATTGCTTTGTAGGGCGTGTTGAAGTTGTAGGAATATTCGCCGTAAGGTGAGTCATAGCCGCTATAATCACCAAAGCCTTGTGGCAGATAGGTGTGGTAGGAGTATTCCTCATCAACCGAATAGTAGGTTGGTGAGTGAAAGGCTGCTCCAATACGTAACGAGCTGGTTGGTTTGTAAATAACCCCAACTTTTAGGTTGACTCCCAGACCACTGGTATTTAGTTTTTCTTTGTATGTATAGTTTTCCAGATAGGTCCATGGTGTCTCTGCCAGGGTTGGTTCCTCATAATGCTGCATCTCCTTTTTATAATTGAAAGTAGCAATGCCTAACGTTCCGCCTAAGTAAAAGGTGTTGCTGAAATTGGCGCCGAAAGAAAGGTCAAAATCACCACCATTACCTTTTTCTGTTAGTAACCGTCTTTGATTAATACCATTAGTTGGGCCCCATTGTGGATTGCCTTCTCCGTCTAGGTCTTCAAAGGCGTGGTAGTAACCGGTGGAAATATTGGGGTCGTCAATTGCTTCCGAATTGAGAGGATCCATTAAAAAAGAATCATAAGCCAGACCTGTTCTGGCATCAAGTTGGTTGTTACTCAGACCGTCTGCCGAGTAGACGAATTCATCCAGTAGTGACGAGTAGATGCCGTTGCCTTGTATAAAGGTGTTCTTTTTAAAGCTGTTATTGCGTGAATAACCGATGGCGAAATGCGTGCTTATTAAACCGGTTGTAGTTTCGTGCATCGGTTTGTATGTTGCTACATAACCTATTTGTTGTAGCGGAAACGAGTATTTATCTTCTTCGCCGGTATAACCGTAATAATCACTGCTGGTTTGGTTCAGATGCAACGAAGGGGTAAAGGTAAACTCGCTGCTTCGGTATACAGCAATACCTGCCGGGTTAATACCTATGCCGGAATAATCACCTCCCAGTGCTCCCAAGGCACCTCCCAAAGAGATGCTCCGGGCTGTTCCCGAGGGCCGGGTGAGCGATAATCTGAGTGCGTCATCGGTGTTTTGGGCCATTAATCCGATTGATGCTATTGACAGGATCGATAGTATGGTTGGGATACGTTTCATAAGTCATGATTTAGGCCTATACCAGGCTATAGTATTTTGTTTTAAAAAGGATAAAAACCGTTTTATACTTTTGTAATATTATCGTCTCCTTGAGCTACTGCTGCCACTACTACTTCTTGAAGAACTGCTTCCCGAAGAGCTGCTTCTTGACGAACTACTGCTGCTGCTTGAAGGGGCAGAATAGCTGGATGAGGAGCTGCTTCTGGATGGTGCTGAGTAGCTTGAACTTGATGATCGTGAAGGACTGCTGTAGGTTTGCGTCCGGCTACGACTGCTGCTACTGCTACCTTGTTGATAGGTTGTCCGTTTTTGTCCGGAAGAGGTGTTGACTTTGCTGCCACTTGAACTGCGCACGGTCGAACTGTTTCGTGTGCCGGAGGTCGGGGTGTAACTCGGTCTTGAGTTACTACTACTGCTACTCTGTATCTGACGTGTTGTGCTACCCCCGCTCTGAACAGTCCCGGTTGTAGGTGTTGTGCTGCTGCTCCTGACTCTGGTATAAGTTGCCCGGTTGTATACGGGGCGAGTGTTCGATTCAGAGGGCGTATAAGTCGGCGTGTAACTTCTACGCGTAGTTGCACTGGTTCTGTTTGTCGTTTCTGTTGAAACACCATTGACCGATGTTCTGCTGGTGGCCTGTCGACTGCTTTGTGTTGCAGTTGATGAACGTGATGAACGTGTTTCATCAACCTGAGCGCGTGCGCTGGATGAGGTTCTGCTTTCGCGGGAAGACAGTGATGAGCCCGTGCGGGAAGCTGACGTGCGGTCAACAGCGCTGCTTACGCCCCGGGGGGTGCTTACACGACGTGCAGTGGTGCTGGTGCCGGAACGAGGACCGTTATATGTGTTGACTGAGTATTGATTGTTGTGATACCCATAGTAATGATTGTGATGATGTCCACCATAATAATAGTTGTTGTAATATGGATAGCCAAACCCTGTATAATAGGGATAACCCCAGCTATTATAGCCATAATAAAACGGATCGTAATAATTCCATCCGAAGCCAACGCTCCAGTTGCTGTATGGATAGCGGTAACTCCATCCGAAGTTTAATCCTACAGGACTATACCAACTGTTATAATCGTAATAATCGTACCAGCGATTATACCATTTGGGCACTGCGTATGCATAATTCCCATCTACATAAACATTCCAGTCGTAATTGTTGTAGTAAACAACTTCGCTGTAGAATGGTGAATAGTATGGTATGCGAATGGACGGGCCGTGAAAACGAATGATGCGTTCAGCATAGTCACGATCGAAGTTACTACCATCAAAGCCATCGATCCAGTATCCGGTTTCGTCATTGTAGTAAACGAGCGTGTCAATTTCCTGATCGCTGTCGTTACTTAATATAGATGAATACTCTTTTTGTATTTCGGTGAAATCACGGTTATCTTCATTTTTATGGATGCTTTCGTAGTCTCTTTGCTGAGCCGACGCTGATTTATAATCTGCTTTTTGTTCTTCCTGAGTCAGCGATGGCACTGGTGCAAAGGCTTGTGATAAGCTTTCCCTTGTTTCACCGGGTACATAGTAGATGTCGTCGTAATAGACACCCGGTCCTGCCAACTGACTACTGGTAGCGCAGGCCCCTAACAGCATTAATGCTGCAAATCCGATTGTAAGGTTTATTGCTCTCATGATTTCTCCTCCTCATTGGTTTGTTGAATAACAGCAAAATTTGTACCAAAAACCGCTTATTATCTGAGCTTAATGTTAAATTGAACAGCTGTTCCGAATAACGTGGGCGAAGTCTTTTGAATTACGAAGTCTGATTCCCGATTTCAGTGCGATGTAAGCAGTTTCACGAATACAATTAAATTGTTTTATTCTGTCGGTTAATACTTTTGTTTTGGAGCGTTTGGGTTATAGGTCTTACAAGATACACAAAAAGTGGCGTTAATTGATTCTGTTTACCTGAAATTATAAACAGAGGGTTGAAAAGAAAGTTGTGTATTATCTGAGATGTCTTTTGTGTAAATGACCATTTGGAGCGCAAGCGTAACGCAGAAGTTGGATATTGTATTTAAACCTTAAGACCTAAGCTCGTGTCTGTCCGTAAAACCGGGAGTTTGAGTATCCCGTTCAGATTCAGGGCTTACGCCGCTCGGGAAATGTGAGTTTACTGGTGTAAATGGCCATTTGGAACGCAAGCGTAACGCAGAAGTTGGACTGTATACTCAAACTCTGACTGAACAATCTTTTTTAATGGTGCTATAAATCGGGTGATTATTTCTATTTTTGTGTCTTCGAAAAAATTTTGTAGTTGGGTCTCAAAAAACTGCAAAATCTTAACTAATTGATAAAGAAAGCACAATTTTTATGGCAAAAGTATTGACTAGTCGTGCGGATAATTATTCGCAATGGTACAATGAGTTGGTTGTAAAGGCCGATCTGGCCGAAAATTCTGCCGTTAGAGGGTGTATGGTTATTAAGCCATACGGATATGCTATCTGGGAGAAAATGCAAAGAGCTTTAGACGATATGTTTAAGGAAACAGGGCATGTTAACGCTTATTTTCCGTTGTTTATCCCCAAATCATTTTTTAGTAAAGAAGCTGCTCATGTCGATGGTTTTGCCAAGGAATGTGCCGTGGTTACTCACTATCGTTTGATGAATGATCCAAATGGTAAGGGCGTGGTTGTTGATCCTGATGCGAAGTTAGAGGAGGAGTATATTGTCCGGCCAACTTCTGAAACAATCATTTGGAATACTTATAAAAACTGGATTCAATCGTACCGCGATTTACCGCTTCTGGTTAACCAGTGGGCCAATGTGGTGCGGTGGGAGATGCGAACCCGTTTGTTTCTTCGTACCGCTGAGTTTCTTTGGCAGGAGGGACATACTGCCCATGCTACCAAACAGGAAGCCATACTGGAAACGGAGACGATGTTAAATGTCTATTCTAAATTTGCCGAAAACTGGATGGCGATGCCGGTGGTTAAAGGCTATAAAACAGCCAACGAACGGTTTGCCGGTGCACTTGAAACGTTGACTATCGAGGCTTTGATGCAGGATGGAAAAGCCTTGCAGAGTGGAACATCTCACTTCCTGGGGCAGAATTTTGCCAAAGCTTTTGATGTGAAGTTTGCCAATGACGAAGGACGAGAAGAGTATGTCTGGGCTACCTCCTGGGGCGTTTCAACCCGACTGATGGGTGCACTTGTGATGGCGCATTCAGATGATAAAGGGTTGGTGTTGCCTCCTAAATTGGCGCCCATACAGGTGGTCATTGTTCCTATTTATAAGAAAAATGAGGAATTGGCTAAGATAACTGAAACTGTTAACGGCATCGTTGAAAGATTGAAGGCTTTGGGTATTTCAGTGAAATTTGACAACGATGACAAACGTAAGCCGGGCTGGAAATTTGCTGAGTATGAGTTGAAAGGTGTTCCGGTACGTTTGGCGGTAGGACCGCGCGATCTGGAAAATGGAACCGTTGAGGTGGCTCGCCGTGATACGCTTACCAAAGAAGTTCTTCCTATGGAGGGCCTTGAATTGAAGGTGCAGAAATTGTTGGACGACATACAGTCTTCCATCTATGATAAAGCGTTGGCTTTTCGTGCTAATATGACCACAAAAGTAGACGATTATGAGGAATTTAAACGCCTGCTTGACGAGAAAGGTGGATTTTTCCTTTGTCACTGGGATGGTACTACGGAGACCGAAGAACGCATAAAAGCCGAAACTAAGGCCACCATACGATGCATTCCGCTGGATGCGCCCGATGAACCGGGACAGTGTATGGTTACCGGTAAACCTTCGGCCCGAAGGGTATTAATGGCACGTGCGTATTAAGAGTGCTGCAATGAAAGTGTATTTCCTTTCTGTAACCAGTTAACATTTGGTGGCGTAAAGGTCACGATAAAGAATAAACAAAAAGTCCGGCATATTTATGCCGGACTTTTTGTTTGTATGTATCTGTTGATACTAATTGGTGCTTGCCCATAAACTAAATGCTTGAAATCACTATTGTCCGGTAAAAAATATATTTTCCATTTAAGTGCTCAAGCCGCACGGGCTTTTACTTTTTTTCTACAGCAAAAAAAAGTAAACAAAAAATGCCGCCGCTGCAAGTAATTTCCTAAAAATCAATTTTATTGTCTAAAATCCGGGAACTCGCTTCGCTCAGACAGCCCGGATTTCTTTACGCCAATAAAATTGATTTTCTTAACGGAAATTCCTTGAGGCGGAAAGCAACCCCAATATCTCCTAAAATTTCTGGCTCGCACATTGGAGCTGGGTTCTAATCATTTCTCTAAATTTTTACCGGACACCAATGGTTTGAAATATAAAGTTCAAATTCAAGCATACAGCAGAAGTTGACTTTATCGACAAATATTATTTAACCAAACCGCTTCGTATAAGCAACGCTTCGTTGGTAGGTTCGCAGCCTCTGAAATTGATGTATAAAGTCATCGGATCTTCAGTTCCTCCTTTCGATAATATGTTATGGCGGAAACTGGCGGCTGTGGTTTTATCATATATCCCGTTTTGTTTGAACAGGGAGAATGCATCGGCATCCAAAACTTCGGCCCATTTGTAGCCGTAGTAACCGGCTGCATAACCACCGTTGAAGATGTGACCGAATGCCGGACTCATGGCACTGCCCTCAACTTCGGGAAACAGTTCGGTTTTTTCCATTGCTGCTTTTTCAAAATTGATGGCATCGCCCGAAATGGGAGAGGTGATGCTGTGCCAGGCCATGTCATTAAAGCCGAAGCTTAGTTGACGCACCGTTGAATAGCCACTCTCAAACTGATCGGCAGCAATGATGTTGTCAATCAGTCCGGCAGGAATAGGCTCCCCGGTTTGATAGTGGAAAGCGACATGTTGCAGCCATTCTTTTTCGGTGGCCCAGTTTTCCATGAGTTGTGAGGGTAACTCAACAAAGTCGCGGAAAACACTGGTGCCGGCTAAGCTTTCGTAGGTTACTTCGCTTAACATACCATGCAGTGCATGACCAAATTCGTGAAGAAAAGTAGTCACTTCATTGAAGGTAAGCAGTGAGGGTTGTTTATCAGAACCAGGGGTGAAGTTACAAACCACTGATATTTGTGGGCGGATATCCACACCATTGTCTTTATGTTGGTCCCGGAATGAGGTCATCCAGGCACCGCCCTGTTTTGAATTTCTGGGGAAGAAGTCGAGATATAACACCGAAAGGAAAGATCCATCTTCGTCGAAAACGTCATAGGCTTCTACATCGGGGTGATACACCTGTATGCTGGTATTACGTTTGAAGGTTAGCCCATATAATTTATTGGCCAGACTAAAAATACCTTCTTTAACTTTGTCAAGCTGAAAATATGGGCGCGTCATTTCATCGTTTAACTTAAAACGTGATGTCTTCAGCTTGTCGGAATAATAAGCAAAGTCCCAACGTTGCAATTGGTCTTTAAAGCCCAGTGTTTTAGCAAAATCGGCCACCTCTTTTACCTCTTTCCGGGCAAACGGGTAAGCTTTTTCAAACAACTCATTGAGAAATTCATTCACTTTTTGGGGTGACCTGGCCATGCGTTCTTCAAGTACGTAGTCGGCATGACTTGAATAGCCCAACAGGTTGGCTTTCTCCAATCGTAAGTTGGCTATGCGAATGATGTTGTCTTTGTTGTCTTGTTCGTTGTTGTTATTGGCTCTGAAAGCGTATGCTTTGAATAGCTTTTCACGAAGATCGCGGTTATCGGCATATTTCATAAAAGGCATATAACTTGGGGCCTGCAGTGAAAACAGCCAGCCTTTCTGACCTTCACTTTTTGCCAGAGCAGCAGCTGCTTCAACATATTGGGCGGGCAGGCCGGCCAAATCGGCTTCGTTGGTAATATGCAGTTTAAAAGCGTTGGTTTCAGCCAAAACGTTCTCTCCGAATTGCAGAGCTAACTGTGATAGTTCGGCTGTTACTTCCCGGTAACGGGCTTTGGCTTCGCCCGAAAGCAATGCGCCCTGACGAACAAAACCTTTATAGGTGTTTTCGAGTAATTTGATTTGCTCGGGTGTCAGTTTTAGTTTCTCTTTTTGGTCGTAAACCACTTTTACTCTTGCAAAGAGATCCTCATTCAGCGCAATGTCATTACCATATTCCGATAGTAAAGGCGACACTTCGCGGGCGATGGCCTGAATGGTATCGTTGGTTGCAGCCGAATTAAGATTGAAAAATATATTGCTGATGCGGTTAAGCAGTTTGCCTGTATTCTCCATTGCCTCAATGGTGTTTTTGAATGTGGGCTTCTCTGCATTGTTAACTATTTGGTCGATCTCTTCGCGACCTTGCTTCATCGCTTCTTTAAAAGCCGGCAGATAATGTTCCGCTTTTATTTCGTTGAAGGGTGGGGTTTGATGAGGCGTATTGAAACTTTTCAGTAGGGGGTTATTCATATCTGTATTATTTGTACATGAAATAGCTATTTGCATAGCAAGCAAACAGGCAAGACCAATTTTTGTTGTCCGCCCAAAAAAGTGTGTAGGTTTCATTGCGTTATAGATTTGTAGTTCCTGGTTTCTGATTAAGTAGTTTTGGGGGAGAGCTATTTTTTATCTGAGTGCAATTTTAAACAATATTGTCCGTTTGTCCAAAGCTGGGCGGCGCTCTTTATGTTTTGGAGGTATTTTTTTGAATCGCTTGATTGTTTGGTTCACACATATTACTTTTACCTTGTGTGCAATTTTAAAATATAAGGTTAATGTTTTGTCTAATAATTATCTAATCTATTCCTATTATGAAGACGATGAAAAAAGTTGTGTTGTTAATGGTTTTATCCTTAATGGGATGGAATATAACTTATTCGCAAGAGCAGATCACTGATTTTTTACATGCTGCGGAGCAGGGCGTCAAGCAAGATGCTTCTGTTTTAGCCGACGCTTATCTTAAACCTTACGGTGATATGCTGGGTAAGACGCTTAATGGCGGCTGGTATAATACGGCAAAGGTTCACGGTATTTTGGGTTTCGATTTAACATTCGGAGTTAATATGGCAATGGTGCCAACCTCCAAACAGACTGTTGATATGAATTCATTGTTGCCAAAGATGAGTGACGGGTGGAGTTTGCAGAATTCTGCCAATAACATTGCTCCAACCGTGGCCGGTGAAATGGCTGAAGCCAACCGGCCTGTTTTGGAGTATAATAATGTTGAAACGTTTACCATGCCCAATGGCTCTGGCTTTGACAAGATGCCTATGCCAATTTTGCAGGCTTCGGTAGGGTTGCCTTTTCATACCGACATCTCGCTTCGTTATGTTCCAAAAATGAGTCTGGGTGATGCCGGTAAAATTGGGTTGTATGGTTTTGCCTTAAAGCACAGTTTAAAAGATTATATCCCGTTTGTGAAGCGATTGCCCGCATTACAAGCCTCTCTGTTACTTGGTTACACTAATTTGTCGGGCGAAGTTGATGTCGATTATATGAACGGAGATGACCAGAAACTGGAAATTGGTGCAGGTGGTTTTACCTCGCGTTTACTGGTTGGTGTTAATATTCCCGTTTTGGCTGTTTATGCCGGTATGGGGTATGGCAGCACCAACAGCGATTTCGACTTAACGGGTAGTTATGCTGGTTTGGGAGATGATCCCATTTCTTTGTCGTACAAAAATACCGGTTTCGATTTTAATGCCGGGATGCGCATTCGTTTGGGCTTCTTCTCAATTCATGGCGATTACACCATTGGCGACTATTCGATGCTGACTGCCGGCGTGGGCTTTAATTTCAGATAGTTCTTGTCTCGAAGCAGTACCTGACAGGCAATCAATCCTGACAATATATCGTTCGATAGCAATTAATTGTTGTCGAACGATTTTTTTTATAGTGATAGAGAAGTCAGTAACAAGTTACAAAAGTGAAAAGGTTTAGGATTTCAAATTAAACAGGGTCAGTGCTTTATAATTTGCTTGGTATCAATTTTAGCGTCACAATAATAAGCCAATTGGGGTGCGGCGTAATAACGTGATAGTTGAGAAACTAAATTACATACATAACAATCCGGTTGCAGAAGGCTTTATTTGGTTGCTGATTTATGGTTGTTATGCCACTGTTTTGAATAGTTGGGTTGAGAGTTTTTTTTGCTTTAAGTCTTTTTTAGTCCCCCTTTGGAAGCCTTTGTTTATAAGCCTTTCAGGAGGGGGGCAAAAGTATCAATCCTTTTCCCTGAAAGTATCAATCCTTTTTACTAAAAGTATCAATCCTTTTCCCTGAAAGTATCAATCCTTTTTACTAAAAGTATCAATCCTTCTTTTTAGAACACTCAAAAAGTGTTTGGTTTCCAATAATTTTAAAAAATGATTGGAACATGCCTTGATTTTATAAATAGCGTTATA
This sequence comes from Geofilum sp. OHC36d9, assembly GCF_052400685.1. NCBI lineage: Bacteria > Pseudomonadati > Bacteroidota > Bacteroidia > Marinilabiliales > Marinilabiliaceae > Geofilum > Geofilum sp. OHC36d9. The sequence continues at coordinate 38,462 of NZ_JBQTGJ010000023.1, forward strand.
TAATGCTGACAAAAAGGTTTAACTTCTTCGTTATGTTTGTCTCCAAAATATTTATTTGGAGTAAATACCCCTTTTTCGGACTTCGTATTTCTTTGCATTTGAATATTTCTTATCAGGCATTTGAGTTTTCTTGATATCACTATTCCGTGTTTGTTTTTATGGCAACTACTACGTTATTTTTGCCATAAAAACAGTCATTTATAAAAATAAACTCCTTAATTTTTTTTGACTTCACAAGCCTTGCATTTGAACTTTATATTTCAGAAACTTAGTTTATAGACATATTTTATTTTGCGGTTGGTAATTGTATTTTTTTGGTTTTTAATGTTCTGTTAGGTGAATCGGGTCTGTTAAAATGTGTCAAAAAGTTAAAAAGAATTGCCATTTTCTTCATTGATGCCGTTCATAATAAGGTTTAATTTTGAGTTTAGTTATTGATTATTTTTTTGGATAACTAATTCCCTTGTTTCGGTTATAGGGTTTTATTCATTGATTTAAAATTAGATTGTTTATATGAAGGTGCTGATTTTTATTTTTTTAGTGGTCATTGTTGGTCTGGCAGGCTGTAAAAATGATGAAGTTTTTTATACCGACCAATACAACGTTGTTTGGCATGAACAAAGTAAAGGAAGTCTTGAATCAATGCCTGTAAACGGCCATAGTATTGGATGTAATGTTTGGGTTGAAGATGGTGATTTGCTGTTTTATGCCGCTCAGAGTGGTGCTTTCGATGAGAATAACGAATCTTTGAAATTGGGAAGGTTTCGTATCAGATTGGATCCGAATCCTTTAGCGGACAGTTGTCGGTTTGTGCAAGAGTTAAAATTACACGATGGGTATGCCCACATTCAGAGTGACCATCCCAAATATGGAAAGGTTGATATTAGATTTTGGGTCGAAGCTGAACGTCCGGTTGTTCATGTGGATCTTTCTTCTACCGTTGAGACTCAAATGAAGGTTAGTTATGAATCGTGGCGTTATGAGGATGTTCCCTTGCCGGCCCGGAAGATTGGCGGTGTTAAAAGCCGTCGGGCTTCATTGTTCGACTTTGATTGTTATTTGGTTGATATGGTCAAATTTGGCGATGTTATGGAGGTTGAAGAAAATGGCCTGTGGTTTTATCATAATAATGGTGAAAATAAATCGGCCTTCGATTTTGTGGTCGACCAACAACATCTGGAGTCAGTTAAAAATAAGCTTGATAATCCTTTGCAAAATTTGGTGTCAGGCGGATGGATGACAGGTGATGAGCTTAATTTTCAGGGTGTGTCAAATGGTACTTATGCCGAAACAAAGTTCGTGTCATGGAATTTTGAATCCTCTAAAGCTTCTGAAAAGCATACGCTCGACGTTTTTGCGATGGTTCAGCAGTCCAATGTAAAGAAGTGGAAGAAAGATGTTGAAGAAATGGCCTATAGCGGAGTGGCTCGATCGGAATTGTTTAGGAATACGGTTAAGTGGTGGAATCGTTTTTGGGATCGTTCATATGTTGTTGTCAATAAAGGGAAAGGGGAAGATGATAAACCCTGGATCTTAGGTCGCAATTATAATTTGTTCCGATACCAGTTGGGCGGAAATACGTATGGTCGGATGCCCACTAAATTTAATGGGGGCAATTTAACCGTTGATCCGGGTTTTATTTCTAATGACTTTTTGTATGATCCTGATTTTCGTCGATGGGGCGGAGGATCCTTTACTGCTCAAAATCAGCGATTGGTTTATTGGCCAATGCTTAAAAGCGGTGATTTTGAAACAATATTGCCACAATTTGAGTTTTATCGAAAAGCGTTGAATAATGCGTTGCTGCGAACTCATGTTTATTGGGGACATGGAGGTTGTTGCTTTACAGAACAAATGCAGCAATCTGGCTTGCCCATAGCCTCGCATTATGGTTTTGTGAAAAATGGTTATTGGATTATGAACCGGTCTGAGAATTTGGAACCAGGGCTTCAGTCAAATCCTTTTGTTCAAACTCTTTATCAGAACCAGCTTGAGTTTGCATTTATGATTCTTCAATACTACGAGTATTCTGGAAACGACATTTCGGCCTATATACCGTTCGTTTATAATTGTGTGAAGTTTTACAATGAGCATTATCAATACCGGAATATACAACGTACTGGTCAGCCTTATGATAAAAATGATAAATTGGTGTTATATCCTACAACACCTGGCGAAAATAGTCCAAATTCAACCAATGCTTCAGATGCGGTTGCCGGTTTCACGGCTGTTGTTAAAGCGGCTTTAAATTTACCAGCTTCAGTACTGCCTGATAGCCTTCGGGCTTATATAGAGGCGGTTAAGCCTCATATTCCTGATCTGGAACTTTATACTCACACAGTCGACAGTAATAATTATACGTTGTTTCGCGAATCGAAGGAAGATTCTCTTTGGCATTCTGGATTTATGCCATCATTATATGTTTTGTTTCCATACCATTTGGTTAATTTTAAGATGCCCGAATTTGAATATGCAATGAATGTGTGGAAATATAAAATGAGTGAGAGCAATAAATCTAATTATGCCAGCTGGCGACCAGGGGTTTTTATGGGGGCTGAGTTGCAGTTAGTCGATTATTGTAAAGAGCAATTATTGAGAAAATTAGGCGATTCGGGACGTCGATATCCAACTTTTTGGGGCCCGGGGCATGATTGGGTGCCAGATCATAACTGGGGTGGAAGTGGCATGATTGGGATGCAGGAAATGTTGCTTCAGGAAATTGAAGGTAAAATTTATTTGTTTCCAGCTTGGCCGTCGGTCTGGGATGTGAAGTTTAAACTGTACGCTTCGAAGAACACGGTTGTTGAAGCTGAGTTAGTTAGGGGACAAGTGGTTAATTTGAAGGTGACACCAGCTGGCAGGATGGGTGATGTTGTTGTTAATTTGTAATATCCATTATGATTCGTTTTTATTTTTCTGTATTTGTCTTTTTATTTGGTTCCTTTATTTCAGAAGCGCAAACGGTTTTTTTTGACACTTCCGCGATGAATAATGAGGTGCAGTCTGGTCATTTGAAGATGGGAAATCCCGGTCCTGATGGCGCTCAATTGCTGGTTAATAACCGGTATTTGACCTTACATGGAAAACCAATTATTCCCGTTATGGGCGAGATGCACTTTTCCCGTTGTCCGGAAGCAGAATGGGAGAATCTTATTCTTAAAATGAAAGCCAATGGAATTAATATCATAGCAACTTATGTTTTTTGGATATATCATGAAGAAATAGAAGGCCGGTTTGATTGGTCGGGGAATAAAAATTTCAGAAAGTTTATTGAATTATGCGCGCAACATGGTATGTGGGTTTATCCCCGTTTAGGCCCCTGGTGTCATGGTGAAGTTCGAAATGGCGCAATGCCCGATTGGATTCTTAATAAGACAAATATGTCTGACCGGACGAATCATCCGGTATATCAACATTACGCTGAGCGTTGGTTGGGTGAGGTGGCTAATCAAATGTCGGGGTTGTATTATAAAGATGGCGGTCCTGTTATTGGTGTTCAACTTGAAAATGAATATTGGCGCGGTAAGAAAGGGGAGGCGCATATCGTCTGGTTAAAGCAGGTGGTGCGCAAATCAGGGGTTGATGTGCCTTTATATACTGTTACCGGCTGGCGTCACGCTTCTGTGCCGCAGGATGAGGTTATTCCTTTGTGGGGCGGTTATCCCTCGGCACCATGGGCTACAAATATTAAGTCTGCAGGTGCTAATCCTGTTTTTGATTTTGAGTCGCCGGCTAATGTTGAAAATATTGGTAATGAAGTCTCCACTTCCAAAGGGTATTCTGTCGATTATTCCCGATATCCTTATTTTACCTGTGAGTTGGGTGTTGGGAATCAGATAACATACCATCGTCGGCCTGTCATTGGGTCGCTCGAAGGACTGGCAATAGCCACCGTAAAGGTCGGCTCGGGAAGCAATTTGCCCGGGTATTATGTCTTTGCCGGTGGTAGTAATCCGGTCGGACTACTCACCACTTTGCAGGAGGAGAAGGACGATACCGGCTATTGGAATGATTACCCAGTCATATCATATGATTTTCAAGCTGCTATTCGTGAGACAGGCGAATTATCGCCGGCTTACCAGGAACTTAAGAAACTGCATTATTTTTTAAATGAATTTGGTGATCGGCTGGCTCCCATGTCTTCCGTCCTGCCTGAGTCCAATTCCGATCATGCTCTCAGGTGTGCTGTAAGAGCTAAGGATAATTCAGGGTTTTTATTCGTCTCTAATTACAGTCGTAATACGGCATTAATGCCCTGTAAAAAACAGCAATTTAGTGTTACTACCAACAATGAAGTCATAGTGCTGCCAAAACATCCTGTGACTATTCCTGACAGTTCTGTTTTTATCTGGCCATTTAATTTTGAGATGGGTGATGCATTGTTGAAATATGCGACAGCACAGCCGGTAGCCAAAATGGATGGTCTTGCTGCTGATACCTGGTTTTTTGTGCAGAATGGGAGCATTGTTCCTGAATTTGTGCTGGATGCTACATCAGTTACCAGTGTAAGTTTTAACCATCAAAGAGTTAAAGCCGCAAAAGATGATTATGTTGTTCGGGTTGAGAACCCTGGAATTCAGCCTGGTCTCGAATTTTTAGATATTAAGGGCGCCGCTCATCGCATCGTGGTATTAAGCCCAGCTGAGGCTCAACAGATGTGGCTGGTGTCAAACGATTTGGGTAAAAATTTATTTGTCTCGGATGTAAATCTGACACTTAGTAATGCGTCTTTGCACTTATTTGGCGAACAGCCCACCGGTGAGGTGTTTGCTTTCGAAGACAATTCATTTGCGAAGTTGCCGGAAGCGATTGATACATTAGGCTGGTTTACCCGTCATTTGTTTAATCAGCCTGCAAAAGCTTTTACCGCCAAAGTCAGACCTCAAAATTATTTTGAGAAGGCTAAATGGTTAAAGTCAACCCCCGAAAAAATTTCGTCCAGACAACAGTTGTTTCATACTTTTTTTGTGAAAGAAATAGGTGTTTACCAAACATCGGAAATCAAGGCGGCTACATTGTTTTGTTATTCTGATGTGGAAGCCAGATTGAGGGTGAATGGCCGCTGGGTTAATCAGCCCCTGATTCCGGGTAGCGCCAATGCCATTGATTTGACTGGTTATCTGCACAAAGGTGAAAATGTGTTGTTGGTTGATGTGCCTTTTGTTGAAAGCAATGGCGGTTGGATAGCCAGTCTTGTGGTTGATTTTTTGAATTCTGATCGGTTGGAAATACCGTCCGACAGATCATGGCTTTCGGTAACCGATTATCGTATCCCGGTATATGGCCAGGCTTTGCGAAATGCGGCGGAGCCGGTTGTAATGGATAACCGACCCATGCCTTTGGATATTCCGGGGTGGCCTGTACGATTTGCCATTGAGCTGCCTGATTTGGATTTTTCAGGGCTTCAGAATTTGTACCTAAATATTAATTATAGGGGTGATAAAGCGAAGTTGAGATTGAATAACCGATTGGTGGCCGATAATTTCTATAATGGCGAAGTTTTTAGTGTTGCATTAAAAAAGCTGCGGCGTCAGTTAACTGCCGGAACACTTGAGCTGGAGCTGTCACCTTTAAAAAAAGAGGCGCTCATCTATTTTGAGAAGGTGGACAGGACTATGCTGTTTAATGCCGGCGTAACTTCTGTAACGGTCAAACCAATTTATTCATCGGAGATAGGTGTTGAGTAGTCGTCAAATATAAATTGAACCGATTTGAGAGTAAGTGTAACGACGAGTTATCCCATTTTTTAAAATTTATAACATAAACTATATAATATCATGCGTTATTTAACCGGTTTTGTTCTCTTTTTTATTTTATCATTGACCTCGTGTCGCAACGACGACAATGATATGATTATTGATTTGTCAGGACAGTGGCAGTTTATGACCGATACGGCCGATGTCGGTGTTGCCGGGCAATGGTTCAACCTTGCTTTGGCTGAAGAAGTGCAATTGCCGGGTTCCATGACTCAAAACGGGAAAGGAACACCGCCTTCTTTATCGACACAGTGGACTGGCAGTATTTATGACAGTTCATGGTTTTTTAATCCGGCCACGGCTCCTTACCGCAAGCCCGATAGTCTGAAGTTCCCTTTTTGGCTCACGCCCGACCTTTATTATACTGGTGCAGCGTGGTATCAAAAGACCATTGAAATTCCGGAGAGCTGGGAAGGGCGGCCGGTTATGCTGTTTCTGGAGCGCCCGCATTGGGAAACAACTGTTTGGGTGGACAGCATTATGTTGGGTATGCAGAATTCACTTTCAACTCCACATCGCTATTTTTTGCCGGCGAATTTAGCCCAAGGAGAGCACCGACTCACCATTCGTGTTGATAACCGAATTAAAGAAATTAACCCGGGGCCCGATTCTCATAGCCTTACCGATCACTCGCAAGGTAATTGGAACGGATTGGTGGGTGACCTTAAACTGATGGCTCTGTCGCCGCTGTTAATCAGTAACGTAAAGATTTATCCTGATATCGAATCGAAAGAGGTGCGGCTGGTTTATTCCTTGTTAAATGCCGGAAGTTCAATCGAAGAAGGGGTGTTAAAAGTGTCAGCGAACTCTTTTAATACTGTAAAGACTCAAAAATTACCAGAGATAGAGGTGCCAGTGAAGACGAATCCGGGTGTGAATACGTTGGAAGTTATTTATCCTATGGGCGATGACATCGCTTTATGGGGCGAGTTTCAGCCTGCATTATACCGTCTTATGTCACGGTTGAAATTGGTCGACGGGCCTGTTGCATCGCATGAAGATACTTTCGGGATGCGTTCTTTTTCAACCGATAGCACCCGTTTTGTGATTAACGGACGCCCGGTTTTTTTGCGTGGCACCGTTGATTGTGCCGCTTTTCCTTTGACTGGCTATCCACCAACTTCGGTATCTGACTGGAAGGCTTATTTTTCGCGTTTGAAGGCCTATGGCGTTAACCACGTACGATTTCATTCCTGGTGTCCGCCCCAAGCCGCTTTTTCAGCTGCCGATGAATTGGGATTGTATCTGCAGGTCGAAGGGCCTTTCTGGACTAACCACGGAACTGCTGTGGGCTATGGTTTGCCTGTTGACCAGTATATTGGCGATGAATGTCGGCGTATTCTGGATGAATATGGTAACCATCCTTCATTTGTGATGTTTGCATATGGTAATGAGCCGGCAGGACGTTACCAAATAGAGTTTCTCGATAGTCTGGTAAATGTATGGAAAGCGTATGATAATCGCCGGTTGTACGCGCACGCTTCAATAGGTCAAAGCTGGCCATTGGCACCTTCGAATGAGTTTATTGTACGTGCCGGAGCCCGGGGCCTTCCATGGGGACATCGGCCTCAGAGTGAATTTGATTATGGCACAAAAATAGCGCCTTTTCAGGTGCCATATGTGGCTCATGAAATGGGGCAGTTTTGTGTATTCCCTGATTTTAGTGAGATTCCGCAATATACCGGTGTAATGAAACCCCGTAATTTTGAGATGTTCAGACAGGAGCTTATCCGTAAGAAGATGGGCGATCAGGCGCACGATTTTTTGATGGCCTCGGGTAAGTTTCAGGTGCTTTGTTATAAACAGGAGATAGAGGCTTCTTTACGTACGCCGGGTAATGGCGGTATGCAACTGTTGGGTATTGCCGATTTTCCGGGACAGGGTTCGGCTATTGTGGGAGTGGCTAATGTGTTTGCTCAACCTAAAGCGTATGTTGCGCCGGCCGATTTTAAGCATTTTTTTGATGCCACGGTTCCGTTGTCCCGATTTTCAAAGTTTGTGTTTACCAATAATGATACGCTTGATGTTCAGTTGGAAGTCGCTCATTTTGGGCCTCAGGTCCTAAAAGAGGTGATACCTCACTGGCGTATTACCAACGCTGCCGGTGAAGTATGGCAGGAAGGAGACTTGCCAACGACGGATGTCACATGGGGCAACACGGTGCTGGGACGTCTTTCTTTACCGCTTGAGTCGTTAAAGATGGCTGTTTCATTGCATCTGCAACTTCAGATAGGCGATTTTGTCAATGGATGGGATTTTTGGGTTTACCCGCAATCGCTTCCGGAATCGGTTGATACTTCGGTTTACATCGCCCATGAATGGGATCAAACCACTCGTGATATTTTAAATAATGGCGGAAAAGTTCTTTTGTTGGCAGCAGGAAAAGTGGAACATGGTAAGGACGTTAAACAATATTTCCGACCGGTGTTCTGGAATACTTCGTGGTTTAAAATGCGTCCGCCACACACACTGGGTATATTATGCGATCCAACGCATCCGGCTTTGGCTGATTTCCCGACGCAATATCACAGTAATATGCAATGGTGGGAATTGCTTCAACGTCAGCAGGTGATGAATGTAGATAGCTTTCCGGCAGACTTTAAGCCGATTGTTCAGCCTATTGATACCTGGTTTTTAAATCGTAAGCTGGCTCTTATTTTTGAAGCCAGGGTGGGTAATGGTAAGCTCATGGTTTGCAGCTCCGATATTGAGAATCATTTGCAAGACCGGCCAGCAGCCCGACAAATGCGGTATAGTTTGCTTCGTTATATGCAAAGTGAACAGTTTGAGCCGGCTTTAGAAATTGGATTCAATTTGATTGATGATTTGTTTATTGATCGGGCGCATCAGGCTGTCGATTTTCATACCAATGATAGCCCCGATGAGCTAAAACCCAAACTCTGATGCGGTGAAGGTGGTTTAATGCATTTGTTTGTTGTTTTTTTGCGATGCTTAATAATAGAGTATCTAATTCATAATTTGTATTGGTCATAATACCACCACGGCATTCCCATTCAGAATATTGCGTTTTTTTGTTTTTGGGTGGGGCCGTGGCGACGTGACCTTTCGGTGGTAACTTATTTGCTATGTTAAAGAGACTTTTTATAATTACTTTAATAGTATTGGTTAGTCTGCCGCAGCAGGCTCAAAATAAATTTTTGATTGCCAATACAAAATCAGCCGTCGCGGTTGTGTATGATACGGCCGATGCTCAAACAGTGGCTGTTACGGCCAATTTGTTTGCCGATGATGTTGAACGTATAACCGGAACGCGGCCGGCAGTGCTTACCAGTATGCCTCTCAAGGCGGGTAATGTTATTTTGGTAGGAAGTGTTGGCGGGAGCCGGTATGTTAAGAGACTGGTGGCTGATAAAAAGAGTGATCTTTCGCGTTTGTCAGGTTCCTGGGAGTGTTACGCCTGGCGTTTTCTCAAAAGGAAAGATGGGCAATCGGGTAACGTAATGGTGATTGCCGGCTCCGATCGCCGCGGAACGGCTTACGGAATTTTTGAACTGTCGCGTACCATTGGTGTATCTCCCTGGTATTGGTGGGCCGATGTGACGCCCGAAAAACGTGATTTGATTTCTATTCCGGCTCTCGATGTAACATCAACAGAACCTTCAGTGAAATACCGGGGTATTTTTCTTAATGATGAGGGGTGGGGACTTAACCCCTGGGCTTCACAAACATTTGAACCGGAGGTGGGTGACATTGGCCCCAAAACTTATGCCCGTATTTTTGAACTGCTGTTGCGCTTAAAAGCCAATTTGATTTGGCCTGCCATGCATCCTTGTACCAGTGCCTTCTTTAGTAATCCTGAAAATCCCCGTACAGCCGATACCTATGGTATTGTAGTGGGTAGTTCGCACGCCGAACCAATGTTACGTAACAACGTAGACGAATGGAAAAAAAACGAAAGGGGCGCTTTTAATTTTTTTACTAATAGAGAAAATGTCTTGAATTACTGGGATCAGCGTGTGGCTCAGAGTGCTGGTAACGATTGTGTTTATACTTTGGGGATGCGCGGTATTCATGACTCGGGAATGGTTGGCGCAAGCTCTGTGGAAGAGCAGGTGGCGGCACTTGAAACGGTGATTCGTGAACAAAGACAGATGCTTAAACAGCATGTTAACAGCGATGAGACTGCCGTCCCTCAGGTGTTTACAGCTTATAAGGAAGTGCTTGACGTGTACGATGCAGGGCTTGAATTACCGGATGATGTTACATTGGTATGGCCCGACGATAATTATGGTTATATCAAACGTTTGTCAAACGAGCAGGAACAGCAACGTGCAGGCGGTTCGGGTGTTTATTACCATCTTTCGTACTGGGGACGCCCGCATGATTATTTGTGGCTGAGCTCCACGCACCCGGCTCTCATACGTGAAGAAATGATGAAGGCCGCCGGTCTTAAGGTGAAAAATTTGTGGGTGGCCAATGTTGGGGATATAAAGCCTTTGGAATACAATATTTCGCTTTTTCTTGATATGGCTTATGATAACAGTCGGTTTGCCAAACCATTGTCTGAACAGCAGCATTTGGTAAAATGGTGTTGCGATATCTTTGGCAGTGAGGTTGGAGCTCAAGCAGCTGAATTGTTATGGCAATATTATGGTTTGAATTTTGAGCGGCGAACTGAATTTATGGGATGGAGCCAAACGGAGCCGACACGTAAAACGCATCCCTCTGAATACAACCATTTTCAGGCTGGCGATGAAGCACAGCTACGTATTGACGCCTTTAACCGGCTGGCAGCGGATGCCCGTCAGTTGCGCAAGCAAGTGTCTGCCCCTCTCGACGATGCTTTCTATCAGTTGGTTTATTATCCCGTGGTTAATAGTGGCTTGATGAATAAGAAATTTCTTTATTCGGAGAAGGCCACAAAATATGCTGAACAGGGACGACTGGTTGCCAATGATTTGGCTGAAATGGGGAAAGCAGCTTACGACAGTATTTTGCTCGAAACGGCTTATTATAATGAGTCAATGGCTAATGGCAAATGGAACCATATGATGTGTTATGCCCCGCGATCGTTGCCAGTATTTAATTCTTTGCCTATGCCTCAGTGGCAGTTTGATGGTACAGGATGGGCCCTGGCAGTGGAAGGCGATGAGGAGATACGCCGATACTCTGATCTTTTTGGGCCGCAGCAATTGCCTGTTTTTTACCGGGCAGAGAATAAAACTGCTTTTATTGATCTGTTTCTTAAAGATAATCGCACTGTTAAATGGACGGTGACCCCGTCGCATCCCTGTATTAAAACGAGTGTTACTTCGGGTGTCCTGACAGGGGCCAAAATGCAAAAGCAGAAACGCATCCGGGTTTGGATTGACTGGAATGCTTTGGACGTTAATGGGTTATTTAATGGCCGATTGGCATTTACAGCAGACGATGGTAAAAAAGTTACAGTAACTGTAAAGGCCGAAAATCTGACACCTGTAGTGAAGAATGACGCGCCGGTTTTTATGGAGGAGAATGGTTATTTGTCAATTTATGCTGAAAATTATACGCGTAAAACTGACGGTGTCTTTCCATTGGAAGTGTATAGTGGACTCGGTTATTCAGGTAGTTCGGTGGGTACCCTATGCGCTGGCGCCGAAGACGATTCAACCGATTCAAAACCTTCTGTGCTTGAGTATGACTTTTATACGCCTCGTGGTGGTAACATTAAGGTGCATGTATGGTGTATTCCCACACACCCGGTTAATAGCGATAAAGGGTTGCGTTTTTATGTGTCGGTAGACGATGCGACACCACAAAAGGGGTCTATACAAACGTACGGGCGCAGTGAGCAATGGAAACAAAATGTATTGCGCAACAATACACTGGTCACAATTCCGCAGCGTATATCGTCAAAAGGTGTGCACACACTGAAAATAGTGTTGCCCGATCCGGGCGTTATTATCGATCGAATAGAAATTGACCGTGGCGGGTTACCTGATGTTTATTCGGTTCTTCCCGAATCTTATCAGATATCAACCGGAAATTGAAAGACGCAGATCGCTGCTAACAAAAGCAAAGTGATACTTTGGGGGTTCATGGCGGTGTTTTTTTCCTGGTTTGTAAGTTTTATATTTGAACAGCAATTCTTTATCAAGTTTAAAAACCGTATCAAAAAGTTAAAACAAAAAGTCAGTTTGTGTATTGATAAGCGTTGCTTTAGCGGTTAATTTTGACTATTGCAGCTATTTCTCGTTTTTATGTGATTTAGGTCTGAGATAATATTATCGATTTTTTTTATTAATCTTTAAATTAGGTTGTATGGCACAGCGTATAGCATTTAAAATGTTTCTTAAACCGGGCTTTCGGGACGAGTATAAAAAACGACACGATGAAATATGGCCTGAGCTGGCAGCATTAATAAGGTCGTCTGGTGTATACGACTATTCTATTTTCCTGGATGAAGAGACCAATACGCTTTTCGGATACCAAAAACAGTCGGGAAATAGCTCTTCTCAGGATTTGGGCACGAATCCTATTGTGCAAAAATGGTGGGCCCGTATGGTCGATATTATGGAAACAAATCCTGATAATTCACCAGTGACGGTATTTCTTGACGAAGTTTTTTATATGGAATAAACCTTGTAAAACATGTCTTTGTATACAACGTGCAGGTGATGAGTCGTCTGTTATGGCGCTTCGGGTTTTGAGATTATAAGCGGACATGTTTTCTTTAAACAATATAAGAATGAATACCTGCATGCAGGTGTCATCCGACTGAATATACTATTTTTAGGTTGAAACGTTTTGTTTTATTTTTAATGAGCGTTTCATCTTATCTCAACAACAAAAAAAATTACGAATGAAACGTTCAATTGGTTATTTTAATTTAGTAGTTCTGCTTGTGTGTTCGCTTTCTTTTGTGGCTTGTTCGCCCGATAGCGACTCTGAATTGGTCGTTTGGCCACAGACGAAGCAAGAGATGAAACCCTGGGTGCGTTGGTGGTGGATGGGCAGTGCTGTGAATGAAGAGAATATTTCGTCATTGCTTAAGTCATATGCCGATAAAGGGTTTGGTGGGGTTGAAATCGCTCCGATATATGGTGCTAAAGGGTTCGAAGATCAGTATGTTGATTATCTTTCACCGCGTTGGATGGATTTGCTCCATTATACGATTGCTACAGCCGATTCCCTGGGTTTGGGAGTAGATTTGACCAATGGTACAGGATGGCCTTTGGGTGGGCCTAATGTAGATGTTGATGATGCGGCGGCTCGTTTATTTATTCAAAAGTATGACGTTCCTTCTCAGGGTATTAATAAATTGATTCAGATCGATGATGTAAAACAGCAAAAAGTGGGCGCGGCATTAATTGCTTTAATGGCTTATGATAAGGATGGGCATATCACTGATTTAATGTCTGACGTGGATAGTACCGGATTTCTTGCATGGCAACCTGAGAGTGGTCAATGGACGCTTTATGCTGCATTTAAGGGCCGTACCCGTCAACAGGTGAAGCGTGCTGCTCCCGGCGGTGTTGGCTATACTTTCGACCATTTGTCTTCTCATGCCTTGGATAATTACCTTAAACGGTTTGATGCTGCCTTTGGTGATAACGCTAATGGTGTGCGATGCTTTTTTAATGATAGTTACGAGTTGTTTGGGGCTAGTTGGGCCGCTGATTTTTTAGATGAATTTGAAGCCCGACGTGGTTATTCCCTGAAAAATTATTTGAGAGAGCTCTCCGGTGATGGAGATTCTCTTGTTATGGCCAGAGTGAAGGCTGATTATCGTGAAACAATGTCGGACCTGTTAATCAATAATTTTTCGATACGTTGGACGGACTGGGCTAACCGTAAAGGAGCTAAATCGCGTAATCAATCGCATGGCTCACCGGCCAATTTAATCGATGTTTATGCTTCAGTTGACATTCCCGAAGTTGAGACCTTCGGAGCTGAACGTTTCGATGTCGACGGCTTTTTCTGGGATAGCTTACACGTGAAAGAGGCCGATCATAATCCTTTGTTTTTGAAATTAGCTTCTTCGGCCGCGAACCTTACCGGTAAGCAATTGGTATCATGTGAAACGTTTACCTGGTTGGGAGAGCATTTCAGAGTGCCTTTATCTCAAACCAAACCGATGGCTGAGCAGGTTTTGCTGGCTGGTGTTAATCATATCTTTTATCATGGAATGACTTATTCGCCACGTGAGGCTGGATGGCCGGGCTGGTTGTTTTATGCTTCGGTTAATTTTGCGCCTTCCAATAGCTTTTGGCCACATATTAATGGGTTGAATGATTATTTGATGCGTTGTCAGAGTATTTTGCAGACAACCACTGCCAATAACGATTTTTTGGTGTATTGGCCGGTGCATGATGTGTGGAATAATGCCAATGGATTAGAAATGATGATGGCTGTTCATTCATCAAAGCAGTGGCTCAAAATGCCTGCAATTGAACATTTGATGAAAGAGGGTTATAGTTTTGATTTCGTTTCGGATGCCCTTTTGTCAACGCTTAAGGTGGCAGATGGACAGCTTATTACGGGCAATGGTAAAAATCGTTATAAGGCATTGGTGATTCCGTCGCTTACAATAATGCCACTCAAAACGTTAAAGAGTATTGAACGTCTGGCTAAAGCCGGTGTTCCGGTTGTTATGCAAAACTTCCCGACCGATGTGCCTGGTTTAGGTGATTTGGAATCCCGTCGTCAGGAGCTTGCCAACATCACCGGGACATATAGCAAAGAAATGCTTTCCGATGCGATTGAGTTGTGGACCAATGATTCTGCACAGTTAATGGTTACTGATCGTATTGATAAGGCTTTACGAATGAAAGGGATTGAGCAGGAAACGTTGACAAAAGACGGACTTCAATATCTACGAAAAAAATCAGCTCAGGGGACTTATTATTTTCTGGTTAATCATACCAGCAAGTTGGTTGATAAAGTGTTGGACTTTAATGCTAAAGCGGGCTCGGCTCTTATGTTGGATCCTCTGACGGGTAGCTATGGAAAAGTTGCTGTGTTGGCTTCAGATAAAAAGTCGGGACTGCGTGTTCAGTTACCTTCTGGTGCGAGTGTTTTTGTTTTATTGACTGATAAGGATTTGTCATCACAACCTGATTGGAATTATACGTCGCCATCTGCCGAAGTCATTGATATCAGCGATTCGTGGAAGCTTAATTTTGTTGATGGTGGCCCGGATTTGCCGGATTCGTTGACGATGATTCAACTTAAAAACTGGACTGCCTTGGCAAACGACACCATGAATTGGTTTTCTGGTACAGCCAGGTATTCAACATCATTTGTGATGGATGATCTGTCAGCCGACGATTATCAACTGGATTTGGGAAAGGTTAATTATAGCGCTCATGTCTTTTTGAATGGAAATGATTTAGGGATTTTATGGAGCAACCCATTTACTGTTAACGTGGGTCGATTCTTAAAGAAAGGAAAAAATGAACTTGTGGTGGAGGTGGCTAATTTAATGGCCAACCGTATTCGTTACATGGATTTACAAGGCATTGAGTGGCGTAATTATCACGAAATTAATTTTGTGAATATTGATTATAAATCTTTTGATGCTTCCGGATGGGATGTAATGCCTTCGGGGCTTGAGGGGCCTGTGGCTTTAATACCTCTGCAGAATGAACAGTCTTTGCCGGCAGCAATTCTTCAGAAGTCGGGTAGTGTGGTTTTTAATTTTGGCGCGTCAACACATTCCAATGATGGCATACCGGTCTCTTTTAGTAGAAAATACACCGGACGTGCTGGTTACGGCTTCGATTTGTGGACTGCGCCACAGGAGCAAACGACTACTGTTAATAACAGTTTGGCGACTACGGCTTGCTATTCATCGCAGCCTTTTTATTTTTCCACGGATTTGCCGGAAGGAAATTATGAAGTGACAGTCTGGTTAGGTAATCCCGACCAGGACGCTGAAACAACGGTGAAAGCCGAATCCAGACGTTTGATGCTGGAGAATATTCAGACCAAAGCCGGGGCGGTTGTTGAACATACATTTATGGTTAATGTTCGTACCCCATGGATTGCCGGAACGGACTCGATCAGAAGAAAATCCCGCGAATATGGCTATTTGAACTGGGACAATAAGTTGACACTTGAGTTTAACGGTAAAGCACCATCGGTGGCTGGTATTCGAATCCGAAAGGCGCCGGATAATATAACAACGGTATTTTTGGCCGGTAACTCTACGGTTGTCGATCAGGAAAATGAGCCTTATGCTTCATGGGGTCAAATGATAACCCGCTTTTTTGATAATCAGATGGTGGTAGCCAACTATGCTGAATCGGGTGAGGCTTTGATCTCCTTTAAAGGCGCACGGCGTTTGGACAAGATTTTGAGTGTCATGAAACCAGGCGATTATCTGTTTATTCAGTTTGGACATAATGACCAGAAGCGACGGGGAGAGGGCATCGGCCCATGGACGTCGTTTACCGATTTGTTAAATGAATTTGTGACACGTGCCCGCGAAAAGGGTGGTATCCCTGTATTGGTCACGCCCATGCAGCGCCGATCGTTTAATGATGATGGTGTGATTGTGCCGACCCATGGCGATTATCCGGCAGCACTTCGAAAAGTAGCCGAAATTCAGAACGTACCATTGGTTGATCTTCAAAAGATGTCTAAGGTTCTTTATGAAGCCTGGGGCCCTGAACTCTCAAAAAAAGCTTTCGTGCAATATCCGGCCAATACTTTTCCGGGACAAACGACTAAATTGGCTGACAACACGCACTTCAATAATTATGGGGCCTATCAGATAGCTTTGTGCGTGATAAAAGGGATTAGAGAAGTTGAATCAAATTTGGCCGGACATTTAACCGTTGCCCCCGAAATTGATTTAACAAATCCGTCTCCTTTCGACTCTTTTGATGTCCCGCATAGTTTGCGTATTGATGCCTTGAAACCGGATGGTAATTAATATTTAAATGGTTATAAGAATTGACCTTTCTTTGTTAAAAAAAATGATTAAGAGATGAGAAATATTATCGTATTTATAGGATGCCTGGTGCTTTTGCCATTTGAACTGTTTTCACAGCAATGGATAAACGATGTTGGCGCCCGTTCTTTCCCTTCTGAAGCAGCTGTTTTTAAAGTCAACGATTACGATCATGTTTTTGAAGGTAAATTAATTGCATCAACACAAGGTATTCAGGCAGCTATCGATGATTGTGCAGCCAAGGGAGGTGGAACAGTTGTCTTTGAGCCGGGTAGCTATCATACAGGAGCTCTTTTTCTTAAAGACAATGTTCATCTGGAAATTGGTGAAGGGGTGGAATTGTGGGCGCTTCATGGTTTGGATTATTATCCGGAGATTGTAACAAGGGTTGCCGGTATTCAAATGAAATGGCCCTCAGGCATTATTAATATTTTGGACGCCCATAATGTGGCAGTCACCGGTAAAGGGATGATTCATGCGCAGGGAAAATACCACTGGGAACGTTATTGGAATTTGCGTGACAAATATACCTCCATGGGATTACGTTGGGCGGCTGACTACGATTGTAAAAGGGTTCGTACCATTCAGGTCTCAAATTCTGAAGATGTTACGTTACGTGGATTTAAGGTTGAACAGTCGGGGTTTTGGACGGTTCATGTGCTTTATTCCAAATATGTTACAGTAAATGGGCTTACCATTCGAAATAATATTGATGGTTTTGGACCCAGCACCGATGGTGTTAATATTGACTCGTCGACTTATGTTCATGTGCTTAACTGCGATGTGGACTGTAATGATGATAATTATACTCTTAAGGCTGGTCGCGATGCTGATGGGCTGCGTATCAATAAACCATGTGAGTATGTTTATATTCACGATTGTATTGCCCGACGCGGTGGCGGACCTTTGGTTATCGGAAGTGAGACGTCGGGGTGGATTCGGCATGTGAAGGTTGAAAATATGAAAGCCATAGGTTCTCATCATGTCATTCATCTTAAATCGGCTTTTACGCGCGGTGGCGGAATTGAAGATGTGACGCTTGAGAATGTTCAGGCCGATGGGGTTACTGAATTTTGTGTGGTGACGCTTAACTGGAATCCTTCCTATAGCTATGCACAACTGCCAGAAGGGGTGACCGAAATGCCTGAACATTGGAAGGTTATGCTCGAAGAAGTGCCTAAAGAGAAGGGACTGGCTATTATCCGCAATATTACGGTACGTAATTGTCATGCAGTAAATACTGGCAGAGCTTTCAACGTCTCAGGTACCGAAGAGTCTTATATTTCTGATTTTACGTTCGAAAATATTTTTGTTGCGGCTTCAAAGGCCGGGAGTATATCCTATGCTAGGAACTGGAATATTAATGGCTTGACCGTTAAAACACCTGCGGGTGAAGAAGTTGTCGTTTCTGATTCACAGAAGGTTAAGATGAATAATGTCCATTTTGAATAATTTTTAACTAAAATGATAATTATGAAGACAAGTGTGAGGGTTTTATTGACAACATGTGGCTTTATGTGGCTTACAGCTTTATCGGTGGCGCAGCAGCTACCCGATAAAAAGGAGGTGTTGAATAAAATGGTACTTGCCAACGATTATTTTATGCAGAAGTTTCCCGATGTGGGAATGAAATTGGTTACCGATGCTGTGAGGCCTTCGAATATCTGGACTCGGGGTGTTTATTACGAGGGGTTGATGGCTTTGCATACCATTTATCCCAAAGAAGCCTATTACGATTATGCCTATGCGTGGGCCGACTTCCATAAATGGGGCTTTAGAGGTGGTAATACCACGCGAAATGCCGATAATTATTGTGCTGGTCAAACATATATTGATCTATATAACATATCGCCGGACCCTGAAAAGATAAAAAATGTTCGTATCTGTATTGATATGCTGGTCAATACACCGCAGAATGATGACTGGTGGTGGATTGATGCATTACAAATGGGAATGCCGGTTTTTGCTAAGTTGGGCGTTTTGACCAATGATTATAGTTATTTCAGCAAAATGCTTGATATGTATATGTATACCAAAACCAGGCATGGCGGAAAAGGACTGTTTAATCCTGAAGATGGCTTATGGTGGCGCGATAAGGATTTTGTGCCGCCTTATAAAGAACCTAATGGTGAAGATTGTTACTGGGCCAGAGGCAATGGCTGGGTTTATGCCGCATTGGTGAGAGTCTTGGATATTATGCCAACCGATGCACCTGGTTACGATGAATATATGACTATGTTTAAACAGATGTCGGTTGCTGTTAATAAAGTGCAGCGTAAAGATGGCTTTTGGAATGTTTCGTTGCACGATGCTAAAAATTTTGGCGGAAAAGAGACTTCCGGAACGGCTTTGTTTGTTTATGGCATGGCATGGGGAATTAATAATGGCATATTAGATGCAAAGAAGTATTTGCCAGTAGTTGTTAGTGGATGGAATGCCATTGCCAATGAGAGTCTGCATGAGGATGGCTTTTTGGGGTATGTGCAGGGAACAGGCAAAGAACCTAAAGATGGGCAGCCTGTCAATTATACAAATGTGCCCGATTTTGAAGATTATGGCCTTGGCTGCTTTTTATTGGCCGGAACTGAAGTGTATAAATTGAAATAATTGGAAAAGTGTTTTTTTAGTGAAGAGGTTACCCAAAAGGTAGCCTCTTTTTGGAGGTATATGTGAATAAATAGTTTTTATTCAATATCATTGATGTCAGGTAAAAATTTAGAGAAATGATTAGAACCCAGCTCCAATGTGAGAGCCAGATATTTTAGGAGATATTGGGGTTGATTTCTGCCTTAAGAAATTTCCGTTAAGAAAATCAATCTTATTGGCGTAAAGAAATCCGGGCTGTTTTAGCGAAGCGAGTTCACGGATTTTAGACAATAAAGTTGATTTTTCGAGGGGACTCGTGCGGCAGAAGTGGTGGTTTATGCATGGTGTAAAATGACTAACCATATGCATATTATTTTCAGGAGTACTCAGGGCTTAAAGCCAGAAGTACTATTAGATGACTTTAAGCGATTTACAAGTAGAGTGCTAATAAAAGCCATTCACGAAAATAGTCGAGAGAGTAGAAAGGAATTGTTATTAGAGCGATTTAAAGCAGCAGGAGAAGAATCAGCAAGCGTAAAGAAATATCAATTTTGGAGGCACGACAACAAACCTGTTGAACTATGGAGCAGCCATGTAATTAATGAAAAAATAAACTACATTAATGCATTTAATTATTTTTTATAGGTGGCATTGAACTCGTAAAACTCGTTTCACAATAATCCTGTGGAGGAAGGATTGGTATTGCACCCCTATGAGTATCTATATAGCAGTGCAAAAGATTATATAGGAGAAAAGGGTGTGTTAGATAATGTTTTTGTAATTAAGTAGTACCACACGATGCAATTGCGCGGCAGCATGGGGTGAAATCTTCATTAAGCCAGAAAGAGATTGAAAGTATATCAATGGACATAAAGTCAATAATAGAAATATTAGAGCATGAAGACATTGTTGAATAAAATTGATGTTAAAAGCACCTTTTGGGATAATACTTTTTTATTGGGAAAGATTATTTTGGTATTAACGTTAAGTGCTAATGCTGTTTTAGGAATTAGGATATTGCCTCTTTTTAAAATTGCACAAGGAGAGGTGGTTGATGTCGCAAATGAGAAGTATATGCAAACCGTTATTGGTGGTAATGATAGGGCTTATGATTGTATGGCTCTCAGGATTGATTCGTTTAAGCGAAGAATCATCTACAGAAAACCTGAATATGCAGATTTATTTAAACCAGGAGATGAAGTTGAGTTATGGTATTATAGAATGCATGGCGAATATATAATTGTTCAAGCAAAAAGAGGAGATGAGATATTAATAAAGCATAATGACCTTTTGGCCAATATTGTTTTTGTATTAATGGTCGGTAGCTTTATCGTTGTTCTGTTGGAGTTACTTGTAAAAAAAAATTTACCAAAACGAGACTGATTATTTACTTTCCAAAAGCCAATTTAGTTCTCACGTTTTGTAATAATCCGTCAAGAGCGTATAATATGTGCTTCTTATCTTCATCCGGAAGGCTCTGAATCCACTACCCGTTTAATAATGGAATTATCCAGTTCGACGTTTGTTTTCTTGGTAAGATAGTCAAGATAGACGCCCAAAGCATCC
>NZ_JBQTGJ010000024.1:0-55896 GCF_052400685.1 Geofilum sp. OHC36d9
CTATTTGTTAACATGGCAATTCCTTTTTTTTTCATTTTACTTGACTTTTTACGTCAAGCTATTTCAGAATATGACAGATTGTCGTGCGCCCCAGTTACAGCGAAAAACAGCCCTAATGGTTTTACTTTCTAAATTTTCGGATTTTCTTAACAATCTCGCGCTCTTTTCCATATAGCCCCAAAAGAAGATCGGCCATATTGGAAGCTTCCCTGTAAACCTCATCCAACAAATTATTGGCATGGGTTGTTGCCTTTATACCGCTTGCTGTCCAATTCCGACTTTACTAAGGTTTTCTTTTATTTCTAATAATTCGACTTTGGCCACAGAATCGAATCCCTTTTCAGTCATGGTTACTTGTTCTTCCTCAATGAGTGTGATCTGATACGATAATCTTTCTATTTTCAAAATCTGAAATATGTTGTAGGAATTCATTTATTTCACCAAATAATGAACAATTATACTGGCCTTGGTTTATCGATAGTTTTCTGACAATAACTATTGTTTCGCTAATTTGCTCAACTTCATAGGAACATTGTCCATATACAGAACTAAACTGGACGCTATTTGGCAAAGATTCCATTGAGTATCCCTTTGGTACGGCTATTCGCAAAGTATCAATGTATGAGTAACTATATGGTTCATAGATATTCATATTTCTATTATCAGGAATAAAATCAAAAAATTTGTTACTGTGAAAAAAATCAGCAGAGAAAAGAATCATTGTATTTGTCTTTGAGGTATAATTGTAAATTTCACCTCTAGCGTGCAATTTTGCTTTGGGGTTTATTTTAGAATTATCTTCCAGCGAAAAGCCTTGAATTTTAATGCTTTTTGACGAGGACAAATGCTTTTGAAGTTCATCTTTTTGTTCTTTTGGAGAACTGTTTAGTAAGGAAAATATTTCAGTATATTGGTTACAGTTATATTCTGTACTTAGCTCAAAACAGGCGTCTCCCATTGTATCAATTTTAATATTGACATTTGATATTCGAGTGTTTTGATTTACATTAAAAGAAGGCGTTTTAACCAATTCACCACCGTTGGGTTTAATTAATAGCGCATAACGGTTTTGACTTCCCGGCGTAAGGAAACCAAAAGGGATTTTTTGATTCGTACATTCAAGCCATACAGTATCATTTTCAAAAGGGACGCATAGTATGATATGATTGGTTTGGTTTGCACTTGCAAAATCAGTGAATTTAATTTCCTGATATTTCCCTGTGCCAATTTCAGCATAATACGAACCGATTTCAGCACAATTTAATAATGCTTTGGTATAGTTTGATAAGGCTTTGCAGTCTCCATATCCTTTTGCATCCACATCCCTGGCTAATATTGGTTGAAATCCTCCAATGCCTAATGCTATATTCACATATCTTGTTTTGCTTTGCATATATTGGTATATAGCCTTTGCTTTATCTTTTTTTGTTGGAATGGTATCTGTCAAATCTTTAATAAATCGAACCGTTTCGTCAGACAATTCATCTCTGCCTTTGATTAAATCAGTAGTCCATTTCCCATAGCTTTGCCAGGTTGAAAAATCACCTTTACTACCTTCGTAAACAATTTCATTGGGCGACAGTAATACAGCGCACATAAAATCTAAATAATTTGGAGCTTGTGATTCATATTGTATCGCTTTAAGATTTTTTACAGACCATGTATAAACTTTTAAGTTGTCTGAAAGTGTAACATCCCGGTTATAATCATGGTTCAACTCCCTATACTTAATATCGTACTCTTTGGGTACACTAAATGACAATTCTGCTGCTTCAACCGAGACATTAAACCATTTCTGAGGAATCCATGTGTCAAAACCAACAATACCTGAATTTTCAATTACATATTCAAATTCGATGGTATAAGGAAAAGAGGTGATAGCCGGTTTAAAAAACTTTACCCTGTTGTCACTAAACAATGTGTAGTTATTGTTTGCTGCATAGTCACTGATTTCCTTTTTCTTAAGTTTTCCTTGTAAAATACCTTTCCCATTATACAAGGAACCTTTAATATCTAACACACGCGAATTTCTGTCATAAAAAAGGAGCAATTCAGAGGCATGTTTGCCATTTGGATTCAAAATAGTTATTGCATAATGTACCTCTGTTGTATATTTCTCAGCCGAAATTCTTTTGTATGATGTGTTATGGAATCGAATAACAGCATTTGCATTCAATTTTAACGAATCTGAAATATTGTCGACATCGTAATTATGCTGCCCTTGTGCTATAAATGATAAAACTAATGTCAGGGTTAAGAAAAGAGCTAATTTTTTCATTCCGATATTTTAAATAAAATCAGTTCGTTTTGTTTATCAACTATCATCTGATAAAAATTTTTCAATCCCTGATATTCCTCAGGTAAAAAAAGTGATTTACTTTGGGAAAACATTATAAAGAGAGAGATTCTGTTACCCAGCTGGGTTATATTGTAAATGTATCTCATTTTACCATCAGGGGTACAGATGTTCAGAGGTTTGGGTATTTCAGTAATGGTAAAGTTCTCAGGAAGTGAGATCGTATAAATCTGACGTACATTATAAGGATAGTCAAATTCAATGGGATAATCACGTTTTTCAAGTTTAAAGGGATTTTTTGAAATAAATGGTTGATATACAGGTTTGAAAAATGCAATATCGTTTGACTTTTCTATACTATTATTCTGGACAAATTTCAGAGTTAATTTCAAATCTTCTTGCGTAGAGTCCAACCCAACCACTTCCAATTCATTAATTTTGTAATCATTACTTCCTTTTTCAATAGATGATTGATATTCGGTAATACCGTTGTATTTTTTAATTATTTTCTTTTTAAGATAGGCCGCATACCCCTTTAAGGCCATTTCGTCAATTCCATTAATACTAAAGTCATTGTTTACATCTAATTTAAAACTTTCAATAATTGAATACGGCTTGTAATCCATCAGGTTGATCCAACTGCCACCTGTATTGTTTACGATTCGGCCTTTATCATTGAGACAACGAATGGGTAGCAGATTTATTTCTGAATAAGGGTCTGTAGCATCCATTAGCAATGTGTCGTTGCCGAGCTTTACCATCGATATAACATAATTAAACCGGCTAATTGAAGGATGTGCCGGATGTATAATGCCATTTTCTTGTGTACTAATTATTACAGGGTATGTATCAAAACCAAGTTCCCTGAGCAATACCGTCAGGTTTAGATTAATATCGGCACAGTTTCCAGTTCCTTCTTTATAGGCTTTGCTTAGACTTGATGTCGCATATTTGTTTTTATAGCCATTCCATGCCATTTTATCTTTTATAAAATTGAATGCACTATTTAAAAGTAAAAAGTCGGTTTGATCAAGCTGTTTCAGGGTTTCTACGTCATTTTTAAGATGGGACGCATTGTTTAATTCTTTCCCAAAACTAATATTACCGAGTAAATTATCATTTATTTTCTCCCAACTTGTTGTATAATATTTCATTAATGAATTGGGAAATTTGGTGGACTGAAGTTCAAATTCTATCTGACTGAGATAGTTCTCTTTGGTTCTTAAATATCCTTCAACAGGGAAAGCTGGAATTTCTTTGGCACTATAATGATAAATATTTTCGCTATAATTATATCTGTTAGTATAAGTCTGCTCTTTTACAGCAGTTCCTTCTGCCTTTTGATGATAGGTAATGGTTATTTCCCGACGGTTACTGTCCGCTTCCCTTTGTATAGGGAAATAGCCTTTTTGTGTATGATGATAATTAAAGTATTCGGGAATACTAACATGATATTCGCTTTGTAAGATTGGAATCGTTTTCTGAAAATACCATGGCCGCATATTAAAATAAAAGTCTGATTTAATAGTATATTCTATTTCAATTATAGAACCTTCCCTCACACTGGGCATTGCAAATTTTTGAGTAGTCCAGTATTTATTTGTTTCTTCTATAAATACGTCTTTTTTTTCAAGTTTGATCTTTACAATCTTATCGTTTTCTAAATTATAAGTGTACGCTTTAATTTTAACTATTTTTTCTTCATCACCATCGTGATATAATGGTATCTCAATATTAGCCCAGGAAAAACCCTCGGTATCAACTATTTTTATTCTGAAATGCCGTGAAAAAAATAATTGAAACCCTTTTTGGCTACTTTTTGCGTCATCTGAGCTTATTTTGGTATCGGCATATCTAAAATATGAATTTCCATAATCAAAAATAAAATAAGCATGAGCATTGGAGTCGATAGGACAAATATTATTATTAAACGCTTCTATCGATATCTTTCCGAATTTTTCAGGCGGTTTTTGAGAATAACAAGTTGAAAAAATGTTTGTTAATAAAATTAGGACAATAATTTTCAGGTTAGTTTTAAGTTGCATTTTTCTATATTTTTTAATTTTGGATACTATTCTTTATACATGCAGGCAACGTGCCCATAACGTTATGATTGTTTTAAGTTAATTACTGTATTTATATTGTCTTCCGGTAATTTCCGTAAAAACAGACATTGAATGTACGAATTTTCTAAAATTTGTCAAATAAATTGAATAAAAGTTGTAAATGGTTAAATGTGAGTCTCAGTGTATTTAGCTGATGCTTTTTAATTGTCTTTTTTTAATTTCCGATGTGAACCATCGCAGTTGGGCATCCTCTCTGACTGCCCGCATATACAATCGTTCAGGCCCTTTCCCCGGAATATTTTATCCATATTATTTCCGATTCTTGATTCACGGTTTTTTGATTGTTTTGGCTGAAAGAAATGCAAGAGATAGCCTCTTTGTCTTCCCGGTATCGGGTTTTAAAAAGCAATTTCAAAATCAGAATTTTCCTTAAATTCTGAATCTAATTCCGGCGGCATATCAAATTCAGTTGTCTGCTTCATCTGAAGCACCAATCCTGCTTTTTCTATATCTATAGCCTCAATTGGCTTTTAAACAATTCGCCAATTTTTAAGCGGACACCAACATTTTCTACTCATGAAACAGGTTATTAATTTTCTCACAATCAAATTTTGTTTCATGATTTATTACTGGAAGTAAAGCAATCACCATATCTGCAAGTGTCATAAAATCCTTCTCTGTATAAACGAGATAGTCAACCGTTCCCGATTTTTGTAATTTAATAGTCACGTCCGGAAAAGAAACGTCATCACCAGCCAGAATTCTTAAATCAGGGAAAGGGATATCGTCATCCGCTCTCACGGTATAGTCTGAATATTGTGATTTGGAAATAATAAATTGAGCCTGATTTTTATCTGAAGTTACACCAACAGTAAAATCTTCAAAACTTACTTCCGATCCAATTTCAATCTTAATATCGGGGAACGAAATATCATCACCTATACCAATACTAAAGTCCGGGAAGGAGATATCATCGTCAATAAAAAAAGTTACCTGCGCTTGAAGCGAAAAGCCGGTA
Source organism: Geofilum sp. OHC36d9 (assembly GCF_052400685.1). NCBI lineage: Bacteria > Pseudomonadati > Bacteroidota > Bacteroidia > Marinilabiliales > Marinilabiliaceae > Geofilum > Geofilum sp. OHC36d9. The sequence continues at coordinate 5,381 of NZ_JBQTGJ010000024.1, forward strand.
AGACATAAGATTCCAACAATTAACTGTTTCATTATTATTATATAATATGAGTAAGCATCCCATTCAACCTTTCACAGGCTTCATCTATATTTTTCACCAATCCAATAATCTCTTTTCGCCTTCCAAAGCTTTTATTGCGGATATCTCCTGAGAAACTTCAATTACTCCCCGATAGTTATTTTTCTCATCACGAACCGCAAAATATTGGATGAATATAAAATTGCCTTTCATTTGAATCCAAAAATCCGCCTTCTCCTTTTCTCCCTTTCTAAATGATTCTACAATTTCCTCAACCACATGTACACTTTCGGGTGGATGGCAATTACTGACCTCGCGCCCGATGATAGCTGTTGTACGCGGAAAAATTCGTTTTTTAGGGTTAGAGAAGTAACACACTTTATTATTTTCATCGACATAGGTAATGTCAACCGGAAGGTGGTTAAAAACAAGTTTAATTTGCTCAACGCTCAAGGCGCCTGTCCCGAGGTTAATTTGTCCATTTTCAAGAATAGAGCGGGCTTCCTGTGAAACAGGTTTGGGCGGTTTAATATATGGGTAGCCCATTTCAAAACCCTCACGGTTCATTGCGTCGAGCTCTTTTTCGCTGATGGTTGATAGAATGTAAGGAAACAATATTTGTTCTTCCCTGAATTTGATGGCGTGCATATTAAAGAATATGTCGCCAACATATCTATTAAACGATTTTAAATCAATATCCTCCAACGAAAGCTGGCTAATTACAGTTTTAATATTTCGTCGAATATCATCCTGAAAAGACCACATAATCTGAAGACAACGATAATCATCCCATGTTTTTTCAATCATGGGAAATAGCACATTCTCTTTAATGGTATAATGCTTCACAAATACTTCAAGTTTTTCGAAAAGTTTTTTCAACTCCTTTTTAAGCATTGCGTTTTTAGCATCCTTCACAAAAGCTTTGAAAACAGGGCGAATTTTGTTTAAAACCAGCTCCATTTCATGGTTATTCTGTTCCAATACCCCCAAAAAAGAATCGGGTGCGGGTTCTATTCGTTGATAGCTTTCGATGGAAGCATGAAAAATATTCAGCACTTTATTTGTAAGAACTTTTATATCTTCCATTGGGTGTCCGTCTTTAATCAGTTCATCGAAAAGAGTGATAAAATCGGTAGGTATAACAGAATCAATGAAGCCTTCGTTTTCTCTGATAAAACTTTGTGCATTCCCAGTATTCAACAGCAGATGCGAGAGCTCCATCAATTTTGCAATTCGTTTTGCTTTTGTGTTTGTAAATTCCGACATATTATCTATTTCTTAAAAAATACCCAATATTCCTCTTCTCCTTTTTGATTTAACCAATGCTGGTAATTCAAACTCAATGATTTATCGATAAGTGGTGCCGGAATAAATGGGGCAATGACCTTTAATATCTCATTCCCGCTCAATTTTTTTACGGCCGAAAGCACTTCGTGCACGGGTTGTTCGCCCGCATTAAGCATTTCTCTGATATCGATGGACTCAGTAACCAAATCCTCGTTGAACCAATGAGGTTGTTCGCGGTTAAAGTTGCCACTATCGTCCTGAAAACCATCCAAAGCGGATTGACCAACTTCAGCTCTCAGCTTGTTTATCAACACTTCAACTTTAAGACCACCTATGGTTGCCGCCTGCGATAAACTTGTAATCCTGGTAATGGTTTTGCGCAACACCGGATTTTTTAACTTCTTAAACGGTGGCGCCGATTCAATTAGCAGCTCTTCCAACTGAGGATAGGCTTCGAGCAAATCGAATATTTTTGTTTTGGGAGTTATAACGAGCTTTTCCATCTTATTCTTCTTTGGGTTTACCATACGATAAAATACGTTGTTCCCCTTCCAAAGCCCTGTTTTCGGTAAGGTCTTGCGAATATTCCAGCGTTCCCAGGTATTCGCCATGCTCGTCACGAAGGGCAAAATATTCAATCTTGATAAACTTGCCTTTCATTTGAATCCAAAACGGCGCATGAGAGGCTCTGCCCGATTTAAAATCGTCAATAATCTTTTCTACAATATGGGTGCTTCCGGGGGGATGGCACAAACGCACATCACGGTTAATGATTGAGCGGCTACGGGCAAAAATACGTTCTTTACCCTGAGTAAAATATTTTACTTTGTCGTTTTTATCCACAAAAGTCATATCGGCAGGAATGGTATTGAGAATAGCCATTATTTCTTTGGCCGTAAAACTGCCTGATGGAAGTTGAATGTTGCCGTCATCCTTAACTGCTGTTTCATCAGTATCGCCAAATTCACTAATTAAACCTTCGGGTTTCCATTCTGTTTGCGGATCGTATAGAGTAAATCCAAATTCAAGCGTTTGTTTGTTAATCTTCCACCAATCCTCAACTGTGAGCACATCCATTGCCATAGGGAAAAGGATTTCTTCTTCCTTTTGCACCATGTCTACCAACCCCTGAATTGCAGGGTAAAAAAGTAAGTCAAGCGAATCGGCCAAATCATTTCTGGTTAAATCGGGCGTCTTAAGAATTTCGATACAAGCTTTTAACTGCTCCCGAATTTCATCGTGTTTACCCCACATTACTTTGGGAGGACCTGTAATCTCATTTTTTTCGAGGTATGGAAAAACAAGGTATTCTTTTCGTTTATAGTGTTTATCCACATCCATTAACTCGTTAAAAAGGCCTTGCAGAGCCAGCAGGTATCGCTCATATTCGTCGGCTTGAACCTCATCAAGAGCTTGCAGTAATGCTCTGGTTTTTACTGCCACATTTTTAATTGCAATATTCTCATGCTTAAACACATCCACGGGATGTCCCTGCGGAACTTCCTTTGCACCACTTAAATCAACATTACCCTCTAAAACGGAACCATGAATATCGCATAAATTAAGCACCTCCTCTTGCGGAAGTCCTTCTTGCATCAATTCCTGCTCCACTTCCACCACCTCGCCGTATGGAATATTTTTGAGCGATTCAATTAATTGTTGCCTTACGTCATTGGCTGACTCCCCGTCGTGGAGCTTCAAAATGAGTTCCTTTAACTTATCTTTTCTAAACCTCGAGTTATTAATTAATTCACTCATCGCATAAAGTTTTAAATTGATAAAAGCTTTGTCTTATTCTGTGGGTATTGAGCTCATTACAAAAAACACTTAAAGCAACATTGCTCTCATTACCTTGTGTCGTCAAAAAATACCACTATTTTATCTACCGGACAAAAAAGACTATTTCTCCGGTCTCCTTTTTCATATGTTTAAATTTATCTTTCAATGGTCATATGGAACTCTCGATGAATTTTAATCATTCTCCTGAGTGTATTTTAGAATGCTAAAATTCATGTTCGTTTCATATGTTTATAATTTGTCTCTCAGTTGCCATATGACCTTGTTCACGAACAAACCTACGCCTTAATTTTCTTCCTGTATCGTTTTCGCCACAGCAAATAGCCACTCAAAACCACCATAATACTTGCCAGTCCTGATAGTGGAACAATTAAAATATAAAAGTCACCTATTAAACTCTGAAAAAACCTGCCTGTGTGTATTTCAAGCGCTAAATTCCATAACGACATTTTAGATTCATCCAGTACATTTTCAGGCATTGGAGGGAATACCTGCGCATGATGCAATGGAATAACGCCTTTGTCATAATCTACCATGTATTGATTTCCGGCTACATCAGTAATATGCCCGGTAATTTTATAATCACCAATGGGTCGCCCTGAAGGGTTGCCCTGGTATATTTTACCCTGCGCATAGTTGTAAATGTCAGGATGTGATGGATGCCATAAAAACAAACCACTAAAAGAACCAACCAGATAAGCCCCGTTTGAAAAGGTCTCCAACGTATTAATTCCCATAACACTTACAGGCGGTTGAATTTCAATAAAAAGCGGCTGCAAATCATCCAAAGCCATGTAATACATCCCCTCTGATGTTGACAATAAGAAAATTTTTCTGTTTTCATCGTACAGCAAATCTCTTAATTTATCGTACCACGGATTGGGCTGATAAAGGTGTGAATATTTTATGGGTGCAACTTTTGCATTGGCAATGGCAATTAATAAAGGTGGACGCAAAAACATACCCGTAAAAAACAAAATGAGCAAAGCGACAAAAGTCCATGCACCTATATAATTGTGCCATTTTAAGGACCACCGGTTCACTTTAATAATGTTGGTTGATTTCTTTGTTTTTGCCTTACGCCTTTTTATCCATCCGGGAAAAATAAAATAAATAATGCCGGTAAGCGAAAGAAATATCGTCACGATCCCGAGCATATCAACAAAAAGTTTTCCGGGCAAACCAAATATTTCGCCCGAATGAATTTGCCAAATGGTTTTGAACAGACTGACTTCATTTTGGAAATCAGATGGTTTTTGTAATTCTATTTTTTCAAATACGGTATGGCTTCCATTGGACAAACCCTTAAATAAATAGGATCGATTGAGCGCATAAATGGTATCCTCAATGCTCTCAATAGCAACAAAACGTTTAATATCTACATCTAAAGCAAACTTCACCCATTCTTTTAGCTTTGCATTGTAAGCAAATAAACCAAAATGCGTGGCAGCATACAAGTGTCCGTCTGCTGAACGGAGCACATCAAATATCTTGCGGTTATCCATTCCTTTGGGAAAACCAGCGTTAAACGAACGATAATCTTTAAAAGTAGAATCGGTTACCCACACGCCAATATTGCCATACACCAAAATGCTGTCATTATTAATGATAAGATTTCCTTTTAAGGCACTATTATTCCAGTTGCGATAGTGAAAATTGTCAGGAAGTATGGTTCTGCTAACATCAATGCCGGAAAAAAATTCCCGGTGGTTCATAAAGATACCCGTGATGCTGTAATACAATAGTAATACAGAGATAATAAGCCCCGGCCACTTATGAAGCTTTTTATATACTTTGGCTAACTTACCTGATGGATTCCCCATAATCAATCACAATTTTCCATTTCAACAATATGGTAACCTTTAGCCTCTATATTTTTTATCATAATCTGGCTTGCCTCTTCGATATGGCAAAACGCACACTCTTTTGAAGAGAGTATTTCTGATTTTACCTGTTTCCCTTTTAAGTAATCATGTCCAAATTGATAAATTACTTCCGGCTCTCGTATCTGTTCCGGTACTAAAATATCAAAGTGCATTTTCTTACCATCGGTCCGTTGTACGTATGTATCCCAAACTGCTATTTTCATTTTTATTCTTCAGGTTTAATTATCCGGCAGACAAATTTCAAAGCCTCCATTATTTCATTTTCAGACCGCTGTAATTTATTTTTGTTTGCCACATGAATCTCGCAATAATAGTCATGCCCTTTTGCGGGAAACTATTCTCAAGCACGTTTCATATTTTCGATAATGGACACCCGGCTTCGCAATCATATTATCGAATACTAAAAAATATACGGCGACCAAAAGCTGACTATTTTACAAAAGACACAGGTCATTACCGTAACCTCTCTACAGTCTTTATTTTCCCATCATCAATCATCATAACCCGCCTGACAAGATAAACACGCATTGGCATAGGCATCATATTCATCAAAAGCAGGCCCGGGCTTTCCGTTTATGGTTATTACCCTGTCTATTCTGACATTTTCATCTGATTCAATAGCCAGAAATTCACCCTTATTGTTTTTTAAAATACCGGCAAATCGTCCGTTAGATTCTTCTAACGATTGATTATCACCAAAATAAACAACTCTTACAACTTGCTGCATTAAAGAGTCGGCAATTTCAAAAAAAGCCGGACTAACCGGTAAATAAATGTTATTTGCTTGCATCGTTTTCAGATTTTAAACACGCATTAATTATAGCATTGACATGGATACGTGTTGTGTTTAAGAAAGGCAAATCACAATAACTGTCGTCCGTAAACATCAATGGAAATTCGGTACAGCCCAATATAACAGCATCAATTTGTTGTTTTTCCTTCATATCTGCGACAATTTCAAGTAACTCTTGTTTTGTTTTATCTTTAAAAATGCCTAATTCAAGTTCCTGAAACAGCTTAGAATGAATGAACTCAATTTGTTGTTCATCCGGCACAATTACTTCAATGTTGTATTCGCTAAAAACCTTTTGATAAAAGTCGTTATTCATCGTAAATTTGGTACCCAGCAAACCGCACCTTTTTGCGCCAACAGATTGCGCCTCCTTAGCGCAAACATCCACAATACTAATTAACGGCAAATCAACCTTTGCCTGAATTTCACTGAATAATAAATGTGGCGTATTGGCACTTATCACAGCAAAGTCAGCTCCCGCATTTTTAATACCATTGAGGCATTGTATTAAATAATCTGCTGCTTCACCATACCTATTCGTCTCAAGTAAACCGATGAATTTTGACATCGTAACACTATAAATTACAATCTCAGGATAATCCAGACTTCCATTAGAATTTAATGCATTAAAACCATTTATTAATTCTTTGTAGTAATCGGAGGTAGCTTCCGGCCCTAACCCGCCTAATATCCCTATTTTCTTCATTATAGAATAGTTTAAGTAGAAATTTAATACGCTAACTCATCAACCAGTTTATAAAGTTCTTTATTTTCTATTTCGGTACGCAATACCAATTTCTTAAGAATTTGTTGGGTGTCATGAATAAACTCAGTTGCGTTTGCTTTTATCTTATGTTCGTTAGACCATTTCTTATCGTAAAGATTTATTATTTCTATGATATTACCCATCTCATTAAAAAACTTTCCCGCTGTATTAGCAATATTTACATCTTCGTGATTTAATAAAATGGGATATATCACTTTATCTTCAATAGATAAATGAAACTTTAACTTCCCAAATAACCCGGAAATTAATAAACGTATTTCGCGTGCATTATTCAATATTACCTCTGGCTTTAACTTGCCATTAACGTTTTCAATGGCATTTAAAATACCTTCGTGCTGCTCTCTGTACCGATTTGTGTTCATTTCGTATTAGTTAATCGTTTTAATCGAATTTAAATGACTGGTTTTGTCAGGCATAATCTGCTTCCAGGTATATTACCAGGAATCAATACAATTAGATAACATCCATAAAGTCGGGAGTTTGGCTATAAAATTCAGGTATAAGGCTGCGTAGCTCTAAAAAGAGGTGGGTTTACTGATGTAAAGAACCATTTTATAAACAAGCCTAACGCCAAAGGAGGACTTTATAAACAGTCTCTGATCGGGAGAAACATACCTGCTCTATAATTACGATGGTTCATCGGCTGCACGAACTTTAATTTTGTTTTGCTGCCCCTCTAAAATGTGAGTTTACTTTCGTTAATGGCAATTTTGAGGACAAACATAAAGCAAAAGTTAGCCTTCTCTTGTAAGCCTTATTATTAATCTACATCAACACCTTTATTTTACAAATCTCAAACAAACTCATTACTACAAGCCAAAACAGATACTGTTTATCTCAAATAGCTGAGCCATTTAGAGGCTGACTTTTACAATGCCTCGCAACACTTAATTCTTGAATATATATTCATAACTATTGTTTTTTAATTTCAACAAAGATAGATAATTTTTATAAAAAGATACTAGTGTCTTTTTATAAAAATTATACATTTGAACATAAATTCTAAACTCAAACGATTATGAATACAAAGAAGCTATGGGAAGTATTTGTACTGGTAATGGTTATATCCGTTGGAATATTAGGGTATAATAATCAATAAATTTATCGGGAAGCGCCACCTATGTCAAAAAGTCCATTATGTGGCAAATAATAAATCTTCATTTTTGAGAATTCGAAGATTGAAAAAGGTGAGTTAACCGATGTAAATAACCATTTTAAATGCGAGCGTAACGAAAAAAATAAAATTTCACTTAAAAGATGTGTAGCTCCTCAACAGCCTCTTTAAGAAAATCGCGGGAATAATAGTCATCATCCACCACTTTTTCGTTCCATATAACAATGTCTAAATCAATATTTCGGGGTCCATATTTAGGTGCTGAGCGATCGCGGCCCATGTCGTCTTCAACTTTTTTTAGAAAAAGCTTTAAATCGGCATAATCCATCCCCGTTTTAGCCAACAAGGCACCATTAATGAAGTCGGCCTGATTGATGATGCCCACAGGCTTTGTTATTTGCAGAGAAGACAATTTCATAATTTTCAACGCCTTCGTCAGGCGCTGTATGGCTTCTGCAAAATTCAGATAAGGCTCAATGTTCGATCCCATCCCTATCACGACCAAATTATCACGCATGGATCAAAATTTATTCAACAACAACTAAACTATTTCTCTTTTCTTCTCCAACGAAAAAGCAACGCTTCGGGCAAACCTTAATGCGTGTGGCTTATCAGCGGTAACTTCCACCTTCAATATCCGTTCATTTAACAACAAATAATCGGCCACGTTGTTAACCAACCTCTCCAACAAATTAAAATGGCCATCTTCCACCAAACGAACAATCCCTTTGCACAATGTTTTATAATTAAGTGCGTCATCGGGACTATCGCTTATTTCTTCACCTCTAAGACCATAGTGAATGGCAATATTTAACAGAACATCCTGTTTCTTGCCCAACTCATGAGGATTGAACCCCACTTCTGTTCGGAGCAACAAATCTCTTATAAAAATAACAGCCATAATTTAAATTAAATGTGCGCCGGAATCACAATTAATTATTTGTCCGGTAATTGAATTATTAGTGATTAAAAAATACACACTATTGACGAGGTTGTCAAGTCCAACAGCTCTCTTTAAAGGTGTTTGTGCCACCACATTACTCAACCACGAATCGTCCTTGCCCATAGGAGGTAGCACTGGACCAGGCGCCACACCATTAACGCGCATATCAGGCGCCCATTCCAACGCAGCCATCTTGGTCAGATGCATCAACGATTTTTTAGCCAGCGAATAGGCAGCGTATGAACTGTCCTCATTATGAACCCGTGTATCCAAAATATTGACAATAACCCCAGATTTATATTTAAGATAAAAATCGCGCATTAAAAAAAAAGGCGTCTCAAAATTAATGATAAACTCACGTCTCAACAGTTCACCCTCTGTTTTGGCCAAAGCACCGGGATCAAATACCGAAGCATTATTTATCAGTGCGTCTAGTTTCGAAACACCTTCAGGCAATACAGACATCATTTTTTGAGCTGTAATCTCGCCCAAAGACATATCGCCCTGAACCACACAAAACTTCTGATCAGGATAATCTTCAGAAAACTTTTTTGCCAGAGCCAACGCCTCTTTCTTACTTTCATTATAATGCAAAACCACATTCCACCCTTTTTGGGCAAAATGTTCGCAAAGAACCCGACCAACCCTTTTGGCAGCGCCTGTTACTAAAACCGTTGGATGCATCATTACTTTAATTCTCTAATTATTGATATATTAATGTCACTAATTTTTCAAGTCCCTGGCGATCAGAATCCTCAAAACGATTAAAAGCCCGGCTGTCGACATCTAAAACAGCCACTATCTGTCCCATTTTATCTTTCACTGGGACCACAATTTCTGAATTACTAAGCGAAGAACAGGCTATATGACCAGGAAATTCATTGACATTACCTACCACCACACTTTCTCCTCTATTAATTGCAGCCCAACAAACCCCAACATCTTTTTTCAATTTCAGGCAAGCCACCGGACCCTGATAAGGCCCTACAATCAGGTCGCCACCCTCTAAAAAATAAAATCCAGTCCAAAAATAATCCTTCATTTTATGATGAAGCAAGGCAGCCATCGTTGCCATACGAGTAATCGGATGCGAAGTGGCTGAAATTAAACCAGCAACCTGTTTGTATACACGCTCATACCGAGCCAAATTACGATCTTCCATATACTAAACTATATTTATAGAGAAACAAAAAAACGAATGGACAACTTATTTCTGTTTATAATTTGTTTTCATTTGCCTGAAGAAATACTCAAGAAACAATCGTCCTCCAATGTAAGGATCAAAAATAAGTGTAAATAAATATTTAATTCTGACCAGTTCATCATTTAACTGTAGCCTACAAATCACAAACTAAAAAATAGATTTAATTACAAAAAATAGATAAACAACAAAATTATGACATTTCTTCCAACAATAAGAACCAAATTATTAATGGCTGAAATTACGACATTTTCAGGGTTTGAGCTCAATTCAAAAATAATTTTCCCAAAATATTAACAAAATTAAAGGTTGCACAAAACAGCCGGCATTAACTTTCGTCAAAACCGGCTGTCCACTCATCTACTAAACCTAAACCCAAAACTATGCTATTTAAACATTCAGGTATTCGAATACCTGAATTATTTAAAAATAAAATTAATTTGCGTAACTGCCTTCAGCATCTCTCAACATACTTTGTAATTTCTTACGAGTAAAGAAAATACGACTCTTAACTGTTCCGATAGGGAGTTCCAACTTCTCAGCAATTTCTTTATACTTATACCCATCGGTATGCATTTTAAATGGGATGCGAAAGTCATCGTCCAACTTCTCAATATAGTGATTCATTTCTGAAACACTGTGCACCATTTCTGGTGTTTCAGAGGTATAATTACGACGGTAAGCCACCCTTAAGGCATCTTCATTACCGTCAAATGTATTACGAGTTTTTTGGTTACGACGATAATTATTAATAAAGGTATTCTTCATAATAGTAAAAATCCAGGCCTTAAAATTTGTATTGGCCGTAAACTGATTACGATAGGTCAAAGCCTTTAAAATAGTCTCCTGTAACAAATCTCTTGCATCTTCATCGTTAGCGGTCAAACTTAATGCAAAATAAAGCAACTTGTCCTGTAGTCCCAACAGGTGATTATTAAATTGAATTGTTGTCATGGCTGATGATTTTGTTTTGTTTGTATAACAAATGTACGCAAAGAATAAACAACAACAAATATTTATGACCAGATAATTATAAGTATTTAGACTAAATATAAATAAAAACCACTGTAAAACTTTACAAATGAGAAATTTAATATATAATATCAAAATTGTCAATAGTTCATAGCCAAAAACTATAAAGTAATTTCCTAAACAAAAGCTTTTAGAATCTTTTTATCCTAAATACACCATTTATCAACGCTGACCGCCAGCTTTTTGACATAGATATTGAGCGAATAAACTCGTATTTTTAGGACGAGCACAACGCGGTAGTATGACTTTTCTTGCAAGCACTAATTAATTAGATTATTTTTAAAGCTGGTAATAACTACTAAGCCGTCGCAAAACAAGTTATAGAAAAAACCATTCCGATATGAAACGACACATCACCTCATTGCTTATACATGGTAATAAAGAAGAAAAATCAGCAGAATCAAACAGAAGTCTGAAAATACCGATATACGAAACGGCCTCGTTTGATTTTGAAACGTCTGAAGACATGGAGAAAGCATTCAGAGGCGAAAGTAACGCCTTTTCATACTCCCGAATATCAAACCCTACTGTTAACGAATTGCAAAATCGGCTACAGCTATTCAGCGGCTCGGCTCACAGTTTATGTGTAAGTTCGGGAATGGCGGCTATTTCGAACGTATTCCTGACATTATGCAGCGCAGGTGATAACATCATTACATCGCGGTATCTTTTTGGCAACACCTATTCTTTATTTGCGAATACGCTAAGTTCGTTTGAAATTGAAACCAGGTTTACCGATCTTGACAACCTATCAGAAATAGCATCTCACATCGATTCGAATACCAGAGCCATTTTTCTTGAGGTGCCCACCAACCCACAATTAATTATTTTCGACATCGAAAAAATAGCGGCGCTGGCACAGGAAAAGCAAATTCCCCTGGTGATTGATAACAGTATTCTGACACCTTATGCCTTTCATGCCAATGAATTTTGTGTTGACATCGAAATATTTTCCAACACTAAATTTATTTCGGGTGGCGCCACTTCCATTGGTGGCGCTATTCAAATTTATAAATCCAACAAATGGCAATTTATTCCTAAACTAAAAAAAGAATATGATGCTTTTGGACAACAAGCCTTCTTTAAACGTCTATACAAAGAAATTTACCGAAATATCGGCGCCTGCTTATCACCATCCAGCGCATGGCTTCAACTGCTAGGCCTGGAGACAATAGGTGTTAGAATTGACAGAATTGAAAAAAATGCGCTCACAGTGGCTCAGTTTCTTGAAAACCACCCAAAAGTAAAACAAGTTAGTTACTTATCACTTCCCTCCTATAAATACTTTGACAGAGCCCAAAAATATACCAATGGACACGGAGGTTGCCTCATCAACTTAACATTAAAAGATAAAAAAGCCTGTTTCACAATGATGGATAAGCTAAAAATGGTGAGAAGAGGAACCAATTTTTGCGATAACAAATCAATGATTATTCATCCGGCATCAACTATTTACTGGGATTACAGCGCTAATGACAAAGAGTTGATGTTGATAAATGAAGGCACGCTTCGCTTGTCGGTAGGATTAGAGCACCAGGATGATATCATTGAAGATTTGTCCCGCGCATTGCAATCAATATAGTTAGTTCATACAAGGCAAGTCTATTTAGAGTCTGTCTATAAAGTCAACTTCTGCGTTACGCTTGTCATAAAAACAGTCATTTACGAAAAGTAAACTCCTTGATTTTTATGACTTCGCAAGCCTTGAATTTGAACTTTATAGTTCGGACACTTAGTTTATAGACAGGCACTATTTAGTGTTTGAAATATAAAGCCCAACTTCTGCGTTACGCTTGCTCTAAAAATGGTCATTTACGGGAGTAAACTCACATTTTTCGAGCTGCGCAAACCTTGAATTAGAACTTTATATTTCAAACACTTAGTTTATGGACAGACTCTATTTAGCGGGAGGCCATCAGAGACAAACGCGCTGCTTCAAGCTTATCCCGCTCCTGTGCCGATAAATCAGGATATTTTAAAGGTAAAGCCTGCAATCGATTGACAATAATATTACTGACAGCCAGCCGCATAAACCACTTTTTGTCGGCAGGAATAACATACCAGGGTGCATAATCGGTACTGGTATTTGATAATAATTGCGAGTAAGCTTTCATATAAGCATTCCAATGTTGCCGTTCAGACACATCCGCCATGGAGAATTTCCAGTTCCTGGCCGGGTCATCAATTCGTTTCAAAAACCTCTTTTTTTGCTCCTCTTTCGACACGTTAAGAAAAAATTTCAGGATAATCGTTCCATTATCGTGCAAGTGTTTTTCGAAATGATTAATCTGGTTAAATCGTTTTTCCCAAAAATGATCGTCCACATCATCGACGGATGTAATACCAGGCAATTGCTGCTTCAGCAGATACTCCGGATGAACTCTCACAACCAACACTTCTTCGTAATACGAACGGTTAAAAATACCAATACGTCCACGCTCCGGCAACCGCTGATAAATTCGCCACATATAATCATGATCCAATTCCTCAGCCGAAGGTGTTTTAAAGCTATACACCTGTGTTCCCTGCGGATTAACGCCCGACATCACATGTTTGATGGTGCCATCCTTACCCGCCGCATCCATCGCCTGAAAAATAATTAACACCGAATACCGATTATGTGCATATAACTTATCCTGAAGCTGCTGCAAAGCCTCGATATTTGAATTGAGCTCCACCGCAGCGTCGTCCTTATCGCTCATACCATTGGTATAATCGGAATGAAAATCACTCACCTTCACTTTTTCCCCAGGCTTAACCCGCAAAGCATCATCATTATTTAGTTGTATCATAAATCATGATTTTTATAGCATAAGATACAAACAAAGAAGGCATGTACAAAAATAAATTCGACCATATCACCAATTTGCGTCTATTCAGGAACTACACATAAAAACGTATTGTTTTAACCGAAAGCGCAAATTAAAAACTTTACCAATCTGATTAATATGAGTTCTCTATGCCAGAGAACCATTTTAAGGACTAATATAGCGCAAACTCCCGACTTTATGGACAGGCACTATTTAAATACCGTAAGGATAAAAGGAACCAACACAGGCACCAGCATTGATAATACCAACCCACTAAAAACAGCCACAACAGCCATTTCTTTCCCGCTATACCGAACCACCACCGGAAGTGTAGTGTCCATGGCAGTAGCACCACCTGAAGCAATAACCGCATATTTTCCGAACCATTTGACCAAAAGCGGCGCCAAAGTTAAAGTCAACACTTCTCTGAAAATATTAGCCAGCAAGGCAACCACACCCAGTTCTTCCCCACTTATTTCGGCTATCAAAATTCCGGATAAAGAGTAATAACCAAAACCGGCACCAACAGCCATTGCCTCCCGGATTGAAATATTAAATAACAAAAAAGAAAACAGTGTCGCACCCAATAATGAACCCAAAATAACGGCCAATGGCACCAAAATCATCTTTGCATTAACCTGTCTGAAAATACGACGCATCTCGGTATCGCTACCAATGCCAATACCAACCAACAGCATCAATAAGTATAATGTATAAGAGGATAAATCTTCATTATGCATCCATTCCGGCGCCAACCCGGTATAAGCAATTAATCCACCTGCAAAAAAAACTGAAAGAAAAAGTAAACTACTTTTCATATGATTATAATTTGTTTCTCAATTGCCATATGAAACTCTCCGGAATAATCATACTTCTGTATGTGAATCAATTCCCATGGCTCGTTTCGTACCCGTAAATAATTTGTTCTGTAAGGAGAAGGCAGAACGCCCTTATAAAATTCATATTTATTTATCTTCTCAAGCAAGTTGACTCACTCTGGTGATGGTTGATCGTTAATTTTTAAAAAACCAACGAATAAATAATAAAACCAATACCATACTTCCAAGTGAAGCTCCTATTGTAAGCCACAGTGCGATTAACCCCAAACCAGCCATCTGACTCACCACTTTCTCGTTAAATCCCACCGACAAACCAAGGACGAACAAAAGCACACCGATTAAAGCCAAAGTCAGTGTCTCCATTCTCTTTTTTGAAACTGCCGGATGATTTAACCATCGACCTGCCAATAGGCCAATCAAAAATAAACCAATTACAAAAAAAGTAGTCATTAACATTTATTGTTAAAATCAAGCATTAAAGATAAGAACTAATCATCTATTTTTGTGCGTTCGTCAAAGCATTCTAATAAATGGTCAATTTAGACTTGAGCTCCCAGAGTCTTTGACGTACATTTGCATCATAGAAATTACAACGGGAAACGAAACAATACTTACGACTACTATTTAAAAAGGGGAATTATGATGAAAATTTTGTCTATTATTTTTTATGCAACTGCTATTCTACTCATTTCAAAATGCCACAACTCAAGCAACGAGAGTAGAATGAACAAAAACAGAATAAACGATACACCAGATTCAAGAGAACTTATTTTGTCAGAAAGTAATTATGTAACGCCTCCTGATGGTGAAGTGCCAGAAATACTAACTTATTTTCCAGACTCTATAAACAAAAGTATAACAGCCATTCAAAAAGAAACCATTGCGGTAAAAAAATTAAACGCCTCCGTCTTTTTCTTTCAACCAGCAGGTAGTTTTATAGAATAGACACAATAATTTTATCACCCCCATCAATCCTATAAAAAGTGTCAACTTTTGCCATTGAATGATTGTCTTCAATGGCATTTTTATTTGTAGACCGTTAAAAACGAGGCGGTTTTTCATTGGGAAAACGTGTCGCATATTCAGACCAAAAACTCTTTACCTCAGTCTTAACCTCTTTATGAAGCCACAACATTCCCAATAAATTTGGAATGGTCATAAGTGCAATTGTAATCCCTGAAAAAATCCATATAAGGGATGTATCAACAACAGACGCCACAAAAAACCCGGCTATGTAAAAAACTTTATAGTAGACAACCGACTTCATTCCAAACAAATAGATCATTGCGCGTCCACCATAATAACTCCAGGAAATAGAAGTAGAAAAAGCAAATAACAGTAACCCTACCGCCACAATATACTTTCCCCATTCGCCCAACCAACTTCGTGAAAAAGCGATCGTCGTTAAAGGAGCGCTATGAACCAGAGACTTACCTTTAATCTGAAAATGCGTGTTAAGATGCGGTTTTCCTTTGGTCACAATCAACCCTCCGGTATATGGGATCCCTTTTTTTAACACCACCACATCGTCGGCCAGCGAACGGGCATGAATCAGTGACACATCTGAGCGTATGGTGCCATTTTCAACATCAAGCGTGCCTGAAAACAGAGGAAGAATCTGATCGCCATTAATGTGGGCCACCAATTTTGCTCGTGATGCCGATTGCGACTCAGAATAAGAACCATCGAGAATCTCCAGGTCGGTAATTTGAAATAAGTTTTCATGCTTTTCCTTCCACACCCCGGAAGCCAACAGAGTCATGCCTGTTAAGGTACAAATAATAATGGTGTCGATAAAAGGTTCTAACAAAGCAACCAACCCTTCCGAAACGGGTTCATGCGCACGCGCAGCAGCGTGAGCAATCGGCGCCGAACCCTGTCCTGCTTCATTCGAGAACAGACCACGATTGACACCACGATTAAAAGCAAAAGAAACCGAAGCACCCAAAAATCCACCGGAAGCGGCCGTCCCCGTAAAAACATCAGAAACCATTGCGACTATTGATGGCCAAATATTCTCATAGTTATAAGCAATAACCAATATGGCACCCAAAAAATAAACAAAAGCCATTAAAGGCACCAACATCTGTGTAACTCTGGCAATACGTTTAATACCTCCAACAATAACAAACGCTAAAAAGACAGATAAAACAAGTCCCGTATAAACATGAGGTACCGAAAAAGTTTCCCACAGAGAATTGGAGATACTATTAATCTGAGGCAGGCAGCCGGTTCCAAATGACGAAAAAACCGTTGCAACAGCAAATACGACACCTAAAACCTTTCCAAAATGAATCACTTTGCCCGAAGGCATTGAAAACTTCAGCCTCTTTTTCATATAATACATAGGGCCACCGGCGATGGACCCATCTGAAGCTCGCTCACGGTACTTGTGCGAAAGCGTGACTTCCACAAATTTTGTGGTCATACCTATTAAAGCTGTCACCAACATCCAAAAAAGCGCTGCCGGCCCTCCCAGATGCAAAGCAAACGCAACACCTGCAATATTGCCGGTTCCCACAGTTCCCGACAAAGCCGTTGTTAAAGCCTGAAAATGGCTTGTATCACCCTTGTCGTCTGCACGATCAAACTTACCCTTTACAATTTGTATCGCATATTTAAAATAACGAATCTGTGGAAAAACCAGATATACGGTAAAAAACAACCCTGTTCCCAAAAGCAAGAAAACAAACCACTGCGACCCACCTATTGAGGCATCTATAAATGATAATATCTCACTAAATCTTTGCATAATTATCGCACATTTGAACAACTTATTTCTTATAAACAAGGTCGATTATCTTTCATTTTGAAATATTTAAGCGACCAATTTTAACAAATATAAAATATTAGTTGTCAATATCGAAAAAACTGACACTTTTTATACAAAAAACCCCGAATCAGCAAAACTGCTCGGGGTAAAACGATTTCTAACATAAAAATCAAGCTGTAAATTCGCTTAGCGCGTCATAGGCTTTGCCGCCATATACGACAGAAGGGCCACCTCCCATAAGAATGGCGACCCCAATGGTTTCAACAATTTCATTTTTGGTTGCACCTATGTCCAAAGCGGCTTTAACATGGCAGGCAATACAGCCTTCGCACTTAACCGCAATGGCAATACCCAAAGCAATCAGTTCCTTATATTTAGCCGACAACGCTTCGTCTTGTGCGACTGACTCATGCATCTTTACGAAGCCCTCTCCGACACCCGGATTTGCTTGAGAAAAAGTTTCAAGAAAACCATAAACCTCTTCGACTTGTTTTGAATACGTTCCCATAATTTAGTTTTATCAACGAGTTTCAGCACCCAAAAGATAAAACGAAATAGAAAGGAAGTCCAGACTTTATTTAGTGCCTGTCCATAAACTAAGTGTTTGAAATATAAAGCTCAAATACGAGGCTCGTGAAGTCATAAAAAGCAAGGCGTTTACTTTTCGTAAATGACTGTTTTTATGACAAGCATAACGAAGTAGTTGACTTGATAGACAAACACTATTTAGCCCAATCGCATCGACAATTGGATACGTTTACGATCCACATCCACCTCCAGCACCTTTACCTGAACATGCTCGTGAAGTGCCACTACCTCATTGGGATCAGAAACAAACCGATCGGCAAGCTGGCTTATGTGAACCAACCCATCCTGCTTAACGCCAACATCCACAAATGCGCCAAAATTGGTTATATTGGTTATGATACCGGGCAAAACCATACCTTGATGCAAATCCTCGATGGTATGTACATCGGGAGAAAATTCAAACACTTTAATTTGCTGACGAGGGTCACGGCCGGGCTTTTCCAGCTCAGATAAAATATCTGTTAAGGTCGGCATACCGACTTTATCACTCACATATTTTTTAAGATCAATTTTACTCCGAAGATCCTTATCATTAATTAAATCGACGATATCGCAGCCCAAATCAACGGCCATTTTTTTAACAATGCCATAGGACTCAGGGTGCACAGCCGAGTTTTCAAGCGGATTAGCGGCGTGACTGATACGAAGAAAACCCGCGGCCTGTTCAAAAGCCTTAGCTCCCAGTCGTCCGACCTTCAACAACTCCTTACGCGATTTAAAAGGTCCGTTCACGGTTCTGTAATCCACAATATTCTTAGCCAGTTGAGGACCCAGTCCCGACACGTATGTCAACAAATGGCTACTGGCCGTATTAAGCTCTACGCCAACACTATTTACGGCCGACTCCACCACCTTATCCAATGAATTTTTAAGCTGTGCCTGATCAACATCATGCTGGTACTGACCAACACCTATCGATTTAGGATCAATCTTAACCAACTCGGCCAAAGGATCCATCAAACGGCGTCCGATAGAAACCGCTCCACGAACCGTCACATCATAATCGGGAAACTCATCACGGGCCGTTTTACTGGCGCTATAAACCGAAGCACCATCCTCACTCACCACGAATACCTGTATGTCACGATTGAACCGGATATTGCGAATAAATGCCTCCGTTTCGCGACTGGCCGTTCCATTTCCAATGGCAATAGCCTCTATTTTATAGGATTCAACCAGAGTATCAACTTTTCGATATGCCTGTTTCATCTCATTTTTAGGGGGATGCGGATATATCGTTTCATTATGCACCAAATTACCCTGTTCATCCAGACAAACCAACTTACATCCGGTACGGAATCCGGGGTCAAGCGCCAACACACGTTTCTGCCCCAAAGGTGCCGACAACAATAATTGTCGCAGATTTGCAGCAAACACCCGAATCGCTTCCACTTCTGCTTTTTCACGCAAAACAGCAGAAACTTCATTCTCAATGGATGGCGCTAACAACCGCTTGTAACCATCTTCAACGGCCATTTCTACCTGCTGCGAGGAAGCAGTCCGGCCTTTCACAAATAAACGATTTAGACGATGCAATGCTTCTTCTGCTTCAGGAGATACTGAGACTTTAAGAAAGCCTTCCTTCTCGCCCCGCCTAATTGCCAGTAATCGATGCGAAGGACAACGACGCACCGACTCTGAGAAATCGAAATAATCGCGATACTTAGCAGCCTCTTCCTCTTTCTTTTTAACGACTTTAGACGTAATAACCGCTTCACGTTCAAAAAAATGACGAATAACCTCACGGGCTTTCGCATCCTCGTTCACGCGCTCCGCAATAATATCACGGGCCCCTTGCAATGCAGCCTCAGCATCGGGCACTTCATCATTTAAAAAATCAAGAGCCCGAAGTTCTACATCCTTTTCATGCTGAAGCAAAATGAGATTTGCCAAAGGCTCCAATCCTTTCTCCCTTGCCTTTACCGCACGGGTTTTTCGTTTTGGTTTGTACGGCAGATACAAATCCTCCAGCTCATGGGCATCCCAGGACTGCTCAATTTTACGGCGCAATTCATCGGTGAGCATTCCCTGCTCATCAATCGTCTCCAAAATTGTTTCGCGTCGCTTCTGAATATCCTGAAGCTTTTCATATCGCTCCTTAATGGTTCCAACAGCAACCTCATCAAGACTGCCGGTCATCTCCTTCCGATAGCGGCTAATAAATGGAATCGTAGCCCCCTCATCCAAAAGAGCCATTGTATTTTTTACCTGACGCAAAGAAATCCCGGTCTCACGGGCAATGATGTCTGAAAACATAAACTAAAGTTCGTTATCGGGTTTCATTAATAATTCAATTCCAGTATCTCAAAAAAAAAGGGCAAAACAGCAAGCCATTTACACCCTTAACAATTGGCCATTTATATTCATAAAGGCTGAACTAAAAAATTAAAATTCAATGCTTGCAATGTTCTGAAAACGCATGTTTACTCAAGTAAATACAAATTGTTGAGGACAAGCGTAACGCTGAGCACTAATTAGAAGATTTCTTTTTGGGTGAAAAATTTTTACGCCCGCCTTTGGCCCCTTTATAACCGCCTTTACGATGGAAATTACCTCTTTTGGATTTAGAAGGATCATACTCAGGTCCAGGCTCAAACCCATCGGGCAGAGGCGATTTATATACAGTGGTGTCAATTAAACGCTCAATGGTAGCAAATTTTTCCATGTCGTTTTCATTGATCAGCGTCAGGGCCACGCCTGTAGACTTGGCTCGTGCTGTTCGTCCCACACGATGGACATAATCTTCGGCATCGCCAGGAACGTCATAATTAACAACTAAATCGATACCATCCACATCAATACCTCGTGCAATAATATCTGTAGCAACCAAAATTTCGGTTTTGCGATTTCTAAAATTAAGCATCACCGACTCACGTTCAGACTGATCCAGATCGGAATGAATGGCTTCAGCCTGAAAACCCTCACGACGTAAAGCTTTATGAATCTCTTTAACCTTCAATTTTGTTGATGAAAAAATAAGAACACTATTGAGATCCTTCCCTTTAAGTAACGACGAAATAAGCGGAATTTTCTGAGTATCGTAAACCAAATAAGCCGCCTGTAAAATTCCTTCGGCCGGTTTTGACATGGCAATACTTATTTCTTCGGCATCGGGTTTCAACAATTTACGCGAAAGATCCCTGATTTTAGGCGGCATAGTAGCCGAAAAAAGTAACGTTTGGCGTTGTGAAGGCATCGCCTTCACTATTTGCATGATATCATCGTGAAACCCCATATCGAGCATTCGATCGGCTTCATCCAAAATTAAATAGCTAAGTGATGAAAACTTAACATATCCCATTGACAAATGCTGTAATAACCGACCGGGTGTTGCCACCACCACATTGGCACCTGTAATAAGCGCTTTTTTCTGCATTTCCCATAGCCCGGCATCATTACCCCCATAAACAGCAATTGAAGTCACCGGCAAAAAATAAGAAAAGCCTTGCATTTGCTGGTCAATCTGTATGGCCAATTCGCGCGTTGGGACTAAAATAAGAGTAGTAGTGACATCGGTATTTCCTGCTACCAGCTGATTAAATACTGGTAAAAGATAGGCTGCCGTTTTCCCTGTCCCGGTTTGTGCACATGCAATCAAATCCCTGGATTGCAAAATAATAGGGATGGTTTGCTCCTGCACCGGAGTGGCATCTTCAAAACGCATGGCCTCTAATCCTTCCAGGATCTCGGCGTTAAAACCAAATTCTGTAAACTTCAAAATAACAAGTATTAAGGAAAAACTTATTCAACAAACAATACCAACCCTTTCAGGTATTCACCTTCGGGATGATAAATATCTACCGGATGGTCGGCCGGTTGACTCAATTGATGTAACACGCGTACTTTACGCCCCGACCGGGCTGCGGCAGAAAATATCATAGTACGAAACGCCTCTTTAGAAACCACCTGCGAACATGAAAATGTAAATAAAATACCGCCAGGCGCTATCATTTCCAAGGCTTTGGCATTAAGACGGCGATAGCCTTGCAGGGCATTATTCAACACCTTCAGATGCTTGGCAAACGCGGGTGGGTCAAGAATCACCAGGTCATAAACCTCCTTGCTGCTTTCCATAAATTTAAATGCATCCATGGCAAATGCTTCATGCCTCGAATCGTCGGGAAAATTCAATTGTACATTTTGACGTGTCAACTCCACGGCCCGCTCTGAGCTATCGACCGAGTGCACCAAACGCGCATTCCCACGCATGGCATAAAAGGAGAAACCGCCGGTATAACAAAACATATTCAAGACCGAACGGCCGTCACTATACTTCTCAAGAAGCGCACGGTTGTCTCTCTGATCCACGAAGAAGCCCGTTTTTTGTCCTTTTTCCCAATCAACATTAAATTTAAGACCATTTTCAAGGGCTATCGTCCCATTATTGCGTCCCCATATAAACCCATTTACCGGCTCCACTCCGGCTTTAAATGGTAAAGTACCTTCCGATTTTTCATAGATGGCTTTTAAGCCATCGCCCAACACGTCACGTAACACCTGAACCAGCATCTCCCGTAACCGATACATGGCTACCGTATGCATTTGCACGACAGCGGTTGAATCATACATATCGATAATCAAACCGGGAAAACCATCACCTTCGCCATGAACAAGTCGAAACGCATTGGTTTTATCAGACCCGGCCAGCCCCAACGTCTGGCGTAACTTCAAGGCCATTTCCAGCTTACGATGCCAAAAAGACGCATCGATCGTCTCTTCGGAAAAAGAAACAACCCGAACGGTTATGGATCCAATTTGATAATGTCCTCTTGCCAAAAAATTGCCATGCGAATCTTCCACGGTAACCAAATCACCTTCTTCAATATTTCCACGCACATGTTTCACGGCACCGGAAAAAACCCATGGATGAAAGCGTTTAAGGCTTTGCTCCTTTCCAGGTTTCAAAATAACTACTGGTAATGACATATAAAGAGGATACTAATTTTTATAAGATATTTTTTTTACTTTATAGGATGGATCAATAACAATAAGTTCTTCAAAAATTCGTAATCCAATCCAGGCATCAATGGCCGCATAGTCAATTTGCCCTTCAGTGAGGATTTCTGCTTCCCAATTACTCAACCGTTGTCGCTTAGAGACTCTAACATTTAGAACTAATGCCGCTAAAGCCTTGAGACTAAAAACATCGATACCAAAAGATTTAACCATATCCTGCAATTCGACAAATCCGCCGGGCTTAAATTTACAAAGTCGATTTAAACCTCTTAGGTCATCACGAATCCCCACACCTACTTTCAAGATGTTGGGGTCAGACAAAAGACGAGCCAAGGAGGCTGTCAAACCGGTTTTGTTCAACCGAAACAGGAAAGCTCTTGATCTGGTAGAGAGTTGAAGCAGTGAGACGTTATGATTGGCCCCTTTTTTAAACGATGGTTTTGTTTCTGTGTCAAATCCCAGCAACTTTTCGTGAAGCAACGTTTCAACAATCTCATCGACCTTTTCAGGATTTTCAACCACGGTAATAATTCCACTAAACTGACAAAGGGGTAATTCTCCTATGGCTTCTTTACTTATACTACTATCCATTTAAAGAAATAAATTTCAGATTAACTCTCCTCGTCGGGCAGATTGACATGTTCATCCTGCCATTCACGCTGACGCTGAGAAATAATCCAGTGATCTGTTTTGCGTTTTTCGGGATCGGAAGAAACGACGTCTTCTTCTTCTTCATCCCCCAATGGCTCATTGGTATAATAAACCTGGTGCAAAGCCCTGAGAACATTAACCAATCGTTGTCCCCAGTACATCTGAAAATTCTGGACCAGCTCAACCAATGCATCATTCATAATTTCGGTAACAGCTGTACGATATAACATCAAAAAATCTTTGACATCCTGATAAATATCGGCCATATTCTCAGAAACAGTTGATGTAAGCGGTAAATCGCTACGCTGCATGTCGGCTGTAAATACTTCCAGATAATCATCACTACGGCCCATTTTTCGCTGTATCAACAAGCGCAATGCCTCATATTCATCTTCAGACACACTTTTTTCCAAAAAATCATCAAGCATATTGCTAACCTGTGGCAATAGTGTTGCTTTCAAATACATCAAAGGGAGAATCTTAAGAGCTGTTCCGACAAAATCGCGCGATGGCTGTGCCTCCATTCCTTCAAGCCAGGCACAAAATTCCCGGCTAACCGTAACAAATTCGATAACATTAGGCGAATATACCGGGTGTTCAAAACTCTCCACCATCTCCTTCATAAGCGATCGATAAAAATAAAAAGCACTGATTATTAAATAAAACCATCTTTATTATTAATATCAACAAGAAAATGCCATCTCTTTTTTGTTACTCTGATCTTTCAAAAAAGTCATTTACCATAGTAAACTCACATTTTCAGAACTTGACAAGCCTTGAATTTGTACATTTCTTATCAAGTACTTGAGTTTTCTTATTGATACTAATCAGACAAAGTTACAAAAAACCGCTCAATAATTAATCACGAACACACCATTCCATTGTACCGGCATCATTTTCTGTGATTAAACCCACCTCCTCAAGCCAATGAAGAACACGCCAAACATCAGCTTCAGCAAACCGTAGCTGCGAAACTAATTGCGCAGCAGTCAACGATTTTTTTTGAAGAATGACCTTCACCTGTTGTTCTATTGTCTGAAATAAATCATCTGAAAGGGACGTTTTACGACGTTCAATGCAAACATCACAATGGCCACAATAATTACCTTCATTTTGGCCAAAATAGCGTAACAACAATTTACTCCGGCACAAATGTGAAGTGGTAGCATACGCCAATACAGCATCAACACGTTTACGATATTGTTCCAATCGATTTTTATAAACCATAGGTGCAAATTGCACGTGTCTGGCCTCTTCGCGGCGGCGTAAAAAAGTAACCAACGGGGTTTTGCGCTGAGGGATATAATGCAAAACCCGAAGCTTCGACAAGAGCTGTAATTGCTCATAAACTGTATCACGGGTTGCCTCCAAACGTTTAGCCAACGTTTCTTCATCGATGGTGGCATACTCGGTAAACAAACCCGTATAACTGCGAAGTAAAGTTTTAATAAGCGATGCGAGATGGGGATGGGAATCCTGAAAATCGTACAACTCAAAATTATCCATCAGCATCATCAACTTTGAAGGGATATTGGTCTGCTCCGAAAAATCGAGATACCCAGCACGGGTTAAAATCTTAAGACTATTAAAAACTGTGAGTATATTAAATTTATAAGCCGAACAAAATTTTCCAATATTGAAGTCGAACATCTGGTTTTCACCAAACCCCACCGCCACCTGAAAAAAATTCCCAAGGGCTTCATAAACTCTGCGAATAATATCGGGCTCAGGGAAAGAAGTTGTAACACTTCGGTTCAATTGCCTTTTATCATTATCGGACCATAGCAAAACGGCGTAAGCTTTATGGCCATCACGACCTGCACGACCAGCTTCCTGAAAATAGGCCTCCAACGAATCGGGAACATCCATATGGACCACGACTCTAACATCTGGCTTATCTATTCCCATTCCAAAGGCATTGGTCGAAACAATTACCCGGCACAGCCCTCGCATCCATCCATCCTGACGTGCATCCTTAACTCTGGGCGAAAGACCGGCATGGTAAAAATCGGCAGGGATGCCATTTGAGGTCAAAAATTCGGCATACTCATGCGTTTTCTTTCTGTTGCGGACGTATACAATAGCCGTTCCAGGCACAGAATTTAATATCCGCAGTAATTCCTTCGACTTATCTTCTGATCTTCGTACCACATAAGCCAGGTTAGGGCGTTCAAAGCTTTTCTTAAAAAGATTGGTTTTCTTAAATAAAAGTTGGTTTTGAATGTCAACAGCCACCTGAGGCGTAGCGGTAGCTGTTAGCGCCAATACCGGCACTTCAGGCAAAGCCTCCCGTATTTCGGCAATCTTAAGATATGATGGCCGGAAATCATATCCCCATTGCGAGATACAATGTGCTTCGTCGATGGCTAACATATTCACCTTCAGATGGGGTAATTTATCATGGAAAAGGGAGGTTGATAATCGTTCGGGCGACAAATACAAAAACTTATAATTGCCATAAATGCAATTATCAATTGTCACCTGCAACTCACGAGTCGTAAGTCCCGAGTGAATCGCCGCAGCTTTTATTCCTCGTCGTTTCAAATTCTCAACCTGATCCTTCATTAAAGCAATCAAGGGCGTCACCACCAAACAAATTCCTTCCATGGCCAAGGCAGGCACCTGAAAGGTGATAGACTTACCCCCCCCAGTTGGTAGCAGTCCCAACGTATCGTTGCCCTGTGCCACCGACCGGATGATATCTTCCTGCAGGGGCCTGAAATTGTCGAACCCCCAGTATTTCTTTAATATTTGTCGATAAATATTCTCCACAAAGTTCAAATGTACAAAAACACAAAGAAAAGGGGGAATTTGACAAATGCAAACTCCCCCATACCATTAATAAATACAATTCTAATTAATCAACTCCAGATCTCTGACCTTAACCGACAAGTAAGACTTAACTTCCCCTTCTTTTGACTTATAGGCATCGCTCTCCGGGACGCCTTCCAACAAAACCTTGGTTCCTTTTTTAAGGTAATCGGCCACTTTGGTACTCTGTTCTTTTCCTCTCCACATGTTAGCCTGTACCCATTCTGTTTTTTCAACTTTGTTGCCCTGTTGGTCACGATAATCCATTGAAACAGCAACACTAAATTTAATTAATTTGCTGTTGCCAACTTCCTTGACCTCAGCATCAGCGCCTAAAGCACCTGATAAAATCATCTTTAACATGATATTATTTTTTAGGTTAGAAGAAAATTATCAGAATAAACTTACAAACTAATCATCAAAAGATCAACCGTTTCGTTCAAATTTTAGTCTAAAAAAATCCAAAACGACAATAAAAATGGCTGAATGCCGGTACTTCTTCTAAATTAGAATCAGGGAAAAAACTAATAAGAAAAACTACTTCCGCCCAAAAATTCTCTTAAAATAGAAGTTGGTGGAATTTCACGCGGCTGCAAGGGTTTAAAATAACTAAAAAACTTTAACAGACGGTTGGCTTCGACAAATTCGGGCTGATTAGGCTGAACCTCGAGCAAAATTGACTCGGCATAAGGCTTTAATACCGCCAACTCATACAACAACGCCGAGTTAAACATAATATCAGCTTCTTCCTGAAAAGGAAATATGTGTTTATCTTCTCCCCTACGCACACTTCCCCATCGTGAAATTGTTTGTTGTGCTGAATATTTCCGGTATTTATAATCTCTGACTATTCTACGAATTAAACGGTTATCGGTGGTTGGAATCCTCGTTTGATCATCAATATTGATTGAAGTGAGGGCTGATACATAAACTTTAAATTTAGCCTCGTCGGACACCGAAGGCGTTAATTTAGGATTCAGTCCATGAATACCTTCAATAATGAGAATATTTTCACGTCCCATCTTCAATTTCTCATCATCATAATAACGTGTTCCTGTTTCAAAAGAAAATTTAGGAATCTCAACTTCCCCACCACCAAGCAAGGTCACCAAATGCTCATTAAACAACTTTAAATCAATAGCTTCTAACGCCTCAAAATCTAAATCCCCATTTTCATCTTTGGGAGTATGATCCCGATCCACAAAATAATTATCGAGCGAAAGATTCAGCGGTTTTATACCTAATACCATTAGCTGAATAGCCAGTCTTTTGCCAAAGGTTGTTTTTCCACTGGAAGATGGCCCGCTAATCAGCACAATACGTATTTTATCTTTTCGGGCAAATATACGATCGGCAATCTGAGCAATTTTTTTTTCGTGAAGTGCCTCTGTAATCTTTATTAGCATATCGGAACGTCCGCCGCCAGACCGAATGGCGTGATTTAAATCACTCACTTTGGTAACATTCAGCACCTTGGTCCAGTGACTAAATTCCCGAAAAATTTCAAATAATTGATTCTGAATAACCAGATCTTCCACTTCATTGGGGTTATCCGCCTTGGGCAAACGCAACAAAAATCCGTTATAATATTTATTCAGATCAAAAACTTTAAGATAAGAAGTATTGGGAACCATTAAGCCATAAAACATGCCGATATGCTCCCCCATCTTAAAATAGGTTGAATAATATTCTCCCCGGTGACGAATTAGCGCTGTTTTATCTTCTATTCCCTTTTCCTTAAAAAGAGAGATAACATCGTCTGTTTCATCCTTTATTTGCAAAATAGGTAAATGACGGTCCGAAATTTCCCGCATTTTGCCAGCCAAATTGATGACCATTTGTACGGTAAGTTCCTGATTGAGATTATCCAACTCACAATATAGTCCTTTACTAACGGAATGCTCAATACGAAGGTGGGCACCCGGGAACATTTCATCAACAGCGGCCAAAAGCAAAAATGACAAACTGCGAACATATATTCGCATGCCGTCAACATGTGTAATATCAATAAACTGAACTGTTTTGGGATGAAACAACTCATGCGAACACGCTCTGAGGCGATTGTTAACCAGTGCCCCTAAAATGGGGTAAGGCAATTTGATATTCAGCAATTCAGCAATTTCACTAAGAGAAGAACCACGCCTGCAACGAATTGATTGACCATTATTCAGACACTTAACTTTTATTTCTTTATCCATAATTTATTTCTAAAAAAGGCGATTATCAGTTACAGACCAGCAAAAACCAGTCCCAACGAAATTAACCAAAAGAAATGAAAAAAGGCAAAAGACAGAAAGTTATCTCTCAAACAAAAAAACGGAATAATCAGAGAAAGAAACCTATTCTTGAGCTATCGCTTTACATTTACTGCACAACCCATAAATATAAAGCGAGTGATGTGAAACTTCAAAATCCATGGTTTCCGAAGCATTGCTCAAAACAATCTGAACCGAAGGATCGCAAAATTCAGTTACACTGCCGCATTTGATGCAAATAAGATGATCGTGTTGCTTTGATTCAAAGGCTTTTTCGAACTGGGCAATATTTTTTCCAAACTGATGCTTGATCACCAGCTTACAATCCAGCAATAAATCAATGGTGTTATACAAAGTAGCGCGACTAACTCTATAATTCTTATTCTTCATAAAAATATAGAGTGACTCAATATCGAAATGGCCATTGTGAGAATATATCTCATCTAAAATAGCATATCGTTCAGGGGTTTTACGATGTCCATTTTTCTGCAAATATTCAGTAAAAATCTGTTTCACCACCTCTTTTGCACGCGTCTTATCCATAATTAGTCCTATTAAAAACAACGGTGCGAAATGTAGCAAATATTAGTGAGAAATACAAAGCGTCAAATCAATCACTTCAAAAGGCTACAAATTATAAGTCACCTAAAAAAAACGGTTTAGGTTGCTATACTAATTCGTTCCTGCCGTGTTACATTATATACCCCCTTAATAGCGGAGATATTATATATCAGATTATTCAAATCTTCTGTATTATGTATGTAGAGATAAATAGTCCCCTCAAAAATGCCATCATGACTTTCAAAATGAATCGACCGCATATTAACATTCTGGTCGTCGGAAATAACTTTTGTTATTTTGCTGACGATACCAATCTGATCGATACCTGAAAGATTTATTAAAGCCAGAAAAGACAATATTTTATGCGACTCCCAACTGGCCGAAACAATACGATTACCCTGCGAAGACATAAGCCGTATAGCCACCGGACATTTTCGGCTATGAAGCGTCAATTTATTGTGTTCATCCATGTAACCGACCACATCATCGCCGGGAATGGGATTACAGCAGGTAGCAATAACGTATTGATCATCAGGCATATCATCAGATATAACCATTTCTGTTTTTCCTGCATTCTTACCGATAACACCCGCATTGTGTTTTCCAAATGAAAGGCGCCAGTAACGAACCCATTTATTGGAAGTTTTATCACTCAGAATTTTGGGTAGATTATCAAGTCGGATAAGATTTTTAGCAATTTTATAAAAAAGCTCATCTTTGACAGGAAGGTTATAAAAACCCTGAATTTTCTTAAGAATTTTAGCGTTAATGGTGAGCTTCATGCTATTGAGAGCCTCTTCAAGGAGCCGCTCCCCTTTTTGCACCATGGTTTTACGTTCCTTTTTAAACGCCTCTTTTATTCTCGTTTTAGCCTTGGCCGTGGTCACATAATTCAGCCACTCATACTTTGGGGTCTGTCGTTCAGAAGTAAGAATCTCAACCTGATCTCCACTTTTTAATTCGTGACTAAGTGGCACCAGCCGATAATTAACCTTTGCACCAATACATTTATACCCTATATTAGAATGAATTTCAAATGCCAGATCGAGCGCTGTAGCGCCTTTAGGTAAAATTTTCACGTCGCCTTTAGGCGTAAAAATCATCATCTCGGCACTAAACAAATTGAGTTTAAAATCGTCAAGAAACTCAAGCGAGTCGGAGTCGGGATTTTCAAGAACCTCGCGTATGCGTTTTAACCAATTATCGAGTTCTGATTCTTTATCGGTGCTTCCTTTATACTTCCAATGAGCAGCAAAACCACGTTCTGCTATTTCATCCATTCGTTCACTCCGAATCTGAATTTCCACCCACCGGCCATCAGGCCCCATAAAAGTAGCATGCAAAGCCTCATAACCATTTGCCTTAGGAACACTTACCCAATCCCGCAAACGGTCGGGCTTGGGCTTGTACATATCGGTTATAAGAGAATAGATCTGCCAGCACTGAATTTTCTCATTGATGCCATCTTTAGGTTTAAAAACAATACGAAGCGCCAGCAAGTCATAAATTTCATCAAAAGGAATCTGTTTTTTTTGCATCTTACTCCATATAGAGTAGATGGATTTTGGACGTCCTTTAATATCAAATTCAAACGCCTCATTCTTAAGACGTTCAATAATTGGCAACGAAAATCGGGTCAACAAATGGTCGTTACGAATCTGGTATTCTTTGAGATGCTCAGAAATGTCGTTATAAACGGCAGGATGTTCATACTTTAAACTCAAATCCTCCAATTCAGACTTTATGGCATACAAACCCAGACGATGGGCCAACGGGGCATAGATGAAAAGCGTTTCGCCTGCAATTTTCAACTTTTTGTGTTCGGGCATACTGTCAAGCGTACGCATATTATGCAAACGGTCGGCTAATTTGATAAGTATAACCCGCACATCCTCAACCATGGTAAGCAAAAGCTTACGAAAATTTTCGGCCTGACGGGATTGGGTTTGATCAAAAGCACCCTCCAGTTTGGTAAGACCATCAACAATGCTGGCTATTTTATCGTTGAAAATCGTTTGAATATCTTCAAGTGTATAGTTGGTATCTTCCACCACATCGTGCAACAAGGCCGCAGTAATACCCTTGGCACCCAGACCAATCTCTTCAGCTACAATACGAGCCACCGCCAATGGATGCATAATATAGAGTTCGCCAGACTTTCGGCGAACATTTTTATGCGCTTCCATAGCCAATTCAAAAGCCTTATAAATCATCCGGTAGTCATCTTTCGACAAACTACGGGTACATGATTTCAGAATATCTTCAAGCTGTTTTTTGGCCTCTTGCTCTTCTTGATTAAGGACGGAATCTTTACTCATAATAGCATCAACATAAACTCCTAAAATAATTTAATGTTTTGATAAATCAAACAACCCTGCATTTATTTAGTTTCAGCAAGAAAACAACATTTTTGTTGCGTTACTTTCGCCATCAAAATAACCATTTACACAAAAAGATACACATTTTTCAAGCTGCCACCAGAGTCATCTGGCAAGCACTATTTACCCGCCACAACCACATAAAAATCGTCGGGTTGCAAATATTTTTGAGCCAGAAACATAATTCGTTCCGGCGTGATTGCTCTTAATTCCATTTCCATGCGTCGGTAAAAATCGAAATCCAGCTTATTTTCCTGAAGGGTCCGATAGATGTCGGACGATGAAAATGGGCCATCAAAATACCGCAGCATCTCGCCCAACATAAAATTCCGCACCAACTCCATCTCGTTCTCCGAAACCAACTCAGTGGTCAAACGAATCATTTCCTGACGAATGGCCTTCAGCGCTTCATCGCGCATCTCACCGGCCACTTCGGACGAGATTGTCCAAACGCCGCCTTCCTTATATGAAATAAGACTGGAACCAATGCCATAAGTCAACCCTTTTTCCTCCCTCACAGATGTCATCAAACGAGAGCCAAAATAGCCACCCAAAATGGTGTTTAGCACCATGAGTGAAATAAAATCGGGATGCGTATTATTAAACATAGGCCGTCCGATGCGCAAAGCCGATTGCAACGCTCCCTGTTTCTCTATCAGATGAAACTTACCAGCATCCGACATTAGCTGAAATGAACGTCCGGCAGGTTGCGCATTACGACTAAAACAACCATCTCCAAAATAACGATTTAATAAATCAGAAATATTTTTGCCTGGCTGACCGGCGACAACAATACTCATTTCTGCCGACTGGTATTGCGATTGATGAAAACGAACAAGATCGTCGCGCGTGATATTATCAAAATCGCTGCTACTGACTCCCCTGCCATAAGGATGTTCAGGACCAAATATTACTTCATAAAATTTACGCGCAGCCAATGTCTTCACCTTCTCAGAATCCATCAAAAATTCCTGCCGTCGTTTATTAATATAAATAGCAAATTCCTTATCGTCAAACACCGGATTTTTGATAACATCTTCAACCAAAGGCAACAATTCCGGCAGATCTTTGGTAAGACAAAATAAGGTAACAACGGCATTATGATAATAACTGGAAGTAGACAGATATGCCCCATAGAAATCAAACGTATCAGCGATCTCCAATGCCGATTTGGAGGTGGTTCCTTCAGTTAAAAGATTACCGACCGCCGACGATAAAAGAGGCTTATTGGCCTGCACTGCGCCAGCCGGAAAAACCCAATCAATTTTAGCAACCTCCTGACTACCGGCTTCAATCAACGACACATCTACCTCATTCCCGAGTTTAAATTTCCCCACCGGTAAAAAACCTATTGCGCCAGGCAACTCAAAACCCGGGCCTTCTACCCGGTTTATTGATTTTATCATGTATAATTATTTACTGTTTAACCGCCAAATAACGAAGAACCGTACTATTCTCAGTACGGAAAATCATTTTTGCAGCCTGTTGTATTTCGTCGGCTGTAACAACACGATAATGGTCTATTTCTCGATTAATTTCATCCGCATCGCCCATCAACTCATACTGTGCCAAATTCATGGCTTTATTTAAAAAACTTATTTCCGAAAAAACAAGATTGGATTCCATCTTATTCTTCACCTTTTGCAATTCAACCTCTGGCAGCCCATCCCTGACTATACGATTAAGCTGCTGCCAAATGGACTCTTCCGCTTCTTCTATTGTAACGCCAGGCATAATACGCCCCGTAATAGTAAACAGACCCGGATCCATATCACCCGAGAGATAGGCATTAATGTCAGAAAACAACTGACGATCCTTCATCAACGCCTGCGTCAATCGGGACGACGGACCGTTTGACAGCACATCTGACAACAAATCATTAATAAAAAAATCAGGATCGGAACGACGTCCAATATGAAAATTTATGGTTATCAGGCTGGCCGTTACATCGCGCTCAACAGTCAACATCTCCTGAGAGGTCCGTAGCGGCTCCTGAGGAATATTACGTTCAGGCACTTCGCGCCGTGGTATTTCACCAAACCACTTTTTAGTCAATTCAAATACCGCATTTGGATTCACATTACCAGCTACCGCCAGTACGGCATTATTTGGTGCATAGTATTTGTAAAAGAAATTTTTCACCTCCTCCAACGTCGCATTCTGAATATGCGAAATATCTTTGCCAATTGTAGGCCACTGATAAGGATGCTTCTTATAGGCCAATGGACGGGTTAAGAGAGGAATATCGCCATAAGGCTGATTCAGATATCGTTGTTTAAACTCCTCTATAACCACCTTTCGCTGAACTTCCAGACTTTTCTCCGTAAAATTAAGGGCCATCATGCGGTCCGATTCCAGCCAGAAGGCCGTTTCCAGATTTGCCGAAGGTAACGTCACATAATAATTGGTAAAATCGTTACTGGTCCACGCGTTATTTTCACCTCCCACACGTTGCAACGGCTCGTCGTAAGATGGGATATTTCTGCTGCCTCCAAACATCAGATGTTCGAAGAGATGAGCAAACCCCGTTCTACGCGGATCCTCGTCGCGAGCGCCCACATCATACAGTAAATTAACCGCAGCCATAGGTGTTGTTGTATCGGGATGCACCACCACCTTTAGCCCGTTTTCGAGCTGGTATTTCTCAAACTCAATCATTCATTTCCTTTCTGTAAAAGTGACAATCGTTGCCATGCCTGCATATAACCATTCAGTAAATCGTCAAAAATATCAGACACGGGTTTAACCTCTTTAATTAAAGTGGCCACCTGTCCTATTTCCAGTTCTCCATTTTCCAAATCGCCGTCAAAAATTCCTTTTTTTGCACGTCCACGCCCCAGCAACAGACTTAGCGACTCTTGCGTAGCACCGCTATCTTCGGCCGTCTTCACCAAGTCAAAAAAAGCATTTTTAAGCAACCGCGTTGGCGTAATCTTTTTCAATGACAACATAGTCTCGCCTTCCCTGGCGCCGGCTGCATATAATTTAAAAACAGCATGCGCCGACGACTCTTTCGACAGCGCAAACAGAGAACCGATTTGTACACCTTCAGCACCCAAAGCCATAGCTGCCAGCATCTGTTCCCCCGAACCGATTCCGCCGGCTGCAATGAGTGGCAATGTATTTGAACGACGTATGATGGGAATCAGATTCATGGTCGTAGTTTCCTCACGACCATTGTGCCCGCCAGCCTCAAACCCCTCGGCCACAATGGCGTCAACGCCGGCCGCCTCACACTTGGCTGCAAAACGACTGTTGGCAATAACGTGCACCACAGTTATGCCGTGCGATTTAAGCAACGGCGTATATTTTGCCGGACTTCCGGCCGCAGTAAAAACTATTTTTACCCCTTCCGAAATTATTATCTGCATTAACTCATCAACGCCGGGGTTTAGCAAAGGCACATTAACGCCCCAGGGCTTATCGGTGGCCTGCTTCATTTTTTGAATATGTTGCAGTAGTGTTTCGGGATGCATGCTTCCTGCACCCAGAAGCCCCAAGCCGCCACAATTACTAACCGCCGACGCCAGCCGCCAACCACTGCACCAGACCATTCCTCCCTGAATAACCGGATATTTTATATCAAAAAGTCGGGTAATTCGATTATTCTTAAAACTCATAATCAATAATAAATATGAATTCGTACTTAGTGCTTGCTAAAAAGTCCAACTTCTGCGTTATGCTTATTTCATACATGTTCATTTACCACAGTAAAGTCACTCTTTTAGGACTACACAAACCTTAAATTTGAATATTTCTTAATCAAACGCTTGAAAATTCACATACTGGTACTACTTAAACGGGCAAAGATAGTGGAATAAAAAGTAAGAACAACATGAAAACAGTACGACCAAAACAGTTGACAGCATGGTTAATATACAATCAAAACTGACACTTTTAGAGCTGTGTAAGCCTTGAACCTGAACATTTAAGTTCAAACTTTTATCTTTATTTTTATCCCGTTAACCAGTCGATGTCAACAGTTACTTAGTTCTCCATGCGAACCATTTTAAATAAAACATCAAAATAAAAACAGACCGTCATTTCCACCTGATCATCTATGACTTCAACAAAAGTCAATATTTCTTTTTGACGCGATCCAATTCACGCGAAGCGTCTTTTGACTTAAGCGTTTCCCTTTTATCGTATTGCTTTTTACCCTTCGCGACGGCTATTTCCATTTTAGCAAGTCCCCTATCGTTAATAAAAAGACGAATGGGAACAATGGTGAGGCCCGATTCTTTTGTTTTGCGCTGAAGTTTATACAGTTCCTTACGTTGCAACAACAACTTACGTTCACGCATAGGCTGGTGATTGTTATAGGTACCATAAAAATACTCTGAAATATTGAGGCCTCTGATCCATAACTCATCGGTCATAAAAAAACAATACGAATCCACCAGGCTGGCACGCCCCATGCGAATTGACTTAATTTCGGTACCAACCAGTTGAATACCGGCCACATACCGATCAATCAATTCGTAATCGAAGGTAGCCCGC
The DNA here is from genome assembly GCF_052400685.1 of Geofilum sp. OHC36d9. Classification (NCBI taxonomy): domain Bacteria; kingdom Pseudomonadati; phylum Bacteroidota; class Bacteroidia; order Marinilabiliales; family Marinilabiliaceae; genus Geofilum; species Geofilum sp. OHC36d9. The sequence goes on from NZ_JBQTGJ010000024.1 coordinate 41,361, forward strand.
TTGTTTCGGATATTAATCCTGTTATCAGACATAAACAACTAATTTCAACAATGAATAATAAATTAAAGAGGGCAACAAATGTATCAAAACAAAAAGAAGAACAGTTAACCACACACGACGGTTCATTTCTGCTTTATTCAGGTACTGCTGCATTCCGAGCCAAATAATATAAGCCGCGTAAAAAACCAAAAGGTTAGCCATTAAAAATTCAGGCACCAGAGATGTTATTAAAGTAACCACATACCCCAACCCGGATGAATAGGCAGATAAAGCAAACACATTGTTCTTTTCCATTTCGGATGACAACACGTAGCTCATTATGAAATAAGCCAGATATAATCCCCCAAAAAGAGCTATAAAAATTACCGTAGCCTGTTTCAGGGCTAACTCAAGACTAAATCCCTGATGGTTAAAAATAAACCCGACAAACGTTGTTAAAGCACATAATGCCATTAAAGGCAAAGCAAAATCTGATAAGATGGCATTTAAAGACTTCTTTTCACCATACACCTCAGCCCACCCTTCGGATGGATGAATAGTAAACAGCCACAATCTTTTAAAAAGATCCTGATATAATTGCGACGTAGTCCTGTTTGTTCCCTCAGTCATAAATTATTTTTATTGGCATTCTGTGATCAGATGCAAATTTAAGAAAATGCCTTGAGTCACCTCATCAAAACAGATAATTTGATACCCATAGGCTGGTTATCATCAACAAAATTTTATCTTTACCCAACAGAAATGTTATAACATGCATCCAGGCAAATATAATTTAATAGTAATTACTGGTCCAACGGCCAGTGGAAAAACAGCATTTGCGGCACATCTGGCCAACGCGCTTGATGGTGAAATTATCAGTGGCGACTCACGGCAAATATACCGCCGCATGGATTTGGGAACCGGCAAAGACTATCAGGACTATTTGGTAGACGGAAAACAAATACCGGCTCACCTCATCGACATAAAAGAACCCGGCTATAAATATAACGTATATGAATTCCAAAACGATTTTTTCAAAGTTTTCACGCAGTTAACAGAACAAAATAAAACAGCCATTTTATGCGGTGGCACCGGATTGTATATTGAAGCCGTATTGAAAGGCTATAAAATGATTCATGTACCGCCCAATCCAGAGTTAAGAAAGTCGCTGGAAGAAAAATCGTTAAAGGAACTGGAAACCATTTTAAGCCAATTTCGTAAATTACACAATTCGACAGATACTGATACCGTTAAACGCGCCATCAGAGCCATCGAAATTGAGACCTATTACCAGAGTCATCCTGACCTTGAAGTAACTCTGCCGGAAATAAGACCGCTCATAATCGGCGTTTCCATTGACCGGGAAGAAAGACGGAAAAAAATCACACGAAGATTAAATCAACGCTTGAATGAAGGCATGGTTGAAGAAGTAAAACATCTTCTTGAAGAAGGCATACCTCCGGAAGATTTAATATATTATGGTCTGGAATATAAATTTTTAACGCAATACGTTATTGGAGAATTAAGCTACGATGAGATGGTTCGACAACTGAATATTGCCATTCATCAATTTGCAAAACGACAAATGACGTGGTTTAGGGGCATGGAAAGACGAGGTTTTAATATTCATTGGATAGAAACCTCACAACCGATGGAAGAAAAAGTAAACACAGTCATAAATCTTTTAAGCGATTAAAACAAACGCCCATATTTGTTTGTATTATATTAAAACACAAATAAAGAAACCTAAGCCAAGGGATTCAAATCTCAAAAAAATGAAAGGAGACAGCGTGTGACACCAATTTTCAAAGAACTGGTATCTATGAGAGAAGCTGAGAGCTATATAGAACGTTTACAACGACTGGCTAATAACAATAAAAAGCTCAAAGCGCAAATAGAAGAACTGACCAGCCGTTTTTCGACCATCGAAGAACAAAACAGAAACTACCAAAAGCTTCTCCATCAATTTACTCCTGAACCAGATATGACGACGGGTAAAGACCGACGCAAATCCACCCGTCGGCTAAGAATGGTATCTGTACTATATGTAGGAATCTCCGGTTTCGACAAATTGTATCAATGCGAACATCCTGAACAAATGATTGATCGTTTGGACGAGCTTAGTATGCATCTGGACGAGATCGCATTTAAACATAACATCGTCAGAATCAAATCGCTTGGTGACGCAATGCTGTTTGCCACAGGTTTACAGGGCGAAACGCGCACCAACGCCATCGACATAACAGAAGTCGCACTGGAAATGCAACACATGGCCAAAAGCCTGATCCAAAACGACAGTCAAATAATTTGGCAAACACGCATAGCCATTCATACCGGTTCCGTACTGGCAATTCCCGAATCAAAAGAAAATCCTGTTTTCAGCTTTTCGGGCGATAATTTAAAAATGGCGATACGATTGGGCGAAGCAACCCCTCCATGTGCAATAACGGCTTCGGTAATGACCTACGAACTGATAAAAGAATTCTTTGTGGGAATTCATATTGGTCAAATGCCATTTAAATACATCGGAAACTTAAACATTTACCACATACAGGGTTGGGTTCCCGAACTACAATGCGACAAAAATAATTATGAGGCCAACAGTTCCTATAAAGTTAAATATGGCCATCTAAAATTCATGGATCTTCAGGAAGAAGTGCTGGACTATCTGGAAAAAAATCTTCCTGAAAAATTATTCTATCACAACATAAAGCACACGATAGATGTGATTACTGAAGTTGAATTAATTGGGTGGTCGGAAGGTGTTTCAGAAGAAGAAATTTTACTATTAAAGCTGGCCGCACTTTTTCACGATGCAGGTCATACCATCAACTATGTTGACCATGAATACCACAGTACCGTAATGGCCCGCGAAAAAATACTAAGCTATAATTTCCCCCATGAATATATCGATACTGTAAACCGGTTAATTATGGCCACCAAAATGCCGCCACAACCCAAAGATCTTTTAGAAAAAATTATGTGCGACTCAGATCTGGATTATCTGGGCAGAACCGATTTCATTCCGGTATCCAATACCCTTTATCAGGAATTAAAGGAACGAAACATGGTAGGTTCACTTAACGACTGGAATAAAAGACAATTACGTTTTATTAAAGAACACCAGTATTTCACCAAAACAGCCTCTCGCCTACGCGAGGTTAATAAACAAAACCAAATAGAACGGTTAAAACAAATTATCTATTAAATACTGCTGTCGGATGCCGCTTCAGCCCAACGGCAACGGCTTGTAAAAATAACCAACAACGACATACGTCGTGCAACGAGACGTATCTCTTCAGAGCAGCTCAAAACAATCCTTCTTAATTTTTAAAACGCAAATGAATCAGGACAATCTCCGGACGATTGCCGGTGCGCACCGGCGGTCCCCAGGTGCCAAAACCTGTGCTCACATAAAAATGCGTTTTCCCTTTTTGCTTATACCCCCGGCTCACTTCAAACAGCTTCTGTGTTATATAACCAAAAGGCCATAATTGTCCGTGGTGAGTATGTCCCGATATCTGAACATCAACACCGGCATCAGCCACCGCATCCAGGTTATAAGGCTGATGGTCGAGCATTATAACAGGCCTGCTCATATCGACACCGGCAAGCAACTCATTTAATGACAAACGCTCATTTTGCGTTCGGGCATTTTTAAAACGGTCTTCGCGCCCCACCACATAAAAAGCGTTGCTGATTAAAACAGAAGAATCACGCAACATCTTTATCCCATTTTGCTCCAGGTATTTTACTGAAGGCTCTACGCCACCAATATATTCGTGATTACCCGTCACGGCATAAACACCAAGTGGCGCTATAATTTTCTGTAGATTCTCACCCAGATTCTGCTGAATCACGGGCCCAACATCCTCATCAACCACATCGCCGGCCAGCAAAACCAAATCGGGCTTTAACGCATTAATGCTATTCACCAGCTTTTGCGTTTTGCGGGGACCAATAATCGTCCCCATGTGAACATCGCTCACGGCAACAATAGTAACCGACTTCATATCACCGGCAGGCTTATCAACCGACAAATTCAACGTCACAGTTTTGGCATGCCATGCATTAATATGACCGGCCAACACGACTACAACCACAATTCCTGCAACAGCTATCAGAGAATACCACTTTAGCATTAACACATCTGAATTGAAATACTGAAAAAAAGGCACAATTGAATTAACAACCCTTGCAATGTCAATCACCAGCAGTAACAGGGTCGAATAAAGCATCACCGCAAACCAAAAAGCCCCAATCCAATGTAACGTAATTGGGATAGGATGGTACCAATATTTTTCCAGGATACGCCCCAAAGGATAAGCCAACACCATCAATATCATAAAAAGGACAAACCAAACGCGCAAGTTTGGATAAACCTCCAGAGCCTGATAGCCCCTGTAACCAATGTATAAATTCACTAAAAAATGAACGACAAAAACGAGTATAAAAAACATAAATTCCATAATTTTAAATGATACATCCAGCTATTAAGGTGTCGTTATATGATATTAAAAATCTGACTATAAAATGTAATTTTTGCGTTATGCTTGCACTCAATCCAAACTCACAACTTTATGGACAAGCACTATTTATCGAAGATTATAACCGATAAAACAGTTGAAGGTTCATTCAAATGATAATCCAGGCAACCATCATAAAGAGTTTAACTGACTGTCTGCGCAAAACGAATTACCAAATAATTATATCTTCAGCATAAACCGAACAATCCATCGAAACATAATGCCCGGTAAAATTTTATGAAACAACAATAAGGCTTTAGCCCGATATCCGGCCGGATAACGAATTCGAAACCCACCCTGAACCGCGGCCTTATAAATAGTTTTCACCACCACATCAGCACTTTCGGCCCGTTTGAAAAGGTCGTTATAAAAAGTATCGACCTTACGGACGAACCCTTCATACTCAGCGCCTGAAGCAACCAAATCAACACGCGACCGGCCGTTAAACTCAGTCCTAATAGGCCCCGGTTCTATCAACCTGACTTTAATATTAAACGGTCGCAACTCATACCAAAGGCTTTCGGAAAAGCCTTCTATGGCAAATTTTGAGGCGTGATACACCGAGTAAAGCGGTAAAGCCAAACGCCCCGCAATGGATGACAGATTAATAATGGTTCCTGCCTTTTGTTTCTTAAAATGAGGCAAAAAAGCTGAAATAACCCGCGTCGTCCCCAAAAAATTGGTATTTAATTGTCGGAATAAAGCCTCTTCGCCAGCACCTTCAAAGGGACCAACAGCACCGTAACCCGCATTATTTATAATCACATCCACCTGACCAAAATCTTTAAAAACACGATCGACCACCAGCCCGATAGCGGCAGGGTCAGTCACATCAAGCTGATAGATGTTTACCCCTTTCAATTGGCGAAGTTCATCAGCAGCAGCAGGATTACGCATCGTAGCAGCCACCTGCCATCCTTTTTCAACAAAATATTTAACGGTGGCCAACCCAATACCGGATGATGCGCCGGTAATAAAAACAACATTATTGGTCATATCTGATTTTTAGTTTAGTAAACAATCAACCATTCCATTTAGTTGTAAAAAAAAACACAGAATATGACAAAGCATACTCTGTGTTTTCGTACTATAACAATTCAGTTTAATAAGCAAATAAGGGGAATCCGGTCATCATTTCATTTACCTCCTTGCGCACAGTGGAAATCACCTTTTCGTCGTCAGGACTTGAAAGAACTTCATCTATTAAGCGAACAATCGGCGACATATCACCTTCTTTTAAGCCACGTGTGGTAAGGGCAGCTGTTCCCAAACGAATACCGGAAGTCTGAAAGGGCGAACGGTCATCGAAAGGCACCATATTTTTGTTAATGGTAATATCGGCCATGACCAATGTGTTTTCGGCCTTTTTACCGGTCAGGTCCGGAAATTTAGTACGTAAATCAACCAACATACTATGATTATCGGTTCCGCCGGAAATAATCTTATAACCTTTCTCCATCAACAGCCGAGCCATTTCAGAGGCATTTTTCTTAACCTGTGTTTGATAAACCTTATATTCAGGTTGTAAAGCTTCGTAGAAAGAAACCGCTTTGGCGGCAATAACATGTTCCAAAGGTCCGCCCTGAATACCAGGAAAAACAGCAGAATCGAGCAATGAAGACATCTTACGAATGATTCCTTTTTTGGTAGTTTTACCGAAAGGATTATCAAAATCTTCACCCAGCATAATAATACCACCACGTGGACCACGCAACGTTTTATGCGTTGTAGAGGTTACAATATGTGCATATTTAACCGGATTATTAAGTAATCCGGCTGCAATTAAACCGGCAGGATGCGCCATGTCAATCATCAGCAATGCACCCACTTTGTCAGCAATAGCACGCATACGTTGGTAATCCCAATCGCGCGAATAAGCAGAAGCACCACCAATAATTAATTTTGGTTTATGTTTAAGCGCCTGCTCCTCCATCATATCATAATCAACCAGCCCGGTATCTTTCTTCACCCCATAGGCAATGGGCTCATAAAGCAAACCAGAACTGTTAACAGGAGAGCCATGTGACAGGTGACCACCATGAGACAAATCAAGACCTAAGAACTTGTCACCGGGCTCTAAAACCGTCATCAAAACAGCCATATTAGCCTGTGCACCACTGTGCGGCTGTACGTTGGCCCAGGCCACGCCAAACAACTCTTTCAGGCGCTCAATAGCCAACCCTTCACTCTGGTCAACCACCTGACAGCCGCCATAATAACGCGCACCCGGAAGTCCTTCAGCATACTTATTAGTCATAACAGAACCCATAGCTTCCATCACCTGGGGGCTAACAAAGTTTTCAGAGGCAATTAGCTCAATGCCATCCATCTGACGGTGCTGTTCTTTTTTGATTAAGTCAAAGATTTGTTCGTCTCTTTTCATGTGTTTATAATTTGTTTTTTAAGGTCACATGGAACTCGCCTTAATTAATTATACTCTTGTGTGTGAAGCAATTCCCATGGTTCGTTTCATCCGTGAATAATTTGTTTGTTAAAATCAGATGGAACGTCAGATTTGCTATGAACATGAATATTCGTGTTATCCCGCAAAAAAACTCGTCTCATCTGTAATATAATTAGCTTATTACGTAAGGACAGAAGCAACTTATTCCGACACCGGAATTTGTTTCACTAAACATTTTACAAATCAAAAGCTCTAAAAAAAGGACCAAAATGAAACACACAAAACCAACAACTACCCTCTACATTAATTGCTCAATCCTAAATTAAAGCGAGTTAATTTGGCTACAAAAATACCGTAATTAATTAAGATAGCCAGCAGATAACCTTTAAAAATCATTCATTTAATACTACTCTTCCGAGAAGTGAATCAGTACACGCCGGTACACCGAGAAAATCTTCGATTTAGAAACAAAACCGACATATTTACCATCGTCAACCACCGGCAAATTCCAGGCACCCGTGGCCTCAAACTTATTCATCACCTCATCCATATTTTCATCTATATTGATAAACGCCGGCGGAACCATCATCAAATGACTGACCTTAGTGGTTGTATAAAGCTCATTGTTAAACATTATTTCACGGATATCGTCGAGAATAACAATCCCGATCAGTTTATATGAATCGTCAACCACCGGAAAGATATTTCGGCGGGCCTTGGCAATTATCTTGACCAATTCGCCCAGCGTCTGATCCTGATGAACGGTTGTAAAATCAGTTTCGAGCACCTTATTTAAACGCATCAGCGTTAATACAGCCTTATCCTTATGATGAGTAATAAGTTCACCACGACGGGCCAGCCGTTTGGTGTAAATGGTATGCGGCTCAAAATATTTGTTTGTTAAAAGAGAAATAGTCGATACGGTAATCAGAGGAATAAAAAGCGCGTATCCATTGGTAATTTCAGCAATCAAAAAGATTGCAGTCAGCGGTGCATGCATCACACCGGCCATTAACGCGGCCATGCCCACCAGGGTGAAATGTGAAACAGGCACATCAGCACCAAACGTATTGAGCAGTAGGGCCAAAAAATAGCCTGTTACCCCGCCGATGAATAATGAAGGAGCAAAAATACCACCAACACCACCACTTCCGTTGGTTGCGACTGACGCCACCACCTTAAAGCCTATTAAAGAAAGCAGAAAAATAAGAACCACCCACTGCTGATCTTTGAAGCCATAAAAGATACTGTTCTCAAACAAGGCATAGGAGTTGCCCGAAAGAAGTGATGTGATAGTCGTATAGCCTTCACCATATAACGGGGGCAGTATAAAAATAAGAACACTTAAAACCAACCCTCCGACAATCCATTTGACATAGGGATTTTTAAGACGTTCCATTTTCTGTTCCAGAAAAAGCGTTCCCCGCGTTACATAAAGAGAAACCAAACCTCCAACCACCCCTAATATGACATAAAAAGGTAAATTATTCAGTTCAAACGGCGCCTCCAAAATAAACGTAAACTCAGCACCCTTACCAAGAAAAAAATAGGCAATTGAGGAAGCTGTCACAGCAGACAGCAACAAAGGCACTATCGACACCATTGTTAAGTCCAGCATCAACACCTCAAGCGTAAACATCAATCCCGCCATTGGCGCCTTAAAAATACCGGCGATGGCCCCGGATGCACCACAGCCAACAAGTAATGTTATTGTTTTGTAATTCAGATGAAACCAACGTCCCAAAGTTGATCCTATCGCAGCCCCGGTAAGCGCAATTGGCGCCTCAGCTCCTACCGATCCCCCAAAGCCGATGGTAAAGGCACTGGCAATTACCGAAGTAAAAGAATTATGACTCTTAATGTGGCTGTCCTTTTTAGAAATGGCATATAAAATCTTAGTGATGCCATGCCCAATGTTATCCTTAACCACATATCGTACAAACAAAATGGTAATTAAAATGCCGGCCATAGGATACAACAAAAACATGTAATTCCAGTTTGTTATATTAAAATCCTCCGTCACAAATACCTGAATATAGTGAATGGCATTTTTAAGAATAACAGCAGCTAAACCACTAAATAAGCCAACAATAAGGGCCAGTATTAGCAGAAAATTCTGGTGAGAAATATTTTTAGCACGCCAGATATTAAACTGGGTAAACCAATTAGAGAAAGAATCTTTATCAATCATTTTAAAAATTTCGGCAGTGCGAATTTAAACCTATTTGTCATTTTTATCAAACCAAATTCAAATGAAGCTGTTTAAAATATCTTAATTTTGCAGCGCCATAAACGGCAAAGGTGAAATTAAAAATTCTAATCACAAAACCAACATGTTATTAAGTATTGATAAAAATAACCTTGAGAATGTCATTATGATTGGTGACAGGGTACTTATTAAACCCAAATCACCCCAAAAACAAACCAAATCAGGCCTCTATTTACCTCCAAACATCCAGGAAAAAGACAAAATAGTGCAGGGATATGTGGTAAAAACCGGCCCCGGATACCCCATTCCGGCAATTGCAGAAACCGATGAGCCCTGGAAATCGAAAAATGAAAACGTACAATACGTTCCGCTACAACCCCGCGAAGGCGATATGGCCGTTTATATGCAAGGAAGCAGTTTCGACATTGAATTTAATGGCGAAAAATATCAAATTGTACCACAATCGGCCATTCTGATGTTAATCAGAGATGAAGGCTTATTTGAGTAATAATCAGACACAAGACAGCAGCGTGACAAACAAACGGCCATTTCTTTTGTTCCAATAATATTGAAATAATGCAAACCCAAAAAAAGATATGTGCAACATAAAAACCTTAGTCTCTGCATTAGGTCTGTTCCTTATGATGGGTACAACCCTGCAATCGCAAACGGCGGTGCTTTCGGGCGTTATTAAAGATGCCTACTCCAACGAGCCACTGCCCTTTACCAATATTATTGTATACGACACCACAAACGGAACGACCAGCGATGAGGACGGGCTATTTAAATTTGAAAATCTGAGCCCCGGTTTTGTACGCTTGCAGTTATCGTCCATAGGTTATGAACCACTCGTAACAGAACAAATCATGCTCTCATCGGTACGGCCAAATTACGTGGAAATTGCACTAAAACCAGCCACCACCAGTCTCGAAGAAGTAAAAATAACAGCCAGTCCCTTTGCAAAAAAGATTGAGAGTCCGCTGTCGCTGCAACGCATAGGTCTGGATATTATTGAAAAAAGTGCCGGCGCCAGCCGTGACTTTGCCCGGGTGTTACAAAGCTTCCCGGGTGTAGGCAGCACCACATCGTATCGTAACGACCTGATCGTACGTGGCGGCGGACCGTCAGAAAACCGCTTTTACCTCGACGGCATCGAAATTCCGGTGCTGAATCATTTCTCCACACAAGGTGCTTCGGGAGGTTCCATCAGCCTTTTAAACGTCGATTTTATACGAGAAGTTGATTTCTATTCAGGGGCTTTCCCGGCTTCACGCAACAACGCTTTAAGTTCGGTTTTCGAATTTAAACAGATTATACCGAACCCCGAAAAAACGAGTTACAAAGCCGTTATAGGCGCATCCGAAATAGCAGCATCGGTTAACACGCCACTGTCAAAAAAAACCACCGCACTCTTCTCGGCCCGTCGGTCGTATTTACAACTATTATTTAATTACATTGGTTTACCATTTCTGCCGACCTTCAACGATTTTCAATTTCTCACCAAAACGAAACTGAACCAACGCAACGAACTAACTTTTTTAGGGGTTGGCGCCATCGACCGGTATCGGCTTAACACAAGCACTGAGGCCACTGAAGAAAACCAATATATCCTCAACTATCTGCCAGAAAGTGACCAATGGAATTACGCCATTGGCAGTTCGTACAAGCACTTTTTCACCGACAGCTATTTTATTTTATCGGCCAGCCGCAATCATCTCAACAATGTCAATTTCAAATACACCAATAACGACGACAGCTCACCCGACAACTTACAGTACGACTACATCTCTGACGAAATAGAAAACAAATTACGATTTGAATATTTCTCAAACCCCGGTAGTATGACTCTGAGCACCGGGTTCAATGTAGAAACAGCCGGCTACTATAACCGAACCAGCAACACCGTCTTTTCTAACAATCAGGTGAACCGTGAGGATTATACCTCAACATTAAACCTGTTTAAGTGGGGCGGTTTTATTTCACTGTCGCAAACATTTTTCAACAACCGCCTGAAAGTATCGGCCGGAACACGTGTGGATGCCAACAACTACAACAGCTCCATGCAAAACCCCCTCGATCAGTTCAGCCCACGCGCTGCATTGTCATTTCAAATAATGCCCCGCGTAACCTTTAACACCTCTTTGGGCAGCTATTACCAATTGCCGGCATACACCACAATGGGTTACCGCGACGAAAACAACGACCTGATAAACAAAGCCAATGAATTAAAATACATACGAGCCAACCATTTTGTGGCCGGTTTTGAATGGCTTCCCAACGGCTACACGAAGGTTAGTATCGAAGGCTTCAATAAAAATTACAGCAATTATCCTGTTTCGGTTAGCGATGGCATTTCTCTGGCCAGCAAAGGTGCCGACTATGGCGTATTGGGCGACGAAGAAGTAGTGCCACTGTCAGATGGTAAGGCTTATGGCGCCGAGTTACTCATCCAACAAAAATCGCCCAATGGTCTAAGCTACATTTTGGCTTATACGCTGGTAAAAAGCGAATTCACCAATATAGACGGTCAGATGCTCCCTTCATCGTGGGACAGTGGCCAGCTGCTCACCCTGACGCTCAATAAATCATTCAGAAACAACTGGGATGCAGGTCTGAAATGGCGCTACATTGGGGCACTCCCCTACACACCCATCGACTACGAAACTTCACAAAAAGTGGAAGCCTGGGATGCCCGTAACCGGGAGTACCTTGACTACACAAAATTCAACAGTCTGAGATACGACCCCTTTCATCAACTTGACATTCGGATTGATAAATCGTATTACTTCAAAAAATTTGCGCTTGAAGTATACCTTGATGTGCAAAACGCCTACAATTTTCAAAGCAGAAATGCGCCCAAATTAATTCAGGAAACAGATGAAAACGGAAATCCTCGTCTTTCAAACGATGGCTCACAATATATACTGAAAGAACTAACCTCCACATCCGGAACCGTTCTGCCCTCAATTGGGATCATATTAGAATTTTAATTGACGCAACCCTTTAAAAAGATTACCATCTAACGCTTGAACCGGTTCGTAGAAAGGAACATTTTTTGCAGATAAAACATTGATAATATCTGCATTAACATCTCACATTACAGTGTTGGAGCTAAAAAAAATTATAGATGACTGCAAAGAAGGGCGTCGCGATGCTCAACAAATGCTATACGAGCATTTTGCATCGCGGATGTTTCCTGTTTGCCTTCGCTATGCCAAAAACAGAGCCGACGCAGAAGACTATTTGCAGGAAGGTTTTCTAAAAGTGTTTGCAAAAATTCATCAATTTAACCATGCCGGTTCCTTCGAAGGCTGGATGCGACGAGTAATAGTTACAACGATTCTTCAAGACCTTCGTAAAAAATCCAAAATACATTTTGTAAAAGAAGAGGAAATAATGAATCTGACCGAGGAGAGCCCGGCCGAAGAAGATGATTCATCCGGCACCCAACCATCACTCAACGAAATATTGAATTGGATCAGTAAACTTCCCGATCGGTATCAAATCGTGTTCAACCTGTATGTCCTTGAAAATTTTTCACACAACGAGATAGCCAAAGAACTGGGTATTTCGGTAGGAACCAGCAAATCAAATTTATCGCGTGCCCGTCAATGGCTGCAAAAACACATCAAGACCCAGATACCCGCGACTGATAAAAAAGAGGTAATATGGCAGATATAAAATATATAGAATCGGAATATAAAAAACAGATGGAAGGACAGATCACTGCGCCTCCAGCTGATATGTGGTCAAAAATTGAAGCATCTTTAAACGCCCAAAGCAATAAAAAAAGACTAATACTCCTTTGGGCCATTCCGGCTGCTGTCGTGATGATTGGCCTTTTAACCATTGGCATTTATGTGATACTTCCGCAAAAAAACTTATTGCCCAACCTGAGTGTATTAACTATTCCTGAATCAGAAAGCAACACCGAGGCATCACAGACAGCCGAACAGAGCCCTTATTTGTCAGACCAGGCAGATGATAAAATGATTGACGAACCATCGCAGTCACCCAACAGCGCCTCCCAAACAGAAAACATGAACCGGCCAAACAGCAATTATACTGCTGCAACAACCAATCAACCGGCTAACAACGAGCCGGTCGTTAAAACCACACTTTTTACATTAAAAAATCAATCCAAAAAGGAGAGTCCCCAAAAGGCAACTCCAACCGACATGCCTTTGCTGGAACATCAGCACAACAGCCCTCTGTTTGAGCCCCAGAAGGTATTGGCCGATAAATTACAATTCAAAGAAACCAAAACCAACTGGATTCAAAAATTCAACGTAAACAATCCGTCTGACGAAACAGCCACGACCAAAAACAAACAAGCCGTGAAAGTTCAACTGGGAGGCAGCGTGTCGCCCACATACAACTACCGCACATTATCACACTACGATGCAAACAACAGTTACCCCTCAGGGCAAAATACCGAAAAAGGCATTGTAACACTGGCTGCCGCCTTCGATGTAAACGTTAAGGTGCATAAAAACTGGACGATAGAATCGGGCATCCGATACTCGCGTATGGGCCAGGAAGTGACAGCAGGTGTTCAAAAAGAACGGTTTTATGCCATGTCAGAAAAATCAAGCGTTCCTGCTGTCAGGAATATTTCTCTCACCAACTCATTGGGTAGTTTTGAAACAAAAGATGCATCCGCCAATAAACCTGTGAAATCGATGGATTATAGCTCATCGCAGGAAATTAATCTATTGGCTTCTTCTGCATCCGAAAATAGCAATATGAACATCAAACAGTACCTCGACTATGTTGAAGTACCGCTAACCATTCGTTATTACCTGCCCCTGGACGGACACATCAAACTGTCGCTGGCTGGCGGTATTAGCACCAACTGGCTCATCGACAACCGGGCGTATCTAAACAACGATGGAGAGCAGCTCTCGTTGGGTGAAACAGCAGGTATATCATCCATGACGCTGAGCAGTCATGCCGGAATAGCCATGGGCGTCCCGCTGGTGGGCAGACTGTCGCTATCGGTTGAACCGCGTATCAACTATTTCCTTTCAGAAATAAATAAAGATCATCCATCCGGATTTCGACCTTACTCATTGGGATTCTTCACCGGATTAAGATATACACTGGGGAAATAACAAAAAAACCTGGTATGATACGGCGATGAATTCGGACTAAAAAATGCCCAACGATGTGTAACAGAGTTACGCTAATGCAAGTATTATAAAGGAGAGAAGGATTATTTTTAATATTAAAGACAATTCATGTCGGTTGGTGATTTAAAAAAAAAGGACGCTTTTTACATACCTACATTGCTTCCCCGGCAAAAAAGGACGTCGTGTAGATACCTACATGGCTTCCCAGACAAAAAAGGACGTCGTGTAGATACCTACATGGCTTCCCAGACAAAAAAGGACGCCGTGTAGATACCTACATGGCTTC
>NZ_JBQTGJ010000025.1:0-52766 GCF_052400685.1 Geofilum sp. OHC36d9
TCTTGCTCATGTTTTTTTTGATGCAAAAATATTCCCGATCATCTAATTATGAAATATGCACGCAATGGGGTGGATACATTTTTCTCTTTAAATTTGCGATACTAAAGGAATAGTGTGAACCATCCCTTTAGTATTGTTATTGGAACTAAATTTAGACGGCAACCCCAATTATTATACACAATAGAAAACTTATTCCTAATAAAACATAATTTAGAAATGGTTTTTTAATGAAATTTGACTGAGAACCCCAACAATTGTCAGTATTAATCCGTCTACTGTAAGAATATGTTTTTTTTATCTCATAAATTTTAAATGTATTCAATATATTCGTTTCCAATCTGTTTCGTCATATAAGTAAGAAGGAAATTTTAAGAAGCAGGCGATTTTTAAAAAACAGGTGTAGTGACTTATACAACACAATAGAAATAAATATTCCAATACAAATCCCTACAATATCATAAATATCTATAGGTATATCTTTAGCATAAAATCTATAGAATTCATTGAATATATTGGAAAAAAATGAAATAAAGATTGTTGCTGTATATTTACTTGTTGATTTTTTAAAACAAGCTAAAAGGAAAGTACTACCTATTGCTGCTAATAAGCTGGGAAGATTCTGTAAAATTACTAAACTACTATGAGGTCTAATCTCGTCTTGTATTTGCACGGTATATTTGATACACAAATAATTTATAAAAATGCATACGGCAAGTAAACACACCTTCACTACTGCATTTGATTTCTTTTTCATGCAAATAAGTTATTGACACAATTTACTACAATTTTATGCTAAAAGAGGTCACTTTATAAATTATAGAGTGACCTCTGAATTATTTAACCTGCACTATATCCTTTTTTAAAGCCCTCCACAAATCCATCCCTGTCATCCCAACAGCATATTAGAAGAGCAATGGCAGCCCCAATTAAAACTCCATGAGCACCACCATTCGTTTCTTTTAATTCAGTGTCTTCCAAACATACTACATTACATCTGTTTAATGCAAAATTTTTCATAATGTATATTTTTAGTTACTATAATTACCCAGCAGCCCAAGGATTATTAAGTTCGCTTGTAGAATTCATAAATTTGACAAATTTTTTCACTACAAATCCAACAGCATAACCTATATCTTCAGCTACTTGTCCTCCTCCATTTTTTTTTAGTGATTCTTCAAAGCTCAATTCTGTTACATCAAATTCAATTAAATTTACCATAGTGTTACAATTTAAAAAATTTGCAGATGTCAACCTTTCCCGGGCGTTGACTACCTCCCAATCATAGAAAGATTCTATTAGCCGGCATGTTGAATATATCTAATCATATTGCTAAAATAGTCCTGTCCCGTGCATAAAAAAAGCACGGAAAAATTAAATTTCAGAAAAAACGGGCGGTATTTGTTTTTGCCACATTTGATAATATTTCCCCTGACTTTTATACAGATCAAAGTGGGAGCCCTCCTCTATCAACTGGCCATTTTCGAGTACCACAATTTTATCCGCCTCCATGACAGTACTCAATCGGTGGGCAATGACTATGATGGTTTTTCCTTCGGATTTCAACTGTTCGATGGTACTTTGTACAAAACTTTCTGATTTCGAATCAAGAGAGGAAGTGGCCTCGTCGAGCAACAGAATTTCCGGGTTTTTGTAAAGTGCTCTGGCTATCGCAAGACGCTGTTTCTGTCCGCCGGAGACAGAGGCCCCGTTTTCTCCCAAATAGGATTCAAATCCGGCAGGGAGTTTTTCAATAAAACTCAGTATCCCCAATTGTTTGCAAATTGATAAGATTCGTTCCATATCGGGATGGAACTCTCCAACAGCAATGTTTTCAACCACATTCCCGGCAAACAAATCCAGTTTTTGTGGTACGCTGGCAACCAGACTTCGTAAACTGTGATTGGTAAAATAATTAATATTGTGCTCTCCAATGTAGATGCTTCCATCACTTATGGGATACAATTTTTGTAATAAGGAAGCCAGGGTCGTTTTCCCCGAGCCACTCTCCCCAATAACAGCTGTGATTTTTCCTTTGGGGATCAACAGACTGAAATTATCAAAGACATCCACCCGGGTACCATAGCTGAATTTTATTTTTTCAAAACGTATGTCTCCAATTAAATCTTTCCTAAGTTCAATTTTGTCATTATCGGCTTCTCTTTCCAGATCCATTATCTCAAATAGACGATCGGAAGCTATGAGCGCATTCTGAATAGTTTTATTCATCCCCACTAACTGCGCTGCCGGTGAGGTAAAATAGCCCAGAATAGCATAAAAGGAAAGTAATTCTCCAGGTGTAATAGATTGATCTAATACAAAATAAGAGCCGGTCCACAGCAAAATGATTACAAACGCTCTGTTCAGCAACTCAGATGAATTTCCAGCAAAAATCGAGTTAATTCCAGACTTATATACTGTTTTCAGGAGCGTAATAAAACGCGTTTCAGTTTTGATATTAGCAAAATTCTCCAGCCCAAATTGCTTTATGGTTTTAACCGAATTAAGCGACTCCACCAGCTGACTTTCAAGATCAGCAGCATGTTCCATCAGCTTACGTTCTTGTTTTTTATTCAAATAATTCACGAGAAAGTAAATTACAGAATACAGTGGAATTACAATAGCCATAATCAATGCCAATTTCCAGCTATAAATGAACATGAGTGTAAAAGAGAAAAAAACAATAAAAACATTTACCACTAAATTAACAGCTGTATCATTGATAAAAGCACGGATTTTAACAGCATCGTTAATTCGTGAAACAATTTCCCCCACCCTCATGGTATCAAAAAAACGTTGAGGTAATCTTAATAAGTGTTTGTAATATCCAAGAATCAGTTGGGCATCTATCTTTTGCCCTGTTCGAAGCATTAAAATACTTTTGGATATCCCAATAAATAATTGGAAAATTAGCAACACAACCATTCCTATACTTAGGATATTCAGCAAATTTACATTACCATTAATTAGAACATTATCTGTAATTTTTTGAATATAGACCGACGTGGACAACCCTAATATTGTATAAATAACAGCTCCTAAAAGAGCCTGAATCAAAATGCTTTTATGAGGTTTTAGTAAAAAGACAAATCTCTTTAGGTTAGAAATTTTTTCATTAGCTTCAATGAAATCAGCCCCGGGCGCCATCAATAATAAAACACCTGTCCATATTTCGGCAAATTCAGTGACTGATACTTTATGCATTTGCCCATCTCCCGGATCCATGTATTCCACCTGACTATTTTTGACTTTATAGATCACTACAAAATGATGTAATACTTTATTTACCACTACGTGGGCAATGGATGGTAAAGGAATTTTTGGAAGTGAATCAACTCCACCTTTTACCCCTTTCGCCGTAAATCCCATCTTTTCGGAAGCTTTGAGTAGCCCCAGTACATTGGTTCCTTTTTTGTCTGTTCCGGCCATTTGCCGGATTCTTGACACCGGCAGCTTTAACTTATAATGAGCTGCCACAGAAGCAAGACATGCAGCTCCACAATCAGTAATATCTCGTTGTTTAATTTTTATAAACATTTTACATTATTTTAGGGTTAAGCCAATCATCTACTTCATCAAAGATTAACTGAAACAAGGTGCGCCGAGTCATCACAAATCGCCCGGTCAGAGTCATCCCTTTTTTCAAAAAGCCTTTTTGGCCGGTTTTGAGTTGAAGATAATTGGATGACAATTCGCATCGAACCCTAAAAACAGGTTGATTTTTAATAACGATTATATCATCCGGGATATTAATGACTTTCCCTTCCATGAGTCCCCATTGGTTATAATCAAATGCATCAAACTGAAAGCGAACTTTCTGACCATTTCTTAAGTAACCAATATCTGATGAATTTACATAACACTCTGCCACAAGGGATTCGTCAGGTGATATTTCGGCGAGTTTCTGTCCGGGACTGACAAAACTGCCTGCTTGTATTCCCTCAACACCTAATAATGAGCCAGACATAGGAGCCGTTATAATATATTGATTTTTTTCTTCTTTCAATTGCCTGATTGAAGATTTAATATCCTCATTTTCCATTTGAAGCCGGGATATTTCAAATTGCCAACTATTTTTTGTCTTCTGTTTGAATAATTCTAATTGCGACTGCAAAGTCTCAAGGTTATTCTTACTTTTCAAAAAGTCTTTTTGCGCAATTACTTTCTCTGAATAAAGATATTTTTGTTGGTCATAGTCCTCCTGCAGTAACTCCAGTTTAATGAGAAATTCTTTTAATCCTGCGGTGTACTGAATTCCATTCGTTTTTATATTTAAGTGTTTTTATATGCTGATATTGATCCCTGTATAAATTTCCCAGATCTTTCAAAAAAAGAAGATTCGTTTCAAGCTGCTTCATGAAATTTTCCAACTGAGCACTTATATGTTCTGATTCAAGTATTACAAGAGTATCTCCATTTTTAATATGACGATCCTCTTCTAAAAAAGTTTTCGTAACCCGACCATATAAAGCTGGAATAATGGAGCTATTCTCATTTTTTGTGCGAATAACCCCTCGACTTTGTGAGGTAACATCCACAGAGATGACAGGAAGTAATGACAGTCCGGATGTGACTAATAATAAAATGCTTAAGTATATCCAATGAAAAGATTTATTGTTCCGGTAAAAGAGAGTTTCAGTTGTGTTTTCAATAATCTCGGGGGGAAAAAGTTGTTGGGACATGGTGTTTGTTTTTTGTAAAATAAAATACAAAGTCACAAAATGATATTCATCTGTCGGTGCTATACAAAATGCAGGGTATTTAAATTAAATAGCTTTTCAGATATTGCAAAATGAAGGCAAATAGAACTTTGAAGCAAAAAGGTGATATCCTCCGGCAAATTGCGTCCCTTTGCTTTTCTCAATTTCTTCACAATTAAAATAGACCCTTAGTCTCCTATTGTTTTTATACCCAAAGCTCTGGCATATTCGCGAATAGCATACGTCGACGCCATAACTTCTTAACTCATCAAGATAGTTATATAATTGTCGACGACTAATACCAACTTTCTGCGCAAATTCATCCGGAGTTCCTGTTCTTCGTTCACGTATTAGTTTGTCAATTTTTTCGAGGTGCTCAATCTGTTTTATTAACATCATGGGAATGGGGTTTAAAATGTTATATTAATGGAGAATTAAAGGATTTAATTAATCGGGAAGAAGAGAGATCCCAATTAGAATTCTAAAGGAAAGTAACATTTTTGCATAATTTTAGGGTTTTTGGTTTTGAATCAAAACAAATATATGAAATAAATCACAAAATGGAAATACTTTAAATTGCCAAAGTCATGTCATAAAATTGGAAGTGATGCTATTAATGATATGCTTGCAGCGGCAACATATAACTTTCAAAGGAGAGCTATGAATGTTCTTTGGTTTGATATTATTTTTCCTTTTGTTGAGCTGTTTTTTCAGAAGAAATCTGACTACTCAAAAAAATAGTATCCGTATAAAATATAAAATCAGAAAAAGTCTCTTTTCGCCGAATTAATGATTTTTACTGGGATATTTGTTATTTTTTTGTCTAAAAAAGAAAAATCGAGAAACTAATGTCTTCCGTTTTTTCTGAAATTTAATTTTTCCGTGTTTTTTTTGTGCACGGAACAAGACTATTTTAGTACTCTGATAATTTAATTTAGCTGTAAGGTATAAAAATATCCGTACCCAAAGTTATTAACAATTTAAAATTCTACAATTATGAAAACAACATTGGATTTGAAAGAATCAGGCATTGCGTTTTTAGACAAAAACGAACTGAAGAAAACGAATGGTGGTTTTTGGGTAACAATTGGGATTATTGCTTCATTTATCGCTGTAGGAGCTGCAATTGATTATGTGGCTGGAGAATTCATAGAAGGTTGGCAAAATCCAAAATAATTTTATAAAATTTGAATAATGGAAAAATTTAAGATTTTGGAAGTAAAAGAATTAGAAGTTAGTGACTTATACGACATTAACGGAGGTGGTCCAATAAAAGATGCAATATCTTGGTATTATCAAACAATGGGTAGTTTTTTCCATGGTCTTTATGATGGGTTAGTCGGTAATGACTCCGCAGTATAAAACAATATGACTATCCGTATCATTACCCAAATGGCGGGTTAAGCAATTGATTTCATGTGGTATATGTCTTGGTTGTTTTTTGTGAAATTCAAATATTCAACAGATTTCAATTGTTTTAAGGTATATATCCGGTTATCCATATAATACAATTATCTAAATGGAAAAATTTAAGCTTATTAAATTTTTGTTCTTCGGATTAGGAATAGCATGTTTAGTTTTTTTCTTTGATACAATTATATCAGAAAGAAATCACTATTACAGCTTTTTATCAATTCCTACTACTAAGAATGTGAATCTAATTATACTCTTAGTATTAGCTCTTATATTAATTCTTAGTGGATTAAAAATTAAGTCAAAATAGATATATGTTTTTCAAATAATAAACATCAAAGCAATGAAATATATACAATACAATGGTTTAAGACCGTTAAGCATAAAAGAAAGTTTTCAAATTAACGGTGGTGAAGCTGCCGAGGGATCGTATAGTTTAGGTTATAAAATAGGGAGTTCGATTAGAAATGTTTGGATTTTATTTTGGACGCATGACACTATGGGTGCGGAAATGTGTTGTTAATTTAAACTAAACGTAAGCATAAAATTTCAATTTCATAAGCATAGAATTGAAACCATTATTGTCCGGTAAAATATATTTTTCATTTAAGAGAACAAGTCGTACGGATTTTTACCGAAGTTTTGATTGTGAATCGGGTATTTTGATTATGGAGGTAACGAAAAAAAGGACAGAGTGAAATCTCTGTCCTTTGCTGTTTTTAAACTATAAAATAGTCTTTGAGAAACGATGCGGCGCTGTTTGATGCTTAAACAGGGACATCTCCGCCTGTGTTATAGTTTTGTGATTTCTACTTTACGAAAATCAATGGGATAGCCTTCATATTGCAAAAGGATACGTCCTTTCAACACCGAGGAATCACTTCCTTCGTTTACCAGCGTTCCGTTAAGTTCTTGTTTAACCGTCCCGTTTTCGCAGGTAATAACAGCTGTGTTCCATTCTCCTATCTGTTTTGCCGCATCTGCAAAACGTTTTGCATTTACGCTGCGTCCGGCTTCTGTTTTCACCCCATTAATTTGTAGCGTTACGTTTTGGAGAAGAATGAAATCTCCGGTAGCACCTTCTTTTACCTGAAATTGAATGCCTTGAGGCCATAGTGTGTCAGGCGTTTTGCGTGGTACCAGATACATTATTCCACTATTTTTTTTGTTGTTTTTTCTTGTGAAAGTTGAATCGGTATTCCATCGGAATTCAACTGTTAACCGGAAATTTTTGTACGAATGCTTCGACATTAAATAACCGGCTTTTGGACCATATAAGCGAATCATTTGCTGGTCGGCATAAAACAGTTCAGAGGCATCCTTATGCTTCCCTGATTCAGGTTCATAGGCGTACCAGCCATCTAAATTTTTATGGTTGAACAGCTCAGTGGTTGATTGAGCATTACTCTGAAATGGAATTGTTAGTAACAATAAGACTAAATAACGAAATGCAAAATTCATAATAGTATGTTTAATGTTTATATATGTTCTGTTTCCTGACCTGATTAGGAGTCGTTGGTGCAGCTTGTTAGTTTGTAATCTGTTTTTTTCAAAACAGGCAATTGGTGACAGTTCACAATATACCGATGGGGTAAAGTTTTTAATTGGATCGGGTTTTTGATAGACAGTTGCTAATATGGCGACTGCCGTCTGCCGGCGACTTAATTTATTCGCTTATTTCCTTTAGTATTTTTTCAACGTCTTCTTCAGTTTGGGTGAGTTTTTTGCGGCATTTTAATATCAGCTGACTCACTCTTTTTACTTTTTCCGAAAGGTCGTCTACATCCATTTCTTCATTTTCCATTTGTTCCAGAATTTCTTCTATTTCGCTGATTGCTTCGTTGTATGATAATTCTTTCTTTGCCATGGTTACTGTTTTTTATTGATTGTACTGTTTACGCTGCCGTCTCTGAAACGTGTTGTGATTTCCATTTCCGGGGTTAATGCTGCGGCATCCTTGGTCAGTTTGCCATTGTAATAGGTTAAGGTAAAGCCTTTGTTGAGGATGTTGACAGGGTCGTTGAGACGGTTGTTTTTTTCAATGAAGTTGATTTTTTCGGTTTGGTGTGTGAATATTCTGGTCAACGAATGACGCAGTTTGGTAACCTGTTCTTGCAGGTTGCGTCGTTCCTGTCTGATGATTGTTTGCGGCAGAAGTCCCATCTGTTTGGAATATTGGTCGAGATGCTGATGTTGTTCGCGTATCACTGTCTGACTGACGTGTGGTACTTTCCCGGCCAAACGTAAGAGATGGTTGTGTTGTGCTGACATGACACGTCGTGCGGCGGGTTTAAGCTGTATCCATAAACGATCGTTTTTTTGACGATGTTTGGCGAGCCGCTCGCGAACCAGATTTTTTAGCTCCAACGCATAGCTATTGATGGCTGCGAGTACTTCTCCGGCTCCGGTGATGAGAAATTCGGCGACAGCCGTCGGGGTTTTCAGGTTTGAATGCGCCACCATATCGGCCACGGAACGGTCCCGCTCGTGTCCGATGCCCGTGAGAACAGGAAGCGGAAACTGTGTGATGTTATAGCACAGCCAGTAATCGTCAAAGCACAGCAGGTCTAACGATGCCCCGCCACCACGTATCAGCACTACCACGTCGAAAAGTTCTATATGTTCATATATTTTGTCGAAAGCTGCAGTGATCGATTCAGGTGCCTGTTGCCCCTGCACTATGGCGGGAAATAGTTTGTGATAAAATTTTATGCCGTACGAGTTATTTTCCAGTTGATGAACAAAGTCGCCATAGCCGGCGGCTGTGGGTGACGAAATGATGGCTATTTTTTGTGGTACAAGGGGAAGGGGCAGCTCTTTGTTCATATTTATGACGCCTTCACTTTCGAGGCGACGAATCACCTCCAGCCGGCGGCGTTCTATATCGCCCAGTGTGTAAGCCGGATCAATATCGCGGATGGTGAAGCTGAGACCATATACTTCCTGAAACTCAACAATGCCTTGAATAAGGACTTTAATACCCTGCGTGAATGGTTGTCCTGTGGTTGTCTCAAAAAAAGGTTTGAGCATTCGGTAGGTGTAGTTCCAGATCATGGCCCGCATACGGGCTATTACCTGATCGGTAGCTTCGTCTTTTTCCACCAGATCAAGGTAGCAGTGGCCATTACGGTTCTCGCGTAGCTCGGCAATTTCGGCCCGCACCCATACTGAGCCGGGAAAAGCATCTTGAAGGGCCCCCTTGACCTGTTGATTTAGTTCGTAAAGCGAAAGTGTTGTCTTTGACACTGTTTGTTTTTTTATCGATAAAGTCTGTTTATCGCCCCATCATGTAACTATCCGGATCGTTGATGTAGTCTTGCGGGTCGCGTAGCTTACCCTTGTTTTTTTCAAAGGTTTTAAATCGTTCAATTTGTATTTGTTCCAGTTGATCTGTCTCCCGGGCTGTGCCGTTATCGTAATGCAAGCGGTAATCTTCTTTGCCGTTGGACAGGTAAAACACCCAAATGCCGTCCATCCTGCCATTGAGGTAGGCGCCGTTGATCTCCCGGAATCCGTTTTCGAAATATACCGTGTATTCGCCATCTAACACCCCTTTGTTGTAGTGGGCTGTTAAACGGACGCGCCCACTGGGATAATAAGCTGTTTCAATTCCCTGCTTCTGGTTATTCCGCCAGTTTGTGGTGGAGGCGGTGTCACCGCTCTGGAAGAAGTTAACGGACAATCCTTCGCGTTTGTTATTTACAAAGGTTTCGTGTGATAACAGATGTTTTTTGCCGTCGAAAAATTTCCACAGACCTTCTTTATTGGTTTCCAAAAAACGACCTTCACCAATCAGTTGCCCTTTGTCGTTGAAAAGTTGTCCATCGCCCCATTCACCTTTTTTGTCATAGATTATCTTGGCCATCATTTTGCCGTTGGCATGATAGCGAATCATTTCGCCCACGGGTTTATTGTCTACAAAAGTGGCCTTATACATCAGTTGACCATTGTTGTACCGGCGTTGCCATAAGCCCTGTTTTTGTCCGTTGGCATCTGTAATGTTTTTGGCCATGGGTTCGGCTTTCCCTTTTCCAAAAAGGGACCTGTCCTGCGCTGAAACGGTAAGCGATATGGCGATAAATACAATGAAGGATAAATAGATGTTTTTTTTCATTTTCTTGTTCTTTTGCTGTAACAGGTTTTTATTTGGAGTCAACAATATTTTTTTGTTGCGCTCGTTTTCAAAATGGTCATTTACACCAGTCAATTTAATTCTTTAAGACTTCGCATGCCTCGAAACTGATTTTTTCTTTTTAAGCATCTGGGTCTTCTTGCCGATGTTATTTCACGAACGGATGCGTTTGTGATGGTTTTTAAAGGGTTTTGGGTGGGTTGCCCCGGTTGCTTCCACGTACCATTGTTGTTAGCTAAAAAAGGTTGTTTCATCACTGTTTTTCTCAATGGTTTGAAAGCTGGTCGCGGATGATTGCATAAAATAGTATTAACCACAATTGTGATGATTCTTTTTTCTTTTCAAAAGTATAAAAAAGCAGTTGATAAGCGAAATGTTTAGGCCGGGTTGAACAATTTGAGATGGACCAACTTTGTTCGTTTAACAAATATGATGGGGGATCCCTTCTGTAAAAATAGATTCTAAATAGTGTTTGTCTAAAAAGTCAACTTCTGCGTTACGCTTGTCATAAAACCAGTCATTTACGAAAAGTAAACTTCTTGATTTTTATGACTTCACAAGCCTTGAATTTGAACTTTATATTTCAAACACTTAGTTTATGGACAGACTCTAAACAGAGTCCGTCCGGAAAGTTCAATTTATGCGTTACGCTCGCTCTTTAAATGGTTATTTATACCTGTAAACTCACATTTTTGAGTTACGTAAGCCTCGTATTTGAACTTTCCAGTCAAACTCCCTCCTTTACGGACAGACAGTAACTTAGATCTTTTTTTTACGTTTCTTTATTTCGTCTATGAGTTTTGAAAAGGATTTATCTTTTTTGCGTTTTTCATGTTCGGAAGTAGAGAAATGCCATGCTTCCCGTTTCAGTTTTAAATAGCTTTCATAAACTTTACGATCCAATGTACCATTATTTATAGCTTCTAAAACGGCACAGCCAGGTTCGTTGATATGCTCACAATTTTTGAAACGGCACGATTCTGCATAGTCAGAAATATCTAACAGTTCGGCAAGTGAATCTGTATCGTTAATAGTCAATCCGAATTCCCGAACGCCCGGGGTATCAATTAAGATACCTGAACCGTTCATCAACACCATTTCCCTGCGGGTGGAAGTGTGTCGCCCTTTTCCTGTCGATTGGCTTATTTCGGAGGTCTGCAATACCGGTTTTTCGCAAAGTGCATTTACCAGAGAGCTTTTTCCTACACCTGAAGACCCCAGAAATACAACCGTTTCGCCTGCCGTTATCGATTCGCGTAATTCCGATATCGTTTGTGGTTGGTGAATACTTGTAAAAACGATTGGCATCTGACGGGCAATGTGTTTAACCTGCGTTTCAATTTTTTGTTTTTCAAAATTTAAATCGGCTTTATTGAGTACTAAGATGGGTGTGATGTTAGCCTCTAATATCTGAGCAATGAAACGTTCGGCCCTGCGAACATTGAAATTATCGTCAAGGCTTTGCACGATAAAAGCCTTATCGACATACGAAGCAATGGCTTGTTTATCTGCAACTGTGTCATTTTTCTTGCGATACAAGGTTCGTTCACGAGGCAATAAATCAACAATAATACCTTTGCTTTCATCAAATGATTGAAAAATTACCCAATCGCCTGTGCAAGGTAATTCATAATCCGCTTTGCCGAATTTCATATTTCCTGTTAGTTCACATTGAAAGGGGCCATTTTCGGAAATAACTTCATAGCACGTGCGATGCACGATGGTTATCCGTCCATGGGATAATGCTTTATGCTCCGACTCTTGTTTTAGTTGGTGCAATTTGTCGTTCCACCCATACGTATTTAGATTAATCATAGCTCTGTTTTTTTTGCAATGAAAAATACATAACCATAGAATTCTTTATACTGGCGGTATAATTCTGCTTCATAACGTTGAAGGGCAATGAATTCTTTTGCGGCTTTATTCCCTGCGTATTTCTTCAGGAACGTTTTCTGAACTGTAATTTGTGGCGCGTAATATTGTTCTGTCCAGCAATTTTCCGGTAGCATAAATGTAGCAACAGGAATGTATCCCGCTTTTTGTATCTGGGATATCTTATTGGGAATAGTATCTATTTCCGGATAATTTTCCATCCAAAAATTATGAATCTCAGCCGGACGTTCTTTGGTAAACCATGAGCATTCCGAAACAGCAATATAGCCCCCGGTTTTCAAATACTTACGCCACTCGTTCAGCCCTCGTTCGAAACCGATATTATAAATGGCTCCTTCCGACCAGATCAGGTCTAATTCTTTTTCCCGAAAAGGAAGATTATCCATTGATCCTACAATTCCTTTTATCCGGTTTTGCAAGCCTAATTGCGTTGCATTGTGATTGAAGATATTGATAAAGACGGGAAACAAGTCGAGGCCGGTAATTTGTCCCGGTGTATACTGTGCCAGCACCATTGTCTGACCTCCAGTTCCGCAGCCAATGTCGGCAATAAGGGATTGGCTGGTAAGGTTATCTATAAAATTCAATGCCTGGAGTGTTACTTCGGGACTCCCCGGTCCCTGACGTTTCATATTGGCGAAATATTCGCAGATTAAATTAAATTCGAATTCGTGAATTGTATTATTTTCGTTGTTCATTATCTTTTTGTGTAAAGCATACACGCGAAGGCATAATAATACCATCAACATTGTACGCAGATAAAAACTGTAATTATAATAATAGAGATATACACCCGAAAGGAATATCCGGGAGCAAACGAAATAACAATCTGTGTAGAAGAGACAGATTGTTTATAACACCAAATCCGATTTAAATAAAGTAGTAAACATTCAATTGTTTTATTACTACGAAGGTAGGCAAATTTTTGTTGGGTGGAAGAATTTTATTCTTTTTTGTTTAAGGCTTGCGCAGCCCGAAAAATGTGGGTTTACTTATGTGAATCATTCTTTTGAGATGAAGTGAGAAACCTAAAAAGCCACTGTAAATTAAATGTTTACAGTGGCTTTTGTGGTGGATTTATAATCCTTATTATATGGTGTTTACTTTACTTCTTCAAAGTCAACATCGGTAACTTCATCGTCCTTGCTGCCTGGATCAGATGATTGTGCTTGTCCGGCGTTATCCTGCGGCTGTGCGCCACCTTGTGCCTGACTGGCATTGTACATATCCTGAGACGCGGCCTGGAAAACGGTGTTTAGCTCATTGGTGGCAGCGTCGATTGCGGCAATATCCTGAGCTTTGTGCGCGTCTTTCAGTTTTTGAAGGGCAGCTTCAATTGGTGCCTTTTTGTCAGCCGGGATTTTGTCACCAAATTCTTTCAACTGTTTTTCAGTTTGGAAGATGAGGCTGTCGGCCATATTCATCTTTTCGATGCGTTCTTTGGCTTGTTTGTCGGCTTCGGCATTGGCTTCGGCTTCGGTTTTCATTCGTTTGATTTCTTCATCTGACAAACCTGAAGAAGCTTCAATACGGATGCTTTGTTCTTTGCCGGTTCCTTTATCCTTGGCTTTCACATGCAGAATACCATTGGCATCGATATCGAATGTTACTTCAATTTGAGGAACGCCTCGCGGAGCCGGTGGTATACTGTCGAGGTGGAAACGACCGATGGTTTTATTGTCTTTAGCCATGGGACGCTCGCCTTGCAGTACATGAATTTCTACCGACGGTTGATTGTCAGACGCTGTTGTAAAGACTTCTGATTTTTTGGTCGGAATGGTCGTGTTTGATTCAATTAATTTGGTCATAACACCACCCATCGTTTCAATACCCAGTGAAAGCGGCGTAACATCGAGCAACAAAACATCTTTTACCTCGCCGGTGAGAACACCACCCTGAATGGCAGCACCAAGCGCCACTACTTCATCGGGGTTAACACCTTTAGATGGTTTTCTGTTGAAGAAATCCTCAACCAGTTTCTGGATGGCCGGAATACGGGTTGATCCACCTACCAAAATTACTTCATCTACGTCGGAAGCTGTCATGCCGGCATCTTTCAATGCTGCTTTACAAGGCTCCAGTGCACGTTGAATCAGTCGGTCAGACAGTTGTTCAAATTGTGAACGGCTCAATGTTTTTACAAGGTGCTTGGGCACGCCGTCAACGGGCATGATGTATGGCAGGTTGATTTCGGTGCTGGTACCGCTGGACAGCTCAATTTTTGCTTTCTCGGCAGCGTCTTTAAGGCGCTGTAATGCCATTGGGTCTTTACGCAGGTCTAAGCCTTCGTCTTTTTTGAATTCGTCGGCCAGCCAATTAATAATAACATCGTCAAAGTCGTCACCTCCAAGGTGGGTGTCGCCGTTGGTCGATTTTACTTCAAAAACACCATCGCCTAATTCCAGTATACTGATATCAAAAGTACCACCACCCAGGTCAAAAACTGCGACTTTCATGTCACGGTGCATTTTGTCCAGACCGTATGCCAATGATGCAGCCGTGGGTTCGTTGATGATACGACGAACTTTCAATCCGGCAATTTCGCCTGCTTCTTTGGTGGCCTGACGTTGGGCATCGTTAAAGTAAGCTGGTACGGTAATTACGGCTTCGGTCACTTCCTGACCCAGATAGTCTTCAGCGGTTTTCTTCATTTTTTGAAGAACCATGGCTGAAATTTCCTGAGGTGAATATTTCCGGTCGTCGATTTCTACACGTGGGGTGTTGTTATCGCCTTTTATGACTTTATAAGGTATACGTGTTATTTCGTTGGGAATATCATTATACATGGTTCCCATAAATCTTTTAATAGAATAGATGGTCTTGCTGGGGTTTGTGATTGCCTGACGTTTAGCCGGATCACCTACCTTACGTTCGCCATTGTCAACAAATGCTACTATTGAAGGGGTTGTTCTTTTTCCCTCGCTGTTAGGGATTACAACCGCCTCGTTACCTTCCATCACGGCAACGCAGGAGTTAGTTGTTCCCAGGTCGATACCTATAATTTTTCCCATTGTAAATGTTAGTTTATAATGTTTTAATGATTTCTTTAATTAATTGCGGTTTCTCTTAAACAAAGGCTGTGCCATTTGTCAATGGTTCATCATTAGTGAAATAATGACACAAAAAACAGGAAAACTTTCAGAGAGATGTCAGTTTTTGGTGACATTTAGTCAGGCGGTTTCATGTCTGCCTTGAGCCGGCATCCTTTTGTGTTTTAAAGGTTATTTGTTTGATTGCCTGGTTGTCTGTATGCAAAAAAAAATAACCCCGTCATTTTTGGCGGGGTTATTTTTTGATTCTGATTATTTATTTTTGATTCTTTTTATCTTCATATTTAAAGAAATGGAGGTTATGTCCCATCTTGGTTTTTTTTGTGTGCATATAGAACTCGTTGTATTTATTGGGTTCTATTTCAATGGGAATGTTCTCAACTATTTCAAGACCATAGCCTTCCAAACCAATGCGTTTAACCGGGTTGTTGGTCATCAGACGCATTTTGCAGACGCCTAATTCCCGCAGTATTTGTGCTCCTACGCCGTAGTCTCTTTCATCAGGGGCAAATCCCAGTTCGGTGTTGGCATCTACTGTATCGTAGCCTTCCTCCTGAAGTTTGTAGGCTTTAATTTTGCCCATTAGTCCAATGCCTCTGCCTTCCTGATTCATGTATACGATAACGCCTTTTCCCTCTTTTTCGATGGTTTCCATGGCTTTGTGTAGCTGTTCACCACATTCGCAACGCAGTGATCCAAAAATATCACCGGTGGCACAACTCGAATGAACACGCACCAGAATGGGTTCATCGGGCTTCCATGTTCCTTTAATCAGTGCCATGTGTTCCTGTCCGGTAGATAATTGTTTAAAGGGAATAAAGTGAAAATTACCATGTGCCGTTGGTAGATTTACTTCTACGCCTTTCTCAACGAGTGTCTCATTTTTTAACCGGTAAGCGATCAGGTCCTTGATGGATATCAGTTTTAAGTTAAATTTTTGAGCAATTTCAGCCAGTTGTGGCAGACGTGCCATGGTGCCATCTTCATTCATGATTTCG
Source organism: Geofilum sp. OHC36d9 (assembly GCF_052400685.1). Classification (NCBI taxonomy): domain Bacteria; kingdom Pseudomonadati; phylum Bacteroidota; class Bacteroidia; order Marinilabiliales; family Marinilabiliaceae; genus Geofilum; species Geofilum sp. OHC36d9. The sequence goes on from NZ_JBQTGJ010000025.1 coordinate 16,184, forward strand.
ACCAGCACTCCGGCAGGTGTTAGTCCAGCCATGCGTGCAAGATCAACAGTCGCTTCAGTATGCCCGGAACGACGTAGTACCCCTCTGCTTTTGGCTTTAAGGGGAAAGATATGTCCCGGACGCCCCAGATCTTCCGGTTTGGTGTTGGGGTCGCATAATGCACGCAGTGTTTTGGCCCGGTCAGAAGTCGAAATACCGGTGGTGCACCCTTGACCTATTAGGTCAACAGATACTGTGAAGGGGGTGGCATGCAGTGACGTGTTTTGTCCCACCATTAAATGTAGGTCCAGCTCTTCGCAGCGTTCTTCGGTTATGGGAGCACAAATAAGTCCACGACCATGTGCCGCCATAAAATTAACTTTTTCGGGCGTAATGAGTTCGGCAGAGGTGATAAAATCACCTTCGTTTTCACGATCTTCATCGTCAACTGTTATAACCAATTCTCCATTTTTGAAAGCGGCGATGGCTTCTTCTATTGTGTTTAATTTGATCTCGTTTTTATCCAACATGTTTTTGTGTAATGAAAAGTTATTTTTTCAATAAGGGATTCCTTAATCTTTCTTCCTGAATGACTTCATCCTTTTTTTGAATTTATGAATGGCAATAAAATAGGCGTCGGAGTTAAGGAGGGGGGAATCGGTTGCTGATTTGTAGGTGAGAAATATCCCAATGGGCAGTAAAACAAATGATGAGAGCCACATGCCCTGGTACACTTCCCAAACTCCTTCGCGGGCAAATTTAGCCCCCATGGTATCAACGATATAATATATAATGAAAAAGAAAATGGAGATGACAACGGGCATTCCAAGCCCCCCCTTACGGATGATGGCTCCCAATGGTGCTCCGATAAAAAAGAATATCAGACAGGCAAATGAAAGTGTGAATTTTCGGTGTAGCTCCATTAAGTGGCGTCGGATACGTGTGTCTTCGCGATCGATAAAACGCATTTGGTCTTCAAGAACTTGCTTTTGATCGCGTGAGATACGGGAGGCATTTTGCAGTATGAGTAATTTTGATTCGCCGTTTAGCCCGAGATATAACGAATCGAGGTTGAAAACGGTTGCACTGTCAATAGCCGGAAGTCTTTTGTCACGCGGCTGTTGTACTTTGTTAAAGTAAAACAGGCTTGATCGTGTTTTTAATGAATTGATGAAAACCTGACGTTCACCCCGGATCGAATCCAGATCGTGACTTAGCTGACTGAGATTTTTCATCCGGTCGCCTTGTTTGAAAAGGCTCTCGTTGGTTTTTGAGAAATCAAAGCCTTCGAGCTGAATGATGGCTTTCTCTGAGCCAAATACGTCGGTTCGGAATTGACTTTTATCGCGTGAAGAGTTTTTTGAATTCTTCCCGAAACCTATTTTTTCGTCATAGCGAACGCCATCATAGAGGGTTAACACCAGGTTGCGTTTGTCTTTTGACATTTGCAGTTTCCCCGAATCGGCTAGTGTGACATTGCTGTTACTGGCCTGACGGTCGCGGTGATCATATATCATTACATCGTGAAGCATGCTGCCGTCACGATTTTTTCTCTCTACTTTAATAGTGAAATCTTCGACACCCTGATAAAAGACGCGTTCTTTTATGTCAAGCTCCAGCCGTGTTTGTCTGATGCCATGAAGAATAGAAACCAGCTTGAGGTTGGCAACCGGCAACACATTGTTTGAAAAGGCATAAGCTAACAGTGATATGGTGACCGTAAGAACGGTGATGGGTTTCATTATTTTCAGAAGTGACACCCCGGCCGATTTTAAGGCTATCAATTCATAGTTTTCACCCATATTTCCAAACGACATTAGTGACGCCAGTAATATGGCCAGAGGTAACGCCATCGGAACGACTTGTAATGAGGCGTAGAAAAGCAACTCGCCCATAACATGCCATTCCAGACCTTTGCCAACCAAATCGTCAACATAACGCCACAAAAACTGCATCACCAATATAAACATGGAGATGAAGAATGTCATTATTAAAGGACCTGAATAGCTTTTTAATATGAAAAGGTTCAGTCGCTTCATGTTTGCATTTATTGTCCCGTTTGGCATAAATAAAAATGCATCCGCCAACGGATTGTTGTTTTACGGATGCAAATTTAACGATAAGAAATTAAATTATGGGTTATAATCTTTTAAGATGAGCCTAAACCTCGTTTTAATATTTCTATTTGCCGATTCCAAAGTTCGATGGTGTCTTCAATTTCATCTTTATCAACATGGTCAACGATGACCAGAGCAACATCGCCGGTCAAATCATCTACATTAATACTAAATTCAAACCAAATGCCTTCCAACTCTTCGTCTTCAACCCATGTGTATCGTACCAGTTTATTCTCTCTACGCATCGACTGCAGGGCTTTTTGCTCGCTAACATCCCATTTAAAAGTGAACGTATTGCCATGTACTTTAACGTCATCGGCAAACCACTCGCTTAAACCACTCGCCGTGCTTAACCGGTTAAAAAGAATACCGGGAGTGGTATTGATTACATATTCCAACTCAATCGCATCTTTTGTTTTTGTCATTTTGCGTGCCGTTAAGGTATTTTTCCGTTTGGCAATATAGTGGTTTTAACTATAAAAAAAAATTTGAACTGTTAAAAGTGAATAAAAGAGACGGTTTTTTGTTTTGTGTTGTTTAAGTGGTATTTATAGTCTGATTTTTTATCTTCGCATGCCGGGTTTTGCGGGCATATTGTATGCTAATTTGAAATCACGGAATGAATGGTTGTGACTGATTTTTTTCTAAATTAAGTGCTTGCTTATAAAGTCGGGAGTTTGGCTGTAAAGTTCAAATTTAAGGCTGCGAGTTCGGCAAATGTGAGTTTACTATGGTCAATAATTATTTTGAGGATGAGCATGACACAGAAGTTGGACTATTCTTGCGAGCGCTAAATAAATTATTTTCGTGTGAAAAAGTTGATTGTTTTTGATTTGGATGGAACTTTGATAGATACCGTGGCCGATTTGGCAAAGAGTACAAATTATGCATTGGGTCAGTTGGGCTTTCCGCAACATGCAACTGAAGCCTATCGCTTTTTTGTGGGTAATGGTATTAATAAATTGTTTGAAAGGGCTTTGCCTGATGGTTTTAAAGATACTTCCAATGTGTTGGCAGTGCGACACTTGTTTTTGAAGCATTATGAGTTACATTGTGCTGATGCCAGCCGTCCTTATCGCGGCATTCCAGAACTACTGGAGGCTTCTGTTTCTGCTGGCTTCCAACTGGCGGTGGCATCCAATAAATATCATGCGGCAACGGTTCGGTTGGTTGAGAATTTTTTTCCCGGTGTGCCTTTTCGTATTGTGTTGGGCCAGCGTGAACAAATACCGGCTAAACCCGATCCTTATATTGTCAATGAAATTCTGACCTATTGCAAAATTGCTGCCGATGATACTTTGTTTGTGGGCGACTCTGGTGTTGATATGCAAACTGCTATCAATAGTGGCGTAGAAGCTTGTGGCGTGACTTGGGGGTTCAGACCCCGGGCAGAACTGGCTGACTTGAATCCGGCTCATATTGTGGATCGCCCCGATGAGATTATGAAGTTATTATAGGCGGCACATTAGAACTGTTTTTTTTCCTTTATCTTTTTTGTTCTCATCTCCATGATTTAACATTTTTTTTGATTGTTGGAATGAGGGGTAAATTGATCGAAAATAGATTACTTTTTTCGTATTGATCTCTAATTACTTGTTTTCCAATGTTTTAACATTTGTCTTTTTTAGTGCGTATTTACTTATAGTTCAAAATTTGTAATGCTAAGAACAAATATTCCACATCCGTAAATTAACGTATGGGTAACTTTATATCATAAAATTAACAATTGCTTAGGTTGTTGATTTAGTTTAATCAATGGCCATTTAATATTAATTTAAATATTTATAAGGATGTGGAACAACAGAAGAAGGCTGTGTAGCTTACTATTGATGCTGTTTTTAGTATTTAGCAGTAGTGTGTTTGCACAAAAGTCGACCGTTACTGGTACGGTAAAAGATTCGTTTGGTGACCCTGTTATTGGTGCCACAGTGGTTGTTAAGGGAACAACGAATGGTACAGTTGCCGATGTCAATGGAAAATGGTCGTTAATTGTAAATGACAATGCGACCTTGGTTTTTTCTTTTATAGGAATGAAAACCCGGGAAATTGTATTTAATGGCCAGACTGTAATCGATTTAGTAATGGAAGATGCGGCTATGACTCTTGACGAATTGGTCGTAATTGGCTATGGAACCACTATGAAGAAAGATTTAACCGGTTCGGTATCGTCTGTGCAGGGTGAAACGATTGCCAAAGTTCCCGTTACCAGTGTGGCTCAGGCATTGACAGGTCGTATGGCCGGGGTTCAGATTACCACTGCCGACGGTTCGCCTGATGCAGAGATGATTATCAGGGTGCGGGGCGGCGGTTCTGTGACCGGCGATAATTCGCCTCTTTATATTGTAGATGGGTTTCCGGTTTCGAGTATCAATGACGTGGCACCCGGAGATATTCAGTCAATCGATGTTTTGAAAGATGCTTCATCAACGGCTATTTATGGCTCTCAGGGCGCAAATGGGGTCGTTATTATTACCACCAAGAGCGCTAAAGGTGGTAAAACGCAGGTGTCTTATAACGGTTTTATGCAGGTGAAAAAATTGTCGAAACGTTTGGATGTGCTTGATCCATATGAATACGTAATGCGTAATTACGAATTGGCCGCTTTCGACGGAGAAGACGGAATTAAAAGTTTTGAAAGAAAATTTGGAGTTTATCAAGACCTGGATCTTTATAAATATCAGGATGCTATAGATTGGCAGGATGATATGTTTGGTGCTGATGTGATTTCGCAACAGCACAACGTGAGTATTAGCGGCGGTTCTGAAAAAACCAAATATTCATTAAGCAGCACCTATAATAAGGATGGAGGCTTAATGAAGAATAACGATTATGAGCGTTTTAATTTCAATTTTAAGCTGAGTCATAACTTGGCTGATAATGTTCGATTTAATTTGAACGCTCGGGTTTCAGATACAGGCATAAATGGATCGGGGACTTCTGGCGGTACTTATAAAATTCGTACGACGCAGGCGGTAACTTCGCCTGCAGTACGTGGGTTAGAGGAGTTTACAATCGTGAACCCAGGTACCATGACCGACGAGGAATATGAACAGTATATTCGTAGTAATTTGTCATTGTCGGAGCAGGCAGACCAATATTGGCGTTTGCGCAACCAGAGAACGTTTAATTTTACCGGTAGTTTAGACTGGGATATTGTTGATAATTTAACGTATCGAATTGAAGGAGGATACGAATATGGCTTCTACGAAACAAAACAGTATTGGGGTGAATATACAACCAATGCTTCCTATGTTGACGGAAATCCGTTGGTAGATTGGACGAAAGAAAATAGGCGTAAAATACGAGCGGCTCAGACGCTTACTTATAAATTTAGACTGGCGAATATTCATCGGTTTGATGTGATGGTGGGACAAGAGGTTGTTTCTTCTCAAGGCGACAATAATTATATGTATGCTACAGGATACAGTCCAGATCTTGAACCTGAAAAGATTTTTGCTAATATGGGATTGAGCAGCAGCAACCTAAAAGTAACCAGTAAAGTAAATACGGATAATAATTTAGCTTCTTTCTTCGGCCGTTTTGGATATAATTTCGATGAACGTTATCTGTTAACATTAACCGCTCGGGCAGATGGCTCTTCAAAGTTTGCTGACGGAAAACGTTGGGGCTTTTTTCCTGCAGCAGCCGTTGCTTGGCGTATTTCCGAAGAACAATTCATGGAGTCGACAAGTTATTGGTTGTCAAATTTGAAATTACGACTGAGCTATGGCGAGGCCGGGAATAATAGAATTGGCTCATCCTTGTATAAACTTGAATATTCTATTCGTAATACTAAAACTTATGGGGTCGGAGACACACCTAGTAACTATTATTCTGCAACAAATTCACAATTAGCAAATCCAGATTTAAGGTGGGAAAGCACTATTACGAGAAATGTTGGATTAGATTTTGGCTTTTTTAATGAACGTTTGTCAGGAAGCATCGAAGGATATTATAATTCAGCGGTAGATTTACTGATTGAACGTAACATTGTTGCACCGGGGTATGACAAAACTTTTGAAAATGTAGGAGAGACTTCTAATAAAGGATTGGAACTCTCGCTTAATGCTTTCATTATTGAGAAGAGAGATTTTACTTTTAACGCCAACTTTAATATTGGTTATAATAAATCAAATGTAGAGTATCTTGCTGACGGAATCAAACTTCAGGAATACGCTTCAGGATGGGCTGGCACCGACTTAAAAGGGTACTATGATTATCGTGTGGAAGTGGGGCGTCCTCTGGGTGTTATATATGGTTGGAAAACCGATGGTTACTATACGACCGAAGACTTTGAAAGATACGATGAAGGTACCGGTCAGTATATTCTTAAAGATGGCGAGCCAACAACCGGGTTACTTGGTGGAAAGATAGGCATCCGTCCCGGAACCATCAAGTTTAAAGACATGCAAAAAGAAGGAGAAGAAGGTTATGGGGTGGTCGATGAAGACGATCGTACCGTCATCGGTAACGCGACGCCCGATTTTACTGGTGGCTTTGGATTTAATGCGACTTACAAAGGGTTTGATGCTTCTGTTATGTTTAATTTTGTGTATGGCAACGATATTTATAATGCAAACAAAATTGCGTCTTCACAACAGTATCGTACCAGTTATCCCAATTTGCTGTCTTTTATGAGCGCCGATAACAGCTATTCTTATTTGAACCGTGAAACCGGCGAACTTGTTACTGATTTGGCTACCCTGGCAACCATGAACGAAGGCGAAAATGCAAAAGAATACTGGTCACCATACTCATTTGGAAATGCGACAGCTCTGCCTCATTCCTGGGCTATTGAAGATGGTTCTTTCCTGCGTCTGCAAAATATTACGATCGGTTACACCTTGCCGCAAAGCATTTCTCAGAGAATTGGAAGCGAAAATTTGCGTATTTATGGTACGTTGAATAATGTTTGGGTATGGACCAACTATTCCGGTTACGACCCTGAAGTTAGTTCTCCCGTTAGGGGAAGTTCCTCGTCTGGACTGACGCCGGGTGTTGACTACTCTTCTTATCCCAAAAGCTTTTCGTGGACTTTAGGGGTTAATTTGACTTTCTAATATTTGTTATGACAAAAATTGGAGAACTTTTTTTGAGTCATGAATAAGATTACTTGCATAGATGAATCAAAAATTGACTAAGGAAATGGTTTTCTATGGAAAGTTTCATGTTCCAAATTAAAAACACAAATTATAAACATATGAAATTGAATAAATATATTCTTGGAATATTTTGCCTCGCGACAGTTTTCACTTCGTGTGAAGATTTTCTCGATGTTGAAGCCCCGTCTTCTTTCGATACGGATTATGTCTTTTCGAATACCGAAGATGCGAAAAAAATGTTATTTGGTGTTTATCAGCTGTTTGCAACAGATTCGTACACTTCGCGTATGTCGAACGTTTGGATGCAGAACACTGATGTTGAAGTAATGCAACCCAGTGCTAACCCCGATGGTTCTCGACGTGATGTTTGGTCTCTGCAGGGTGGTTTGTTAACAGGCTTTAAGGATATCTACAATGCCTGGCAGGATAATTATCTTGCAATAGACCGTGCCAATCAGGTGATTGAGGGTATTAAAAGTAGCGATATATCAAGTGATCCTGATATGCGGATGATGTTAGGTGAAGCCTATGTCCTGAGGGCTTATCGCTATTTTTTATTAATAAATATTTTTGGTGATGTCCCTTATTTTACTGAAGCGGCTAAAGCCGGGATGGAATTAGATATCCCTAAAACCGACAAAAATATTATCTATTCAGGATGTATTCAGGATTTGGTGAACATTGAAGAAGAAATGTTTTTTGCAGATGAATATGCCGACGGTATTGAACGCATGAACCGTGAGTTTGCTATCGGTATGATCAGTCGTCTGGCTCTGTTCCGTGCTGGTTACGGGATGACCTTTGACGGAACGATGAAACGAGCTGATGATTACCTGGACGTAACTGGCGATGAGAGCCTCGCTGTTACTTATACTGCCATGGATGGAAGCGAAAGAGTGGCTCGGACTTATGAAGATTATTACCTGTTGGCTAAAGATTATGCACAGAAACTGATGGCATTGAAAGATCGCGAGTTGAATAGCGATTTTGCTCAAATATTTCGCAATCAGTGTGAATGGATTACTCCTGAAAATGATGATGTATTGTTTGAAGTGGCATTTATGGCTGCCAATGGAGGTGATGTAGGCTGGTGCGTTGGAACGACCGTTACCAGTAGCTCAAAGGGTTCAACAACCATTCAGGTGAACCTTGCTCCGACTTATTATTTTTCGTTTGACGATGACGACACCCGTAGGGATGCAACGGTATCTCGCGTCCAATATGTGGGCGACACGGACGAGGAGGTTTCTCGTATTACAAATCTCTCGGTAGCTAAATGGAATCGTTTGTGGTTAACGTCCTCGCCCGGAGCCTCTTCTTCAAAAGGGACAGGGATTAACTGGCCTTTAATGCGATACTCAGATGTGTTATTGATGTTTGCTGAAGCGGAGAATGCTTTGAATGGCCCATCGACTGATGCCAAGAACGCACTGAAACGTGTTCGTCGAAGAGCTTTTCCGGCCGATGTTCAAGCCACTAAAGTTGAGGCTTATGTTGATAACCTTAGTTCGAAGGAGGATTTTTTTGATGCCATTGTAAATGAGAGGGCCTGGGAATTTGGTGGAGAGGGTTTGCGTAAATTTGATTTGGTACGTTGGAATAACTATGGTGAAAAAATTGTTGAAACGAAACAGGTGATTAATAATATTGGGAAAGCTTCCAACGGGTTGGAACTTTCCAATCCGGAAGTTGCGAAGTATAGTGATTTGGCCGATTATCTTTATTATCAGGTTGATAACGGTGAAGTGAGTTTTTATAATACCAAGTACGACCCGGAGGTGATCCCGGAGGTTATTGTTGATGTTGCAGATTTGGGTAACGAAGGAAATGAAAATGCTTATGCAAGGGCGTCTTGGGGACGTAGTTTATACCAATCTGCCACTGACGATGATACTGGAGTAACAACTTACATGGAGGCCGATTATACTTTACGCTGTTGGCGGGGGTATAAAGACGAAACTGGTTTGTCGGCTGTGCCATATCTTTTGCCTATCTCAACTCAAACCATTGAGTCGAGTGAAGTTTTAACCAACGAAGGATATGGTCACGTTTCTAGTGCCAATTAAGTTTTTTTATCGGCTGCATTAAATTATGTATCTGATGCAATCATTTATAGAGGAAGAGTTTTGATAATATGTTTTTTTTAAGAAAATGAATATTATGAATAATTTGTTTAAAATAGGTCTGTTTTGGCTGCTGACAATTTCTTTGTCAGGTGCTTTAACCAGTTGCGACGACGACGAAGAGTTGGGATCGCCCGATCGTCTGTTTCGTCCTGTTGTTAATGAGACGTCAAGCGGAGGAACTTGGATTCGTGCGGAGTGGAACCGCTATCAAGGGGCCATAGAGTTTAATCTTCAACTTTCCGCTGATTCTTTTGTTACCATCTTACGTGATATTAATGTGGATACAACATTTTATCAGTTTGATGATTTGGCTTACGATACGGAATACCAAATGCGCATTCGTTCAATTGGAGTAGAGTTGGAGTCCGAATTTTTTGTTAATGAAAATATTAGAACCTCTGATTATCCTACAAAATTGATGACACCAGGCGCCGAGGATGTGATCGATAATCGCGCCAGAATCAAGTGGTCCGAAGTTGAATACGATAGTTTAGTGGTATTTAGAAATGATACTGCTGTTTCGACTGTTGTTTTAACCGAGGAGCAAAATGCATCTAAAGAGGCTGTGATAACAAAATTGACGCCAGAAAACTCATACGTCGTAAGAGCTTATTTAGATGGTGAATATATGGGTAAGAAAAGCTTTACAACTGTGGCTTCCCAGGTCTTTAGCGGCGAAGTGATTGACCTGCGCGAATATTCGGATGAGGAAAGTCTGAATTTGTTATCCTCCGATTCAATTGTGGCCTGGTCGGCATTGTATCCCGCAGGCTTTACGGTTGTGTTGTCAGGTGGTACGGTTTATGAATTAACCTCTACCTTGGCTTTTTCGACCAATGTTCATTTTGTGACAGGTTTGAGTCTTAATGGGTTTGCTGTATTTTCAGTTAAAAATAATTTTGATGCTGAACCCGATGCGCTTATTGACTCCCTAAAATTTGAGAAGATTGTGTTTACCGATCATCCTGACGCTCCAAGAACGGCCTCTAATTTTGGTTCGACTTATGTTTTTAATTTTGGGCAGGGCGGTGCTGTTATTGACAAAATAAGTTTTGAAAGTTGTGATATTCGTTATAAACGTGGTGTTTTGAGAGCTAAAACGGCTACCACTATTAACTCTATTTTGATGAATAACTGTTTTGTGGATTCGATTGCCGGGTATGGTGTCTTAAATTTTGATAATAGTGCAGTTGTTGCGGGCGATATTGTTATCACCAATTCTACATTTGCTTATGTTGAAAAGTTTATTGTTGCTTCAAAGGCATTGTCTCTTAATTCTTTAACGCTGGATCAAGTCACAACTTATAAAGTGCCTAAAGGTACTGGCAATTATTTTTTCGACCTTGATGGTAAAGTAGTGCCAGGTGGGGTTACTATTAGTAATTCTATTTTTGGTGCGCCTGAAAGCGATTCGGCTAATGGGATCAGAAGTGATGGTGCAAATCTTACTTTGAACAAGGCCTATCGCACAAGCGATTTGAGTTGGACCACCGTGGATGGGACTCCATCAACGGCCGAAAAGTATCCTATGGATCTGGAAAATATAGGGGCAACTTCAGTGGAGACTTTTGTTAATCCCGAGGTCAATGATTTTACGTTGATTGATAAAGATTTAAAAGGAAAAGTAGGCGACTCACGTTGGTGGTAATTTCTTGTTTTTGGATTGAAAAAAAGGGCTTTTCATATTTTGAATAGCCCTTTTTTATAAATAATAAGTTTTGCACGAAATTCACAATGCAGATAAGGATGTTTTCTTAGTTCGAAAATAGGAGAAAATAGGAGTTTACTTTGGTAAATGGCTCTCTTGAGAGAAAGCATAATGCAGAAGTTGGGCTTTTCTTATAAGCATTATTTACTTGGTGAATTATTCTTTTGCTTTTTAAAATGGAAAGTAATGATCTCTTAATATTTTGTTTTAGGCTAATTTTTGTATTTGTTTGACCAATATTTAAACATTAATTAATGCTGTTTTTTGTTTATTTACGAATACTTGTTATCTAATGTCGTGAATTAATGGAATACACCTTTCTGATTTTTTTCTGTTTTTATTTTGGATATTCGTTCCCGATATTTGGAACTTATATAGACGCTTCGCCTGTTAATTTTACGAATGTGCTATCAGCTACTGCCGATGGCGATGTTATCTTGCTTGAAGCCGAAAATTATGATGATCTTATTTCTTTCCTTGACGGGAAATTTATTTCAATTAAAAATGCCTGATTTTTTTTTATTAATGGAGATGAGGGCGATATCAATACTATATTATTTTTAAACTGTATTATTTAAGAATATAAATAGTTGCTTGTTACGCATCGATGATACTAAAGCTACGATACACCTGATAAGATTTGATAATGCAATTCTCACAAAGGAGGGGGATTCTTTTGGCGAGTCTAAAACAAAACTATAAACAATATGAAAAAATTTCAACTATTGATTTTAATGATGGTGATTACTATGTCCGCATGGGCGCAAGTGCCGGCTTTCCCAGGTGCTGAAGGGCATGGTAGATATGTTACTGGTGGCCGAGGAGGAGCGGTGGTTAAGGTAACGTCACTCAACGATGATATTTATGAAGTAGGTACTCTTAGATGGGCTCTTAATCAGCCTTCGCCCAAAACAATTGTGTTTGAAGTTTCCGGAACTATTTTTTTGAACAGCGCATTGAAGATTAATAAGGGAAATGTTACCATTGCAGGACAATCAGCGCCCGGTTATGGTATTTGCATTGCCGAATTTCCCGTAACCGTTAATGCAGATAATGTTATTGTCCGTTTTTTACGTTTCCGTATGGGGGATGACAATGTTGCCAATGCAGATGGTGCTGATGCCTTTGGCGGTCGTGATTATGGAAATGTGATTATTGATCATTGTTCCGTCTCCTGGAGTACTGATGAGTGTGCTTCTTTTTATGGTATGACGAATTTTACCATGCAATGGTGTCTCATTGCGGAAAGTTTACGCTTGTCTCAACATTCCAAAGGAGCTCATGGTTATGGAGGTATTTGGGGCGGAAATGAAGCTTCGTTTCATCATAACCTGATGGCTCATCATGACAGTCGAACGCCACGGTTTGGACCTGCCGTTAGCACGCAGGGTAATGATTTTGTCGATTATCGTAATAATGTAATTTACAACTGGAGTGGCAATGGTTGTTATGGCGGAGAAGCAATGAATATTAATTTGGTTGCAAATTATTATAAACCTGGACCGGCAACACCTACCGGTACTAAACGGGGGCGTCTGCTGGCTTTCGATAAAAAAACGGGTTTGCCCGAATCCGACGGTTTTTATCCGATTAATGATGTGTGGGGGACGCTTTACATTGAGGGAAATAAGATTGATCACTCAACCAGTTCGGGCAGTGACGTAACCGTTTGTGAAAACGCAACGGCCGACAACTGGAGTTATGGCGTTTATAATCAGATCCATTCAAAGTACAATGTGACAATGGCTGAAAAGGAGGCCATGAAGCGAACAACCTCGCTGGATGCTGGCGAAGTAACGACCCATGACCCCGATCAGGCTTATGATTTTGTTTTACAATTTGTTGGCGCCTCCTTGAAACGAGATGCGCTTGATAAACGAATTGTTGAGGAAACCCGTAATGGAACTGCTGCTTTTAAAGGTGCTTCTACCGATAAGTGGGGTATTATTGATTCTCCCTATGATTTGATGCCCGAAACGGCTGGAGAAGATTGGTCGCCCTGGCCAGAATTTTCATCTGCAATAGCAGAGCCAGACTCTGACAACGATGGGATGCCTGATAGCTGGGAACTTCAACAGGGGTTGAACCCGGATGTTGTGGATCACAATCTATATACATTGAGTTCTGATTATACAAACCTGGAGGTATACCTTAACAGTTTGGTGGATCATGTAATGGTGTCAGAAGTAGATGATGTTTCAACCGGGATTGATGCAGTTGATTATAACGACTTTCATGTGACGCCTAATCCTGTTGGCGAAAGTGCCATTGTCTATTGTGCTTCGCCATTGAGAATGTTGCGCATTTATAATGAGGCTGGAAATCTTTGCCTTCAGGTTGATATGGGTGGTCAATTATCCGCTGTTGTCGATGTTAGTGGGCTTACGTCCGGATTTTATATCTTTTCCGTTGAAACGGTGATGGGAAAGATGTTTAATTATAAAGTCATGAAGTTGTGAATATGCTCATGGTTGAGGATTAACAAAAAAAGAGGTTACGATATTTATCGTAACCTCTTTTTTGTACCGAGAGACGGACTTGAACCGTCGACCTCATGATTATGAATCATGCGCTCTAACCAGCTGAGCTACCTCGGCATCTCTTGTTCTTGCATTAAACATTTCTGTTTTGCGGTTGCAAATGTAGCAGTTTGTCTCATATTTTCAAATCTTACCGCTGCTTTTTTTGTGAGTTTTTGTGCGTATTCTGTTAAATCCCTTATTGTCAATTACTATTGTTTTGGGTTTCGTGTTATTTGTGTTCGTAGTCCAGTATATTCTGGAGGATCAAAACGGCGTTTTTTGTTGCGGGCATTGTTATTTATGGATGAATCGCTGAAATGTTGTAACAGGCATTTTTTTGCTGTAGCTGTAGCGAAGCGGATCATGAATACCATGAAAAAATAATACCTAATGAATAAAAAAGTAAAAGCCTGTGCGGCTTGAGCACTTAAATGGAGAATATATTTTTTACCGGACAATCGTGATATGGTTATTATGGTACGATATAAATCCCTATTTTTACGGTTTCATAAAAAATACAGTGTTGAAGCGAACATTTTTGCAAAAAACACAAACATTCATGTGAAGTGTATTTGTGGCGTTATATTCAATCTGACAAATAGATTATTTAAGGATATAACGACTATGGTAAAGGAACTCTCACAATGGGGATGATAATTTTTACGGGAGTTTCATGTGGCAACTAAGAAACAAATTATAGAATAAACAGAAAACGAGCCATGGGAATTATTTCACATATAAAGAGGATGATTAATTCCGGCGAGCTTCATGTGGCAAAAACAAACAAATTATAAACACATGCAGAAACAAATATTAGTAACGGGAGGCACAGGTTACATTGGCTCTCACACAGTTGTTGAACTTCAAAAAGCGGGTTTTGAAGTGGTTATTGTTGATAATCTCTCTAATTCGAAAATTGAAGTTCTCGATGCGATAGAAAAAATATCAGGTGTGAAACCAATTTTTGAGAAAATTGATTTGGATGATAAAAAGGCGACCGATCATTTTTTCGATCAGTATACGAAGATTGATGCCATTATTCATTTTGCCGCTTTTAAGGCAGTTGGCGAGTCGGTTCAAAAACCGTTGGAGTATTACCGCAATAACCTGAATTCATTGATGAATTTGTTGGATAATATGCGCAGACATGCGATCTCTAATTTGGTCTTCAGCTCCAGTTGTACTGTTTATGGTCAGCCCGATAAATTACCTGTAACCGAACAAACGCCGCGTAAACCGGCCGAGTCGCCTTATGGTAATACCAAAGCCATTAGCGAGGATATTATGAACGATTTTTGTAAGGTTAATGCGTCTGTTAACTGCCTTGCCCTGCGTTATTTTAATCCTATCGGTGCGCATCCTTCAGCATTAATAGGAGAGCTGCCTGTTGGTGTGCCCGGTAATCTGGTGCCTTTTATTACTCAAACGGCGGCTGGCTTACGTAAGGAATTGAGCATTTTTGGTGATGATTATAATACTCCCGATGGTACGGCAGTACGTGATTATATTAATGTGGTGGATTTGGCCGGAGCTCATGTAGTTGCTATTAATCGTTTACTGAATAAAAAGAACAAACGCAATTTTGAGTTTTTTAATATCGGAACCGGAAACGGCGTTTCTGTGTTGGAGTTGGTTAAAACTTTTATTGAGGTGACAGGTGTTAATTTACCTTATAAAATAGCACCGCGAAGGGCAGGTGATATCGAAAAAATATGGGCTGATACATCATTGGCCAACACCGAACTCGGATGGAAAGCGGAAAAATCAGTGGCGGAAACGTTGCTCTCTGCCTGGAATTGGGAGAAAAGTGTGAGGGGTATCAAATAATATATGTGGGTGCATGAAACAACTATGTTTGCAGAAAGACGCCTCTAATTAGTGTTTGTCTATAATGTCAACTACTTCGTTATGCTTGCCATAAAAACAGTTATTTACGAAAAGTAAACTCCTTGATTTTTATGACTTCACAAGCCTTGTATTTGAACTTTATATTTTAAACCCTTAGTTTATGGACAGGCTCTAATTGGTACCAGCAAGTAAACGAAAGTGTGGCAGATAAGAATGTTTCATTTTTGAGGCTTGTGAAGACTGGTGAATACGGGTTTACTGGTGTAAATGGACATTTTTTGAAACAAGCATAACGCAGAAGCTGTAGTTTTCTTGTAATCACTTTTAGGATAATAGCCAAGCATGGTGTTCGGTTTTGACAATAAATAATTAAATACTATTTGAATGAAAACAATTCTTATAACTGGTGGTGCAGGCTTTATAGGCTCTCACGTCGTTCGGCTTTTTGTTAATAAATACCCACAATACAAAATAGTGAACCTTGACGCACTTACTTATGCAGGGAATCTCGAAAATCTGAAGGATTTGGAATTTAAACCTAATTATGAGTTTGTAAAGGGTGATATTACCGATCTTAAGGTTGTTAACCGATTGTTTGCCAACTATCATTTTGATGGGGTTATCCATCTGGCTGCCGAATCGCATGTGGACAGATCTATCAGTAATCCGTTGGAATTTTTTAATACCAATATACTGGGAACTGTTACATTGCTGAATGCGGCACGTATGGAGTGGCAGGGCCACTTTGAAGGAAAGCGGTTTTATCATATCTCCACCGATGAGGTGTATGGCTCGTTGGGAAGTACTGGACTTTTTACTGAGTCGACCGCCTATGACCCTCGTAGCCCATATTCGGCATCCAAAGCCAGTAGTGATCATTTGGTGAGGGCTTACTTTCACACTTATGGTTTGCCAGTGGTTATTAGTAATTGTTCAAATAATTATGGCCCCAATCAATTTCCTGAGAAATTATTACCTCTGTCTATTAATAATATTTTAAACAATCGGCCCATTCCTATTTATGGGAAAGGCGATAATATCAGAGATTGGTTATATGTGGAAGATCACGCTGCCGCCATAGATCTTATTTTTCATGAAGGGAAGAATGGTGATACCTATAATATTGGTGGTATCAACGAATGGAAAAATATTGATCTTATTTATTTGCTTTGTGGCGTGATGGATGCTGAATTAGGGCGCGCAGCCGGAACATCTGAAAAACTCATTACTTTTGTAAAAGACAGGGCCGGACACGACCGTCGTTATGCCATCGATTCATCTAAATTGATGCGTGAGTTAGGATGGAAGCCTTCTTTGCAATTTGAAGAGGGATTGCGTAAAACGGTTAAATGGTATCTCGCTAATCAGGAATGGATGCGACACATTTTGTCGGGCGAGTATGAAGATTATTATCATAAGCAATATGGGGAATAAAAAAAAGGGAGCTAAGCTCCCTTTTTTTTGTTCCATTTATTATAATATATAGCTCATTTTTAAAGTTTTATAGACTTGTTAGTCGTCGTTCGAAGGATGAGCTTCTATACGGTTTATATCAATACTTTATTCTACCGTAACCGATTTGGCCAGGTTTCTGGGTTGATCAACGTTACAGCCCCGCATCACGGCAATATGATAGGATAGTATCTGCAGTGGAATGACTGCCAGCAACGGAGATACAGCTTCGTGGCATTCAGGAATTTCAATTACATGGTCGGCCATTTTGCGGATAGATTTATCCCCTCGGGTAACAATGGCTACCACTTTCCCTTTTCGGGCTTTAACTTCCTGAATGTTACTAATCATTTTTTCGTACGAGGTGTCGTTGGCAGCCAGAGCAAATACCGGCATATTTTCGTCGATGAGTGCAATGGGACCATGCTTCATTTCAGCAGCCGGATAGCCTTCTGCGTGTATGTAGCTGATTTCTTTAAGCTTCAGAGCGCCCTCGAGTGCCACCGGGTAAAGAAGTCCTCGACCCATGTAAAGCGCATTGGATACATCTTTGTAAACCGATGCGATTTTTTTAATTTTTTCTTCTTCTTTTAAAATTTCTTCTATTTTTTCGGGCACACTAATCAGTTCATGTATTAGTGTTGAATATTCTGCCTGTGGCAATGTTTTACGTTTGCTACCCAACAGCATCGCCATCATAAGCAGGACGGTTATTTGTGAAGTAAATGCCTTGGTTGATGCAACACCGATTTCGATCCCGGCATGTGTGTAAACACCGGCATCTGTCTCGCGCGAAATGGTTGAACCGGCCACATTGCAAATGCCTAAAACAGTGGCCCCGGCTTCTTTGACCTTACGTATGGCGGCCAGCGTGTCTGCGGTTTCGCCGCTTTGCGAAATGGCGATGACTAAATCGTCTTCAAAAATGATCGGATGACGATAGCGAAATTCAGAGCCATATTCAACTTCAACAGGAATACGGGCGTATTTTTCAAACAGGTATTCGCCAACCAGGCCGGCATGCCAGGATGTTCCACAAGCTACAATAATGATGCGCTTGGCGTTGATTAATTTGGGCATCACATCCAGTACTCCGCCTAGAAATATTTTGCTTCCATCCATGGCCACACGCCCACGAAAGGTGTCGGTTATTGTTGCAGGCTGTTCATGAATCTCTTTGAGCATAAAATGCTCATAGCCGTTTTTATCAATGTGATCGATCGATAGCGTAATTTTTTTGACGTCGGGCGTGAGGTTGTCGTTGCTTAAGCTTTTAAGTTCCAGTTTCTCACGGGTAATGATGGCTACTTCTTCGTCGTTGAGGTACATCACCTGATCGGTATACTCAATAATGGGCGTGGCATCTGATGCCAAAAAATATTCCTGGTTTCCTACTCCAATGACCAGCGGACTTCCTTTGCGGGCTGCGATGAGCTGTCCTGGTTCATCTTCACAATAAATAACAAGACCATAGGCCCCTACCACTCGCGACAGGGCCAGTCTGACGGCTAATTCGGCGCTGATGTTTTGCTCCAGGTAGATGTTTTCTATTAAATTGGCCAGAACTTCGGTGTCGGTATCACTTTCAAAGGAATAGCCGCGGTTGGAGAGTTCTTTTTTTAGGTGGGTATAATTTTCGATAATGCCATTGTGGACAACGGAAAATTTACCTTTCATCGATTGATGCGGATGCGCGTTACGGTCGCTGGGTTCTCCATGTGTTGCCCAGCGGGTGTGCCCCATTCCAACCGTACCTGAAATATCCTTATCTTTAACAAGATTCTCTAAGTCTTTTACTTTTCCTTTGCATTTATACACATGCGAAGTTCCATTGTGTAAGGCAATACCTGCCGAGTCGTAACCCCGGTATTCCAGTCTTTGTAACCCTTTAATTAATATCGGAAACGCAGTACGATCCCCAACATAAGCAACAATTCCACACATAAACGGTTTAATTTATGAGATTATGAAGTTTCAATCAGCTGATTGTCTTTCTAAATAGTTTGTATCTGTTTATATAATGGCACAAGTTATAAAAATAATGTATCTGTTTTTTGAGTCGTGCCATTAGTTTTTCGCTTTCCCTGTTCTCTATGGTGTCAAAACAGCATTCTTTTGACCTTGCATTGCTCCCCCATAGCTATTTTATTGACAGATGTTTTTAAGCTTATTTGATACGTGCTTCGCCACATTGTTTTTTTGTTCTATATGTTCCATGATTTCCATTACGGCAGGGTGTGACTTAAATTCTCCCCGTACGTTTTCGAAGTCGAGAATCTTAATATCATCACCTCCATCAATCCCGAAACTGGTTTGTGCCTGTGATAAAAATTCTTTTTTGGCATCTTCGTATATCATTTTGTCCAGACTTATAACTGCCGTCTTCCATTCTTCTACAAAGGCTATAATCGCTTGCACCGATGCCGATTTTACGTCGAGGCCAACCTCTGTCCGTAAATGCAGAACGATCCAGTTCCAGGCCCAGTCGAAGTAATGGTTCTTCCATTCTTTAAAGATGTCATTGAGTTCGTCAAGTCCTTTAATAGTGCCATTCTCTATCTCCTCCACCAGTTGTTCTACTTTTTCTTTTGGAGCAAGTAATCCGGCCATATCGATCCAGTCATTATTTCCTTCGTTGCCGGAGCTATTTAAAACCGCATACATTTCGCTTTGGTTTGAAAATTGACCGGTCTCCAGCTTTTTCACCAACGCATTGCCCATGAATTTTATCAGAGCCAGATGGTATAGGTTAAGCGCCCGGGTGCGGGCCTTGGCTTCAATTTTAACGCCATTATACATAAAATGATTTGATGCTGACCCGCAGGTGTTGGCTAAATCATTTAATATGCGAATTCCACGTATTATTTTTTGAATGGAATAAGGACTTAATAGGTTAAATATGATTTGATCCAGCTGGTTGTCCGATTTGCGGCGGTCGCGTTTGGGCCATTTGCGGGCATCACGAATGGTCCCGATGCTGCGTAAATTGACCGCCGGCGCCAGATAGCTTTCGTCTGAATTTTCGATGAGATAGGAGAAGGGTAAATCTGACGTGTCGGGATTGTGATAATGACGTCCCATAACCAGAGAGAAAGCGCCAATTCTTGCCGGCCATAGAATATACGAATCGCTGGTGGTTTTACTGCCTCGTTCTACAATGCCTTGATGAATAGGACCCAGTTTATACATGTGGTTACTCTGGTTGGAGCCGCTGCCCGCATTCAGAAACGAATAATATCCTGCAATAAGTAAGGAGGATTTGTGGTGTGAAACCGTGAAAGGACCTGCAAAGATGGAACAGGCTTCCCCGTGAAATCCCTGGCAGTTTGCAAAAAAAACCGAGTTTTCTGCCGAATATTGTTTGCCAAGCACGCAACCTTGTCCTACAAAGCATTTGGATACCATAACGGACTCGCTGACATGGCTCCCTTCCAGAAAGATGAAATCTTCGGCGATGACGCCTGGCCCGACAAAAGTGGGGTCGTTTTGGCAACTGTTAATACTTCCGTTGTTTAACCGGTATATACCTTCCACTTTAGCATGCGCACCGATGTAAACATTCTCGATGGTTTGACAATTTAATATATGCGCATTTTCATCAATCGTACCCATCTCTGAAATTATTGAAGCGGTATATTCGTCGGCCATGGCCATCAGACGATCAATCATAATTGGCCGGTGGCGGTAAAAAGCCATCAGATAAGCCGTGTGAGACGATAAGTTGTTGGTGATGGCGATTTCTCTTCCGCCGGTTTCATTTAAAACGGCGACCCTTATTCCATTTCCAAAACTTGTTTTTTGCGTCACAACCAGCGAATCCACATTCTCTATTCTGACTTCTTTTTTTATGTGGTAATTGGCCAGATGATTTTTTATCTGATTAATGTATACGTCATCGTCAATACGGCAGTTGTGAATCGTTGCGTTAAAGATCCCTGAAGTTTTGGGAACTCCGCCTTCTAAAAAGAATTGTTTTTTTAAGGTCCCTATATATATGTCGCCCGAAAAAGTAACGTTGCGTATATTGTCGGCAGTAAAGTCTGCTTTTACTTTAACACGGCTCCAATCGCTGCATAAACAGAGGTTTTGTTTCAGTTGAAGGATTTCAGATGTGGTGAGATCTCTGTATTTCATATGTTTATAATTTGTCTCTCAGTTGCCATATGGAACTCGCCAGAATAATTATACTTCTGTGTGTGAATCAATTCCCATGGCTCGTTTCATCTGTTTATAATTTGTTTTTAGTTGCCTGTTGAAACTCCTCTGAAATAATTATCCCCGTTGGTGGTAAATCTTTCATCATGGTTGTTTCTTGTGACTATAATCATAATTTAGTTGACTGCATGCGCCTGCTTAGCATAATCAGTCTGTTGTCGATAAAGTATAAATTATGTTCTGATTCAGCATTTTGTGTTTCCAGATTATATTCCTGTTTCGGACATGCCGATATGCGTATAAGCTACGGTGTCGTTTTAAATGGTTTGATACATTAGAACAGGACGATTCTAATCTCCAAAAATAGGATAAAATAGCACAGTGGCCAATATTTTTTTCAGCTGATGGTCATTCGTTGGCTATCACATCATTCCATTCCGGGTGACGCTGAAGGTAGCTGACGACGAACGAACATTCAGGAATTATTTTTATGTTTTTTTGCCGGCAATAAGTCAGTAGTGTTTTTGCCAAATGAGATGCAATTCCTTGTCCTTCCAAAATGGCAGGGACTTTGGTGTGTGATATTATCCATACCTGAGGTGATACGGGTTGGTAATCTATTACAGCCGTTTGTGAATCAATTGTAATTTCAAAACGGCTGAGTGCTGGGTTGTGAATAATAGTATTGGTTTTCATATTATTACGAATGTGCGGTTCGAAACAGTATCTGCCCCCAAAGCCGGGCGTATGAGCAATAAAGTTCAGATTCCAGATTTGTGTCGCTCGGGTAATGTGAATCTTTTGCTGTAAATGAGCTTTTTGAGACATACCTGACAAAGTAGTTGACTTTATAGACAACATTAGTTAGACATTTAGAGCAGTCCTAACACTTATTTAGAGTCTGTCCATAAACTAAGAGTTTGAAATATAAAGTTCAAATTCAAGGCCTGTGAAGTCATAAAAATCAAGGAGTTTACTTTTCGTAAATGACTGTTTTTATGACAAGCATAACGCAGAAGTTGACTTTATAGACAAACACTATTTAGTGCTTACTGAAATTTTATTTTGCTGACACTATCAATCGTTTTGTTTAAGTTCTGTATAATTATCGAATGGGTTGTCGTAAAATTTTAATATTATTGTGTTAATAAACGATTTTACTTTAACCAAACAATTTTAATGATGGAAAATTTTGGCGCTTTTGGGGGCATTATTTATATGGCCCTGGTTATTTTGATGATTGTGGCACAATGGAAAATTTATGAAAAAGCCGGACAGCCGGGTTGGGCATGTATCATTCCTATTTATCAGATTATTGTATTGTTACGGATTGTAGGTAAGCCTTGGTGGTGGATCTTTTTAATTGCTTTTCTGCCATTTATATTTGGAATCTGGACTGTCAATCTTTTGTCAAAGAGTTTTGGCCATGGCGTAGGATTTACACTCGGATTATTATTTCTGCCGTTTATCTTCTTCCCAATACTAGGGTTGGGCGATTCAACATACCAGGGTGCTGCTGGTAAGTAGTATCAGCGTGTGCAGCGCGGATGTTGGATTTTTATAACCTGACTTTAAGCAGCGCCTGCTCATAAACTAAGAGTTTGACTTTATAGACAAACGTCTTGTAATCTGCAGTTAAAAATCGAATCCTTGCAAATGCCATTAGGTATTTTGTGAGGATTCGTTGTTTTTAGTGATTTCACCGGCAAAAATGCGGGCTGTAAGGGCTATTTTGTCGGGTTGTCCCAACACAAAGACTATGTCGCGGTGCTTTAACGTTGTGGTTGCACCCGGATTTTCCAGTATCTCTTCGTCTCGTTTGACGGCTACAACGGTGACACCTATTTTATTCCTGAAGTCCATTTCTAGCAGTGTCTTGTTGATCACGGCTGAGTTTTTACGCACTTTTAGTGCCGATACATCAATGTTGGGTAATTCTTTGAGAATTGAACCTGAGGAAGGTTTGGCTGTGTCACGTATAACGCCGTAGTTGTTTTTTCGAATACGGCCAACAATTTGTCGTATTTCACCTTGTGGTACCAGGTACTTGTTCAGAACCCGTTCAAACATTTCTATCGCTGTCTCAAATTCTTCAGGTATGACTTGTGATGCCCCTACCCGGTAAAGGTCTTCTATGTCGCTAAGGTGCTTGGCCCGGACTAGAATAAAGGCCCTTGCATTCATGTTTCGTACATGTTCAACCACCGATAATGATGTGACGACATCGCCCACCGATACCACAACGACTTCGGCGGTATTGACGTAGGCTGTTTTTAAGACGGGTTCGTTGACCGCATCACCATAAACAACTTTTTCGCCTTCGGCTTGTCGGCGTTTTACATCGGCCGGATCGAAGACGATTGATACATGATCCAGTTTTATGTGGTTGGCCATTAAGGCCAGACTTTTTGATCGGGAGTCTTTACCAATTAGAACCAGATGGTTTTTCATGGTCGGAATGTCCATTTGTTGTAAAGGGAACAGACCTTTTATCATGACTTCTGGTAAGGGCAGTGTGTACAACCAGTTCGACAATGGACGTGATAACATAATCAGAAAGGGCGTCAAGGCCATTGTTACGACGGCAACGGCTAAAAACATCTGATAGTAGTATCTGGATATGATATTTTGATCTACGCCAATCTTTGCCAGTATGAAAGAGAACTCACCCACCTGAGCCAGTGCCAGACCCACTAAAATGAATCCTCTGAAGGTATGCCCCAGAAAAAAACCTGTAAATCCGGCGACTGTCATTTTTATAATAATAACCATTAAAACGGTTGAAAATACTACGATCCAATGGTCATAAACGAAGTTAAGGTCGAGTAACATCCCGATGGATACAAAAAAGAAACTTGTAAAGGTGTCTTTAAAGGGAATGATATTTCCGAAGGCATTATGGCTGTATTCCGATTCAGAGATCATAAGACCGGCCAGAAAGGCCCCGAATGCCAGTGACATGCCCAGCTGATAGGTCAGAAAAGCAATGGAGAAACACATTAGCAGAATACTCATGAAAAACAGTTCCTGGTTGCGGGTCATGACAATGGCATGCAATACTCGTGGCATAACCCATTTGGAACCAATGATGACGACGGCTACTATTAGTAACGATTTTAGTCCCATCCATAGCAGGGCAGAACCCAGTCCGGCCATCCCTCCTCCCATTAGTGGGGTAAACAAAAGAAGTGGCACGAGCATTAAATCCTGAAAAATAAGAATCCCTAAAACCGTACGGCCATAATTGGAGGTTAACTCTGATCGATCCTGAAGAACTTTTAAAACGACCGCTGTACTGCTCAGGGCTGTTAAGAATCCCACAAACAGACTGGCGGGATAGGACATTCCGAAGTCCCCCGAAAGCAGCATTACCATGCCGGTTGTTACGGCGAATTGCATAAAGCCTCCGAAGAAAACTATTTTTCTGATTTTGATGAGGTGGTTAATCGAAAATTCCAATCCTATTGAGAACAGAAGAAGTATGACGCCTATTTCGGCCAGCATCTCAATGCTCGTCTCTGAATGAATTAATCCTGAGAGGTGGGGCCCGGCAACAATACCTGTTAACAAATAGCCCAATATCGTCGGCAGTTTTATACGTGTAAATATAAAATTAACAAAGGTGGATAACGCGAAGATGATGAGTATCTCTTTTAATAATGTAAATTCCATGTAAGGGGTTGTTTGCTTGCAATAAATGGTTCAATGAAGGTGGTTTTTCGACACAATGAATGGGCCTCCAAATCCGCTTTGAAATTTATTTCCAAAGGTAATTTAATTAGAAATTATTATGCCCGCCGGCTCTTTTTATTTCTGTTTTTTGTATTCTGTTAAAATGGACTGATTTAATCATACGGTGCCCGTTGTTGACTGACTTATAATGTATTTAAGTCAGTTGTTTTCATTATTTGTTCGCTGGCTGTATCAGTTCTGCTAATGGTTGTTAACGATTTTTACGTGTTTTTCAAAAAATGTTTTTGGCAAATAAAATGGCTTGCCTTTCAAAGCTTACGTCGCTGGTCAAATGGGCACTTACTGGTTTTTATGACCGGTTTGGGAGTAGGCCAAACGTAAAACCTGTGCTTTATAGACAACGTCGAAACCCATTCAATTATGTGGATGAGTTGGTTTTTTAGGGGTAATATTTGTTTTTATTTGATTAGTCAATTAAATAGATTACCCTTATTTGTTAATTTTTGTGCATTTTTGGAGACTTGTGAAATGTTGATCCCCAAAAAGTAAAAGCAGTGGAATGAAAAAAGCAGGATTTAGTGCTGGTGCGATCAAGTATCTCTGGGTTATCCTTTTGTTAACTGTTACGCAGGTTAAGGCATTTAACAATTACATCTGGCATCATTATACAGCTGAAGATGGCCTTGCGCAAAATACGGTGATGAGTATTTTGCAGGATAAAAAGGGCTATCTGTGGATGGGAACCTGGGATGGGTTGAGCCGTTTTGATGGGTATTCATTTACCTCCTATAAAATTCGTCCCGGTGATGATGTTGAGATTTCAAGTAGCCGGATTGATTATATTACGCAAGATAAATATGGGTTTATATGGCTGCTTGACTATGGGAAAAATGTTTGTCGGTTTGATCCCAGAACTGAGACTTTTATCAATGTTCCAAAGGGGGAAGAGTCCTTTAATATTTCAGTATCCAATATCATTTCACTTTCAAATGGTGTAACTTGGCTGGTGAGTGATGAAGAGGGGGCGATCAGGGTGACCACTGATACTGCTACCTTTGATGTGACTTCCAAACTCTATTTCCAAAAAAATCAACATTTGGCCGGAAATAGTATTTCTGGTATTGTGAATGATGAGGACGGAAATGAGTGGGTATTGACCGATAATGGATTACTATTTATCGGAAACGAGGATGGTATTTCTGTCCCTTATTTTACTGAGAATGACGAAACGTCTCGTGATAGACAACCTTTTTTTTGCTTTTTGGATAAAGGTGACGAATTGTGGTTTGGATCGGTTAATGGTCGTATCTGGAAATATCGTAAACACGAGGGGCTGTTTGTTTTGTTACAATTGTCAACCGATGCTGATATTGTTAGTTTTCATAAGTTTAAGTCCGGAAAGGTGTTTATTGCTACCCGAACCGATGGGGTGTTTGTATATGACGACTCAAGCGCAACTCCCATGCATTTTACACACCAAAATAGTCCAGGTTTAAGTGATGTGTTTATTCAGAAAACGTTTAAAGATAGCGAAGATAATATTTGGATTCAGCAAAATATACGAAGTATTACTCAATTTAATCCAAATAACATGAGTTTTACAAAGCATCATTTACCCCCTATTTCTTTTGACAGTCTCGATGCTGTACCTTTTATGATTCTGGAGGATATTAACAAGGTGCTTTGGATTCATCCAATGGGCGGTGGCCTGTCTTATTTTGACAGGGAGACTCAGTCTGTTGTGCCGTTTTTTAACAAGTTGGATAAATTATGGCAGTTTTCTGAAAAATTGCATCGTATGTACTCCGATCGACAAGGAAATTTATGGGTATGTACCAGGTCTAAAGGGTTGGAAAGGTTTACTTTTTTAAAAACAAAATTTGGTATCTTGCAGGTTGACTCTCAATCAAATGTGTTTAATGAGAACAGTGTGAGAAGTGTTTTTGAAGATCATATGAATCGAATCTGGCTGGCCGATAAAACAGGGCGTTTGGTCTTATTCGATAAAAACAGACGGCGCCTGGGGTTTCTGAATAAAAATGGAAAATTATCCTCTGATAGTAAATTCTCATTTGCAAGCATTTATTCAATTACGCAGGATGATGATGAAAATATTTGGTTAGGAACGAAAGGTGCGGGAATTATTAAACTAACTCCCAATAAAAGTGACCTTTCTTCATTCGATGTTGAGAATTTTAGGTTTGATCAGACAGACCTTTACAGCCTCAGTAACGACAATGTTTATGATATTCATAAGGATTATAAAGGGCGTTTGTGGATTGCTACTTATGGCGGTGGAATAAACCTTTTACAGCGTGACAACAATGGAAGGGTTTATTTTTTGAACCATAGAAATCATCTTGTAGGCTATCCTGTTAATAAATCACAGCGTGTCAGAATGATTACCTCTGATCGTGATGGAACTATTTTTGTCGCCACAACCAATGGGTTGATCCTTTTTAATGGTAATTTTAATGACCCCGAAAAAATACAGTTTACGCATTTTACATATCTTGCAAATGATTCTACTTGCTTGAGTAATAATGATGTACATGATGTTGTGGTGACTTCCAAAGGGGAGGTGTTTGTTGCCACTTTTGGAGGCGGATTAAATAAATTGGTGAAAGTAAATGACCGGCCAGCCCATTTCCGTTTTGAGTATTTTAACAAAGAGGATGGTTTGGCCTCCGATGTATTACTCAGTATTGTGGAGGACGATAAGGGTTTTTTGTGGCTGTCATCCGAAAATAGTATTGCAAAGTTTAATTCTGAAACAAAGGAGTTTATCAATTTTGATAAAAAGGATTATTTGCGGTATCTGAGCTTCTCTGAGGCTGCTAATTGTATCGATAAATCTGGAAAGTTGTGGTTTGGAACCAGTCAGGGTGTGCTGTTCTTTCATCCGGACTCCATTCAAAAAGATGGGTTTGTGCCGCCTTTGGTTTTTACCGACCTGAGACTGTTTAACCGCAAAGTTAAAGTTGATCCCGGCTCTGTTCTTTCCCAGCATCTTGATATGCAGAACGAGATTGTTCTGAAACATAATCAAAATATTTTTTCTGTTGGATTTGCGGCGCTCGACCTTAAATTTCCTGAATCGGTTAAATATGCTGCTATTCTGGAAGGGGTTGATAGCGAATGGAAGTTTTTGGACCACCAGCGGTTGGTACATTATACCAAATTGCCGCATGGCAAATATCTTTTAAGGGTTAAATCGACCAATGGAGATGGCACCTGGGTTGACAATGAAAGACAGTTGAGTATTGTTATTCTGCCCTCTTTTTGGGAAACTCCCTGGGCTTATCTTATCTATTTTTTGTTTGTGGCATCAATTACTTCTGTTTCAATTTATATCTTTTTTACAATTTATCGGTTGCGTAATAAGGTTGAAATGGAACATAAATTGGCCGAAATGAAGTTTAATTTTTTTACCGATATCTCGCATGAACTGAGAACTCCGCTGACTCTTATTACCGGGCCGCTTGAACAGGTGATGAAAATTAATTCGTTGCCCGAAGTGGTCAGAAATAAGCTTTCGATGGTGGCTAAAAATAGTACGCGGTTGCTTGAGATGGTTAATCAGGTCCTCGATTTTGTCAAACTACAGCAGATACCCGCTAAATTGAAAATAGAAAATATTGAAATTGTTTCATTTGTTTCCAGAGTCATGGATAACTTCAGGTTGACGGCGATGGAAAGAAACGTCGAGTTTTCACTGGAGTGTAGTTGCGATGAACTCCGACTTTGGGTCGATGTTGATAAGCTGGAGAAGATAATATTCAATTTGTTGTCGAATGCTTTTAAGTATCTGGATGCAGGGCTGTTTGTGAAATTGTATATTTTGGATGCCGGTAATTGGGTACGGATCGATATTTCGGATGACGGAATCGGAATAGCAGATGATTTTGTTGAATCGGCTTTTTTACGATTCGAAAACCTTAGCGATTGTAATAGACCCAAAAAGGATAGCTCTGGTATTGGATTGTCAATAGTGAAAAAGCTGGTGGAGTTGCATCATGGTAAGGTAACAGTTGCCAAAGGTGAAACGAGAGGTACTACTTTTTCGATTTTACTACCCAAGGGGAGGGATCATTTTGAGCCAGGTACTGAAATTGTCGAGCCGGTTATTGAATTGGAGAGTCAGACTTGCCTTGCAGATGACGCTAGTGTAGATGCGACCAACTCGCCGCTCGATGATGATGGTCTGACGGCCCGTCATTCTCTGCTGATAGTTGAAGATAATGAGGATGTCCGCTTGTTTATTAGAGAATCGCTGCAGGATGAATTTGAGATTTTTGAGGCTGCCAATGGAAAGGAAGGAATGGAACTGGCTCTTAAAATGACGCCCGATTTTATTATCAGCGACGTTATGATGCCCCTGATGGATGGCATTGAATTCCTTAAACTCATTCGATCCAATATCGAAACTTCACATATCCCGTTTGTCCTTCTGTCGGCAAAAGTAAACCTTGAGAGCCGGCTCGAAGGAATTGATAAAGGGGCTGATGATTATATTACCAAGCCGTTTAGTATGGTTTATTTACAATCGCGTATCCGTAATTTGTTGGACCAGCGTAAAAAATTACAACTTGCTAATCACAACTTTAGTTTTACTGAGTATTTGAATCCTTCAATTCCGGAGGTCACCAGACTCGATGAGAAGTTTTTGTCTGATTTAAAGGCTGTGATGGAAAAAAATATTGATAATGGTGCATTGGTTGTTGAAGATTTGGTCTCTGAAATGAATGTGAGTCGTTCGGTGTTTTTTAAGAAATTGAAGTCGTTGACAGGACTGGCTCCCATCGAATATATTAGGGAAATGAGATTGAAACGTGCTGCACAACTCATTGAAACGGGTCAGTATAATATGACTCAAATATCCTACATGGTAGGCATTAACGATCCGAGGTATTTTAGCAAATGTTTTAAACAACTTTTTGGCGAAGCACCTTCAGTGTATAAGGCTCGAAAAATTTCCGTTTCTAATGACGGAAAACAATAATTGGTATTTTGATATTCACAGTTTTAAGTAAGTAACGACATGAAGAAAACAATTATTTTTATTGCCGGACTAACCTTGATCATGGTGGGACTTAGTGCTCAATCTGAAAACCATGGTGTTTGGACCCCCGATAATGGTGACGGAACCTATAAAAACCCGGTTATTTATCAGGATTTTTCTGATCCCGATGTTGTGAAGGTAGGCGATGATTTTTATTTAACCGCTTCTTCGTTTAACTGTTTCCCTGGTTTGCCTGTTTTGCATTCAAAGGATTTGGTAAACTGGCAGTTGGTCAATTATGCGTTGCCCCGATTCCCCGATAACGCTTTTGATAAGCCTCAACATGGCAATGGCGTGTGGGCCCCTTCTATTCGGTGGCACAATGGCGTATTTTATATTTATTGGGGCGATCCTGATAGGGGCATTTATATGATTAAGACCACCAACCCCGAGGGAGAGTGGAGTGACCCGGTGCTGGTAAAAAAGGCAATGGGTAACATTGATGCATGTCCACTATGGGATGAAGATGGCAAAATGTATCTGGTTCATGCCTTCGCTCGCAGTCGGGCAGGGGTGAAGCATTTGCTGCAAATTCATGAACTGTCGCCCGAAGGCGATAAAGTGATTGATGACGGTACCATTGTGTTCGATGGTAAACCGAAACATCCTACAATGGAAGGCCCTAAATTGTATAAACGTAATGGTTATTACTATATCTTTGCCCCGGCTGGAGGTGTTTCAACCGGTTGGCAGGTGGTTATGCGGTCCAGAAATATTTTTGGCCCTTACGAAGACCGAATTGTGATGGCGCAGGGTAATACTAATATTAATGGGCCCCACCAGGGAGGATATGTAGAACTTGATAATGGCGACGGCTGGTTTATGCATTTTCAGGATCAGGGTGTTTACGGACGGGTGGTTTACTTACAACCTGTTAAATGGGTCAAAGACTGGCCTGTGATAGGTTCTGATGATGATAAGGATGGTGTTGGAGAACCTGTTTTAGTGCATAAAAAACCGAAGATTAAAGGTGATTTCAAAATTACATCTCTGCCTGTCAACGATGACTTTAACGATGGCTACGGTTTACAATGGCAGTGGCATGCTAATTTCTATAATAATTGGTATTCAACCACCGATAGAGAAGGGTACTTGAGACTTAAAAGTCTGTTTGTGCGTGAATATATGCTTAATCTTTGGGAGGCACCTAACTTGTTCCTTCAGAAATTCCCTGCTCCCGTTTTTACGGCCACTGCCAAAGTGGATTTTGCCGGATTGCGTGAAAATGAGAGGGCTGGCTTAGTGGTCATGGGATACAATATTTTTACTTTGGAAGTGGAGAAAAGAAAAGGTCAGTATCGTATTAAAAATACTGCTTCAATTGAGGCGCGTCGTAGTAATCCCGAAAAAGTGGTTGAAACAGCCGGGGTGAATGTGAGCGAAATTTATTTACGTGTGGCTGTCAAGAATGGTGGTGAAAGTTCTTTTTACTACAGTATTGATGGCGAGACCTTTTTACCATTGGGTGAAAGTGTGATGGCTAGTGAAGGCATGTGGATAGGTGCTAAAGTGGGGCTTTTTGCCATCGCTGAAAAAGAGTTGGGACTCAAAGGGTACATTGATGTGGATGAATTTATCGTTGAGTAATTTATTTAACTTTTAAATGAAGTAACAGCAATAAGAAACTTCGATGACAAATTCGTTTATTTTTTAGGTTTTAGAAATTCGGATGAGATATCTTTTTTGTTGTGAATGAGTTTCTTTAGTGCTGGCGTAACATAGTGTTTTAGCTTTCTGGCAAACTCTGGGTTACTATAATTTTGATAATTGAGGGGGTGACCTTAAGTCACCCCCTCAATCATTAGTACCTGTTCATAAAGTCGCGATTTTAACTTTGGTATTTCACACATACAAGAAAATGATTAATTCCGGTGAGTTCCATGTGACCGTAAAAATCAAATTATAAACACTCGATAAAGATTATCATCAACTGTTTGGTTTCGCCGGTTTATGATTTTTATAAATGGGGGTGATTATTACATGAGTGTTGAGTGTGGCTGTAAGAAATAAAATACAACCAAAAGGAGAGTCTTTTCCGGGGAGCGTACTGAACAATGGTTTGATTTTTAGTTTTTAGTGTTTTGGGTGGTCAGGAAGACGTAAAAGTTGTCAACAATTTATCAACGGTTGTTAACAAATTGAGTATGCATGGGCCATTAAATTTTCTTACATTTGCAAATATGACCATTATGATTGACTATATATCGCATCTATTGCATTACCATGACTGTGTAATTGTTCCCGGTTTGGGAGGCTTTGTGGCCAACCAGAAGAGTGCTGCCGTGGATGAGGAAAAGCATTTGTTTTTGCCGCCGGTCAAGGAGATAGGATTTAATCGCAGTCTCTTGCATAACGACGGGTTGCTCACCAATCATATAGCACGCTACGAAGAGATCAGTTATGCCTCTGCTGCCGAAAAAATTAAAAATTTTGTCGCCGATTTGAAGGTTCGTATTTTTAATGGCGAAGCGGTTGAATTGGGCGAGATTGGAACGCTGCGTGGTGATGCCATCGGTAATTTGTTATTTACGCCAAAAGAGGTAAATGCTTTTTTGCCGGATGCTTTCGGGTTGTCTTCCTTCCATTTTGAACCCGTTGATTATCGTTATGTCGTGCGCATGGATCGTGAGGTGAAGGTGTCTGCTTTATTGCGTAGCCGATCACCACGTCATTGGGCCGCAGTGGCTGCATTAATGGCTTGTTTCTTTTTGCTGACAACCACTGAGTTGAAAATGCCCCAAATGGAACAGGCCGGATTTGCAACAACGTTTATTCCTTCGGTAGTTGCTGAGATGCCTGCCGTGCAACCTGATGTGTCTGATGTCCCCCTTGTGATGAAGGAGGCTCAGCCAATTGTTGCTGAACCGAAGGCTAAGGCCCGTTATCATATTATTGCTGCAAGCCTTAAACAAAGCGCAAAGGCCCGGGCGGTCTCTTCTGCATTGATGAACCAGGGCTTCGATAGTGTTAAAGTTTTAAATGATGGAAAAGGCCATTTCAGGGTGGCACTTGAGTCGTTTGAGGATTTCGATCAGGCTGTTAAAGTGATGAATAATTATCGCCGCCAGAGTCGTTTTAGCTCTGTATGGGTGTATAAATCGAAATAATGATTTTCTGTTAGTATTCTTGAAAGGCCGTCTCTGTTAGGGATGGCTTTTTTTGATACCTCTGATCATGTGCGAAGCGGATCACGAATTCCTTTGAAATAAAAAACTTCAATGAGTAAAAAAAGTAAAAGCCCGTGCGGCTTGAGCACATAAATGAAAAATTTACTTTTACCGGATAATAGCCATTACATATGAAACGAGCCATGGGAATGGATTTACACACAGGAGGATGATTAATTGTGGCGAGTTCCATATGGCTTTTGAAAATTTAATTTAATCATACATTGGTGTCCGGTAAAAATTTAGAGAAATGATTAGAACCCAGATCCAATGTGATAGTCAGAGATTTTAGGAGATATTGGGGTTGCTTTCCGCCTCAAGAAATTTCCGTTAAGAAAATCAATTTTATTGGCGTAAAGAAATCCGGGCTGTTTGAGCGAAGCGAGTTCCCGGATTTTAGACAATGAAATTGATTTTTAGGAAATTACTTGCAGCGGCGGCATTTTTTGTTTACTTTTTTTTGCTGTTGAAAAAAAGTAAAAGCCCGTGCGGCTTGAGCACTTAAATAGAGAATCTATTTTTTACCGGACAATAGTGTTAATCATATGAAACGAACATGAATTTTAGCATTCTAAAATACACACAGGAGAATGATTAAAATTCATCGAGAGTTCCATATGACCATTGAAAGATAAATTTAATCATATGAAACGAGCCATGGGAATGGATTCACACACAGAAGTATGATTATCCTGACGAGTTTCATATGACAACTGAAAAACAAATTACACTCAGATGAAAAAATTAAGGATTCATTGTATTCAGCATGTTCCTTACGAAGGGCCTGGCGCTGTGCTTGATTGGGCAGAGGTCAACGGTGCAGCCGTTTCTTATAGCCATTTGTACAAAGGCCATGCGCTGCCCGATTTACAGACTTTGGATATGCTTTTGGTGATGGGCGGACCCATGGGCATTTATGATGTGAAAGATTTTCCATGGCTCCCTGACGAAAAAATATTTATTCGTCAATGTATCGATCACGGAAAAATTGTCCTCGGAATCTGTCTCGGCGCTCAGCTGATTGCCGACGTTTTGGGCGCCCGCGTTTTTCCCAATGCGCAGAAGGAAATAGGTTGGTTTCCCATACAGTTGGATGATACTATGCAGCAGATATTGGAACTCAATGAGGCTTCAGCGGTCGTTTTTCACTGGCATGGCGATACCTTTGATTTGCCCCTGGGGGCCATTCATTTGGCAAAATCGGAGGCCTGCCAAAATCAGGCTTTTTTGTTTGCCGAAAAGGTCATGGGGCTTCAGTTTCATCTCGAAACAACACCCGATAGTTTGCGTTTGATGATTAACAATGGCCTGGATGAGCTTAAAACAGCCGGTGAATTTGTTGATTCTGAGACGCAAATGTTTAATGGCGTTAAGTATGTACATGGTAATAATCTCATTTTGTTCCGCGTTTTGGATTATCTAAGTCGTCTCTAAATGGGTATTTATACCTAAAAATCATTGCGCATAATACATTATTTTTGGCATAGTAAAATGTTATGTATTATGGATATTGATTTTCGACCTACTCAGTACTTATTGCAATCGGTGAAGACCGGACAACAATTTAGCGACAAGGGATGGACTCTGGATGCCCCCGGAGAAGATGACCCTACGTTGATTCGTGCTGTTTATGAAGAAGTGCAACTGAATGTGAGAGATGAGTCGATGGGTATTTTTCGTTTTGCTGACTGGCTGCCCGTTCAGCGTTATCTGGCCGGTTCTTCGGCACCGGTGACTTATAAAAGTGAAGGTTTGGCTGCCCATTTAGGGCTTGATAATTTATATATTACTTTTAGTGGATACTGGCCTGAAAAAGGCGCTAATATGCGTACTTGTTCCTTCAAGGAAACCGAAGCGTTTGCCGTGGGAGGCCGGTTGGAAGATAATCATAAAGGTGTTTTGGTCGTGGCTTCTGCCGGTAATACGGCTCGGGCCTTTGCACGTGTATGCTCCGATAATAATATCCCTTTGCTATTGTGCGTCCCCGAAGATAATCTGGATGCCATGTGGTTCGATAGTCCCATTAAACCGCATGTCCGGTTAGTGGCAACCCGTACTGGAAGCGATTATTTTGATGCCATTGCCTTATCAAATACGGCATGTAATATTCCCGGTTTCTTTGGTGAAGGTGGCGCTAAAAATGTTGCCCGGCGCGACGGCATGGGCACGACTGTTCTGTCGGCGGCTCATTTTATTGGGCGAATTCCCGACTATTATTTTCAGGCTGTGGGAAGTGGTACTGGTGCCATCTCTGCCTGGGAGGCCAATGAACGTTTGATTGTTGATGGCCGCTTTGGCCGTCATAAAATGCAGCTGATGGTGTCGCAAAATGCGCCTTTCCTGCCTATTCATGATGCCTGGAAGGCCGGATCTCGTGAAATGTTACCACTCGATCCCGATTTGGCACGTCGGCAGGTTGAAGAAATTTTGGGTAAAGTACTTTCAAACCGAAAGCCGCCATATCCTGTGACGGGTGGCTTATACGATGCCTTAAACGATGCCGGGGGGGATGTGTTGGCCGTTACAAACCAGGAACTCGAAGCTGCTGCTGATTTGTTCCTTTCCTTAGAAGGTAATGACGTGCATCAAGCCGCAGCTGTGGCTGTGGCTTCATTAATAAGTGAAGTTAAAGCAGGTCGTGTTGCCAAAGACGCGGTCATTATGTTGAATATTACAGGCGGCGGTGAAAAACGTTTTTTGCGTGAGAAAGAAGTGACTTACATGAAGCCCGATCATATTTTTGATATCAATCCTGCTGAAGATGAAGTGAAAGACGTCCTGACAAAATTGTTTAAACCTCAATATCAGGATGCGCGTTTGTTGGCGTAAATGGCATACGAACAGACGTTGACTTCGATTGGTGTACTGTTTAACATGAACGATATTTTATGCTATTGATAGTTAAAATGACTGTCAATAGCATTTAATTTTTATTTTCTCTCGTGTAGAGGTGCCTGTTATCCATAAAGGCGTCTGTTTACGCTGGTAAGTTTATGTTTAAGGCTTGCGAAGTCCCGGGAAAATATGAGTTTCCTATGGTACAGACACTTTTTTAGTACAAGCATAATGCAGTCGTTTTATCTTCTTTGCTTACTCTGACTATCAGACCTGTTCCTGTCGCATTCCGGATAATGGATATCCTAATCGCTATTTACTTGGTAAAAGGGCCTCAATCCGTTTGGGCTACTCAGCCCGTCTTTTTTCCTGGAATAAATCCGATTAATCCAAAATTTATACACTTGAGCGCATTAACGCACAGAGAATTGTGAATGCTCCCGTGTTATACGCGCCGTAAAAGATGTAACAGACATCGTCAACGGTGTAATAAGCTTCGTAAAAGTTGGAACAGACACCCGAAAAGTTAGAGCAGCTAACCGAAAAGTTGGAACGGACACCCGAAAAGTTGGAACAGCTAACCGAAAAGTTGGAACAGCTAACCGAAAAGTTGGAACAAGTAACCGAAAAATTGGAAGAGACGACCGATAAGTTGGAATAGACACCTGAAAAGTTGGAACAGATAACCGAAAAGTTAGAACAGACACCCGAAAAATTGGAACAGGTAACCGAAAAGTTGCAATGTAATATCCTAAATTAGCTTGACAGATTTTACAACATTACTTGAATGGGATACAAACATAAAACATCATACTGG